>JBKPSD010000014.1:0-52662 GCA_046734935.1 Nitrospirota bacterium
CTCATAGACGCCGGCTCTCACAAAGACTTGGTCGAATTCCCCGGCTTCTTTCAACGCCGCGCTCGGCCGGGGATACGATGAGCGGTCCTGCCAGTCTACGATCAGCGTTTTACCGCCGAGTGGATTCAGCGGAGGATCTTGAGGCGCCCCGGTCGGTTGCGAACTCATCGGCAGCACATGCTCCTCAGGCCCGGCAAAACGCGCCACGAGCCGATTGCCAGGAACGAGCGATTTTTCCTTGTCAAGCGGATCGGAGACAGCCGGCCGTACAATTCTGATCCCGGCTCGAGATGACGCCTGCTCGCCCTGCGACCAACCGCTCGTATTTCCGACGTTTTTCCAAGCGCGAAGTGGACGTCCTGTGGCATGTGCCTTGCGAACTCGGGACCATGACAAGAACGCCCCCGGGCAATGGAGGCCGACCGATGAAGATCCGCAGACTCCTTCCCGCTGTATTGCTCCCGATCATCGTGACCACGATAGGCGGTCTTTCGGAGGTCTGGGCGGCCCCAGCGCAAGTTCAAGATACGTCCAGACATCTGTACGACCGGGTCATGGAAGAATTCAAGCACCGCGACTACGAGGCGGCGCTCGCCGGCTTCCGCCTTTTTTTGGAGCTACACGGCCAAACGTCGCTGGCCGCAAACGCGCAGTACTGGGTCGGTGAATGTCAGTTCCGCATGGGGCGGTACAAAGACGCCTTGAAAGCCTTCTACAACGTCGTTTCTTATTATCCGCTCAGTCCCAAGCTCGCGGCCTCGACGCTGAAGATCGGTCAAACATACACAAAACTGAAAGATTCCGAAAAGGCCCGGATGATGTTCGAGCGGGTGGTCGATCAATACCCCGACAGCCCGGAAGCCGAAGTGGCCAGAAAAGCGTTGGACGCCGAGGCAGAAAAGACCGAAGCAGAAAAGACCGAGCCGACGCCGCCTCCCACCGAGTGAGAAGGTCCCTCCAGTATCACTCCGGATCGCTCATGCCCAACAGCCGCTCGAGCTCCTGGACGGTGTACCTCGGCTCGACGCTCAGGGTCGTCACTCGAATACCCGCCGCATGCAGGATGCGCTGAACGTCGCGTCGGGCGGGGGCGTCGACCGAATCCTCGGCAGGAGCACCCTCGACGAATTGCACGACCTGTTCCACCACGCGCGAGCCGGGATGCACAAGCGCCAGGTCGGCACGTTTTAGGGCAAGGTGTCGCAGGACCTCGAGACGGGCCCCCCCTTCCGCTTCGACCGCCAAAAAGCTCAAAAGAGGAACCTCCGCGAACACAAAATAGCGGTCCTCCACAGCGAGCCGAATGAGGTTGTAGAGGAGCAGCGCCTTCTCTCCCAGCAGCGGCTGCGGCCGGAGAACCGTTCCCAAGGGAAGCACAAACGGCCCCGATCGCGGAGCCGGTCGCAAGCGGCCAGAGAACGTTCGCCAAACGAGAAACCCCGTCGCCGCCGCGATGAGACCGACGAACCACCAATCCATTGCGGGGGCGGTCATGCGCGGAAGTGCTTAACCCAATGCTGGCCGGCCGGCACAATGATACCCAGGAGGACGGGATGTGTCGCTCCAGTTACGGCCGGAATATTGCCCCACTGGCCTGTCATCGTTCGATAGGCGAGAACCGCGAATGCAACCGCTTCAAACGCCTTGCTCTCCCAGCCGAGGGCATCGAAGGTCGTCACGGGTATCGGGGCGAACACCGCGGCCAGGCTTTCCATGACCGCCCGGTTGCGCACGCCCCCGCCGCCGACCACGACTTCATCGATCGGACCCTTGATCCATCGACGGGCCGTGCCGACCGCCTTGGCCGTCCACATGCTGCAGGTCGCTAATACGTCCTCCAGCGGCAACCCCTGCTGCTGTTGAATGCTCAGCAGGTCGTCGATAAGCGCGGGACCAAATTCTTCTCGGCCGGTAGATTTCGGCGGACGCCGCGAAAGGAAAGGATGCGCCAGCAATTTGCCCAGCAGGCGATCCTCGACCCGGCCTTTGAGGGCGCCTTTCCCGTCCCGATCCATGACTTGCCGTCCGTTCGTCGCTCGACTGACGAGACTGTCCAACACCATGTTCGCCGGGCCGGTGTCAAACGCAACGACGCCGTCCCACGTGCCGCCGCGGGGCACGTACGTCACATTGCTGATTCCGCCAAGGTTTACGATCAATCTTGCCCGGCGCGGATGTCTCAAAAGCAGCGCATGCGCGGCAGGCGTCAACGGCGCTCCCTGTCCTCCCGCCGCAATATCGCGAGGACGAAAGTTGGCAATGGTCGTAATGCCCGTTCGTTCCGCAATTACGGCCGGTTCTCCGATTTGCAGCGTCGACCGGACCGCTCCGACGCCCGGCGCCTGGAATCCTTGCGGCAGATGGTGCACGGTCTGGCCATGCGATCCGATCGCCGCGATATCGGCGGGACGCAGCTTCGCGAGGCGAATCACGTTTAGCGCCGCGTTCGCGAACCATTCGCCGAGCAACGCATTCAGATGGCAGATCTCGGCAACGGTGCCGGAGATCGAAGCCGTGAGAATTCGCCGCTGGAGCGATCGTGGATAGGCGAGAGTCTGTGCGGCAAGGGCGCGAGCTTTCAGTGCCGAGCCGCGGCCCGACACCTCGACAAGCGCCGCATCCACACCATCCCCGGAGGTTCCGGACATCAACCCGACAATTTTCATCTGACTTCCCCTGTGCGAAGAATCTCGGCCGTGGGCCGCTACGCTAATGGAACTGGGTGGTCCGGTCAAGCGCCTTGACGCGTGAACGCGCCGGACAGCCGTTGCGTTGACATTAAAGAAATCTCGATGGTACCGTCGCGGCCCATGCCGACGGTCGGGCTCATCACAGTGGGGTGGTTGATCTTGTCGGGTGTCTGGTTGACCGCCGTGCCGGCGGTGGCCGGCCCCTTGACGGAACCACTGAACATCGTCGTCACAATTCCGGTGTTAAAGGATCTGTCGGAGCAGGTGGGAGGCCCATATGTCCGAGTGACCTCGCTGCTGAAAGGCTATGAAAATGAGCACACCTATTCTCCGAAACCGAGCGATCTGGTGGCCGTGAGAAACGCGCAGCTGCTCTTCGAGGTCGGACTTGGACTCGAGGTGTGGGTGGCCGGTCTCGTCAAGAGCGCAGGACATCCTTCTCTCAGAATTGTGACCACCTCGAAAGGCATTGGCCTCATCTCGGACGGCCATGAGGGGGATCCCGCCCATGAAGACCAGAGGCACGGAAATCCGCACATCTGGATGGACCCCGAGAACGTGGCCACCATGATGCGCCACGTCACCGAAGCCCTCGTTCAGGCCGATTCCGCGCATGCCGAGGAATTCCGGCAGAACCAGGCCGCCTATCTGAAGCGGTTGGATCAGCTCCGCATGGAGTTAAATGATCGTCTCGCCAAATTGACCGACAGGCGTTTCATTGCCCACCATCCGGCCTGGCCGTATTTCGCACGGCGATTCGGTTTTAAGATTGTCGGCACTATCCAAGCACAATCGGCCAGCGAACCGTCGGCCGTCCATCTTCAGACGTTGATTGCGACGATCAAAAAACAGCACGTGAAAGCCGTGGTCTCCGAGATCCAGCTGAGCCAGCGGCTCCCCGAGCTCTTGGCGAAGGAAACCGGCGCCCGCGTCGTGGTGTTGACGACGCTGCCGGGTGGATTGCCGCGGACTGACACGTATCTCGACATGCTTCGTTATAATGTGCTCCAATTGGCCAACGCGCTGGAAGCCTCGTAGTCCCGCCTTCCATGAAGGCGTCGGCGCGCCATTGGCCGAAAGGATGCCAGTCAGTGTCCTCGTTCAGACAGCCAATCATTCGCTTCGACCACGCTTCCTTCGGCTTCCCGGGCGTGATTGCGCTCAAAGATCTCACACTGACGATCGGAGCCGGAGAGTTCATCGGAGTCATCGGCCCGAACGGATCGGGCAAAACCACGCTGTGCAAAGCGGTGTTGGGATTGATGGCTCCGATGGAAGGACATCTCCATATTTTTGATTGTGCCTGCGATGAACTGCGTTGCCATCACAGAGCGAAGATCGGTTATCTCCCCCAAAAGGGCGTCGTGGACCGTAATTTCCCGGTCACGGTACTTGAAACAGTCACCATGGGACGCTACGGAGCCCTGGGACTGTTCAGACGCCCCGGAAAAGCCGATCGAAAGATTGCCATGGAAGCGCTCACGCACGTCGGAATGGAGAGACATAAAGATACCGCCTTGGGCCAACTTTCAGGCGGACAACAGCAGCGCGTCTTCATTGCCCGCGCACTGGCTCAGCAGCCCCAAGTATTGCTCCTCGACGAGCCGACCACTGGCCTTGATATCACGACTCAACACAACGTCATCGAATTAGTCGAGCATCTTCACCAGGAATTAGGCCTCACTGTCGTCCTCGTGACCCATGACATCAACATGATTCGCACGAGGGTGGATCGTTTGGTGTTGTTGAAAACGCGGCTCTACGCAGCCGGTCCCCCGGCCGAGGTGCTCAAAGCCGAGATTCTTCGAGAAGTGTATGGGAAGGATCTTGTGATTACGGAAAAAGACCTGCTCATCGTCGAGGACTACCACCACCATCATCATTAGGAGTGCCTGTGCTGGATCTTCTCACGTACGACTTCATGCAACGCTCTCTGCTGGCTGCCGCCATGGTGGGAGGGCTCTGCTCGCTGATCGGCGTCTTTGTCGTGTTGCGTGGGCTGGCATTCGTCGGAGCCGGCACGGCGCACGCGGCCTTTGCCGGTGTGGCGTTGGCCTACCTTATGGGCTGGCCGCCCTTGTTGCTTGCGATTGTGTTCGGACTGATTACGGTGTGGATAACGGGATGGGTCGAAGAGAAGGGGACGATGAAGCTCGACGTTTCGATCGGAATTCTCTATACCACCACCATGGCGCTCGCCATCCTCTTCATCGGGCTGATGAAGACGTACAACCCTGAAGTCTACGGCTACCTGTTCGGCAACGTCCTGTCGGTGACGCCGGAGGAGCTTCGGATCGTCGGCGCATTGACCGTAGGCGTTATTGGATGTATTTTTCTGTTTTCCAAGGAACTCTATTTCATCGCATTCGACCAGGATATGGCTGAAGCCTCAGGCGTACCGGCAAGGCGAATGTTCTTTCTCCTGCTTACCCTGGTGGCATTGACTGTGGTCGTGTCCTTAAAGACCGTTGGAGCGATTCTCGTCTTCGCGATGGTGCTCATCCCTGCTTCCACGGCCTATCAGTTAACGCACAGTCTTTCAACCTTGACGTGGTACTCACTGATCATCGGGATCGCCTGTTCTGTCTCCGGTGTCCTACTGTCCGCGCTGTGGGACGTTCCCTCGGGGCCCGCGATTGTTCTGCTCTCTACGGTAGTCTTTTTCATCTCGATCATGTTTTCTCCCAAGCGATCACCTCGTCCTCTTGCCGTGACTAACCTCTAGAATTCATACCGCTCCGTACACGGCGTCTCTTCTGGACAAAATGTCTCCACCGGGCAGATACCTCTATCAGGCGTGACAGGGGTAAAAGAGTGTTGATTTTGAGGCGCTATCGAGAGATAAGGGAGCACCTAAGTTCTAATTCCATCATAGGAGGGCTGTTTATGCGTGCTGCAACGCGCCGTGGTTGGTACAGGAATTCGTTGTTGGTCGCTGCGCTGCTGGTCGGTCTCGGCGCCGCTGAAGTCCAAGCGCAAGACACCGCGATGAAAGACGGTGGAACCGAGCCCGGCCGGTTCTACCTTGGCATGAGAGCTGGCTTCGCGCCATTGACCCAGCAATTGACACCCGGCACTTCAACGGCTGTCGGTTCCCTCGTCAACTTTCAGGCCATGTACAGTCTCAACACCTGGCTCTTGATCGGAATGATGCTTGAATGGGAGCGCCACAGCATTAATACGGATGGGCCCGGCGCCTTTGATCTTGGCCATCAGGATACCGTCTCCGTGCTGCCCACCGTCGAAATCCGCCCGGTCCGGTTCGGCGCGATTACCCCCTATGTCAATATGAGCTTCGGGGTGAACGTGAACAGCTTCGGTGAAGACAGGAACATCGCCGGAAGCCGCCTGTCACCCAGCAATAACTTTGCCTGGCGCCTAGGATGGGGAGCCGATTGGATGATCATGAAGCAACTGGCGCTGAACGCCGAAATGGCCTACAAGCGGAACGACGGTCATGCCACAGTGACAGGTCCAGGCCCAGTGGGCAGCGGCCGCATTGACGATTGGAATGCGTCCTCGTTCGGATTTCTGTTCGGGGTGAAGTGGTTCTTTTAATGCTCAGCGGCGATGCGCGCAGAGTTGCCTCGTGGGACTCTGCGCGCCGCCGTTCAGTGGAAGTGAATCATTCCTGCCGCGCGTGCTTCGAGCGTACCCAGACCATGCCGGTCTGTTCCTTGGCGCTGAAGCCCAGCTTCGCATAGAAACCCGGACGTCTCGTACACAGCCAGAAAAGCTCGACGCGCTTCAGGCGTGGATGGCTCAGAATCCGCTGCACGATCTCCGTCCCGATGCCCTGCTTCTGGTAGGCTTTATCTACGATGACGTCCCAGATAGTCGCCCGATATGTGAAGTCCGTCAACACGCGGCCGAAGCCGATCAACTGGTCGCCGTCCCAGGCGCACAACGCCACGTCGGTATGGCGCAGCATTTCCTTCGCGTCATCGAGAGTGCGATCCTTCGCCCAAGGCGCTTGATGAAACAACCGCAACAACTGCGAAGCTTCGAGTTCTTTTTTATCGGAAAAGGTAACGACGGTCTTGAGGCTGGCGGGCATCTTATACTACAGTACGCTCCCGGTGGATGTTGCTTCCTGGACCGGTGTTCAGGAGCTAGTGTACGAGGAAATGCATGACAACGCAAGTCCGTAGCTGCCCGAAGTGCTTTCAACTCATGTGGCTCAAATCCGACGAATACGAACTCCTCGACGAAGAAACCGTTCGAGCCAAGTGCCCGCACTGCGGTTCCACCGTGCGCTTCAAGCTCGTCTCCGAAGGGGCCAACGCGGCGGGGCCGAAAATGGGGCACTGAAGACGAGCTAGATTCCTCGCCCTGCGCCGTCCAACTCCGGTTTGTTTCCAGGCATGATCTTATGCAGCCCGACCCGGTACTCGGAAATGCGTCGGGCGTCCGTGGCATCCGCTGTGATTTCTTTGTCCCTTTGCATCCGTTCCAAGTGATCGAGAATTGCGAGCAGAGGCTGCACCGAACCCAAAAGCTTCCCGACCTCGAACGCTTCGAGTGATTCGACGAACGCCTCATTCAAACCCCGATAGGCCGTTCCGGCGCTGTGATTGCGGAATCGCGAGACGATCGCTTCGTACTCGTCGATCGCTTCCGGCTTGGGCTTCATCCCTGTTGGAACGACGGTCAAGTGCACGATGGCAGGCAACTTGGCCGCGTAGGTCTTCAATTGAGAGGAAAGCCCGCCGATGGCATCGAGGACGTCGCCGGTCTGCATAGAACGGTCCTAATTGACGGGGACGAGTGCTGTCAAGCGCCGTGCAGGCGCTTTGACGTCAGACGGTCTTCCAGCTCTCTCATCATGCGCGCCATATCGGGGGGACAAGGCCGCTCATACTCGCAGAACTCTCCTGTCACCGGGTGGCGGAACCCTAATGTTCGAGCGTGCAGCATGACTCGTGGGGCTGCCACGCCGTCCACGCTGCAGACTTTCCGGCCCCCGTAGCTGGGATCGCCCAAGATCGGATGCCCCAGCGAGGCCAAATGGACCCGCAGCTGATGCGTGCGCCCGGTTCTTGGATAGAGGAGCAGATGCGAAGCGAGCTTGCCGAATCGGCGGTCAACGGAATATTCGGTCACCGCGTCTTTGGGGCGGGATGTGCGTGAGGAAAACTTCTTCCGCTCTTTACTGTCGCGTCCGATCGCGAGTTCGATCAGGCCGTGCCCTTTTTTAGGAACTTCCCAGACGAGCGCTTCATACACGCGGATAATCGTATGCTGCTTGAACTGGCCGGAGAGGTGCCGGTGGGCGTGATCTGTCTTTGCGATGACCATGACACCGGACGTATCCTTATCCAACCGGTGGACGAGACCGGGCCGCTCCTTGCCGCCGATATTCGATACCGTTCCGCCGGAGACCTGGAAGTAATGGAGCAGGGCGTTCACCAGTGTTCCCGTCCAATTGCCCGGGGCAGGATGGACCACGATGCCAGGCGGTTTGTTGAGGATCAGCAGTTGATCGTCCTCGAACAGGACTTCGAGCGGGATCGCTTCGCCCCGGAGTTCCAGAGGCTCGGGCTTGGGCACCTCCATGGTGATTCTGTCGCCCGGCTTGATCTTTTGGCTGGGCCGGACAACCTGATCGTTGATCCGGATACGTCCGAGTTCGATCAACCGTTGCAGCCGGGAGCGAGACATGTCGCGCTCGCGATTGACGAGGAACACATCCAGCCGCTTGGGCTGCTCTCCCGGCGTCACCACAAATTCCGTAATCATGTGCGGCCCACGCTACTAAAGAGCCTTGGGCAAAAGCAATCAGGCGAATGCGGATTTGCCTGATGAATACCGGAGGACTATGCTTGGGATGTAACTGTCGTCACTGAAAGGAGATCGTGATGCTCAGGACTTTCGCCTTCGGAATCGTGGCAGTGGTTGTTGCCTTCCTTGTCATCGCGGCGAGTTCGCGGGCGGCGGAGCAGCAGGGAATCCCTCCGGAGACGGTTGCCGACTACCTCCACTCCGTCATCGAAGCTGACCGTACGTTCTACACCATCCACGTGGTCGAACGTCTGGAGAAGGGCGGTGGAACCAAAGCAGCCGAAGACTGGCGCGCCAAGAAAGACGTGCTGCCTCTGCCCGCACAGTTTCTCATCGAATCAAGCGAACTGGCTGCGACCACGGGAGCCAAGATCCGTTATCGGCTGATCAGCCTCTGGCCAATTAACCCGACGAACGCGCCTGAAGGTTCCTCGGAGAAGGAAGGATTACGAATTCTTCGCGAACATCCCGAGCGTGCGGTGACCGGAACAGTCAAGCGGGGAGACCGGCGATATTTTCAAGCCATCTACGCCGATCGAGCCGTCAGTCAAGCCTGCGTGAGCTGTCACAACAGCCATCCCTCCAGCCAAAAGAAGGACTTCGCGATGCACGACGTCATGGGAGGGCTGGTCATCGAGATTCCTTTGGAACGCTAGGCGCTTCCGATGCTGGATGGAACGCATGGACCGTCAGCGCCCGTTGCCTATAAATCGCAAGCGATCTCCGATACGCCTCGTCAGCCTCTGCGTCATGGCCGAGCCTTTCATGGAGCAACGCCAATAATGCCCATGCCGCCGCTTCGCCAGAAGCATCGTGCAGGGACTGAAAGAGGGTGACCGCACGTTTGCCCGACTCGATGCCCTGTTCTTCTCGTCCGGCGTCGACGTTGACGGCGGCCAGACGGATGCGCAGCCCCGCCTCTACGGCGGCTTCCGGCAGCTGAGTGAGAAGCGCCAGCGATTGCTCGTAGTAGGTCCTCGACGTGTTCATCCGATCCAGGATGAAGTGACCATCGCCAAGAGACAGTAGGGCCGCGAGCGTCTGCTCCTGGTCCCGTCTCATGCGCGCGGCCTCCAATACCTGTTCCATTTCGCGGAATCCCTCGTCCGGAGACGTGTCGCTCACTTTCAGGAGAGCCGATCGCAGCGTCACCGAACCGAAGGCTCGCACATTCTGCGCTCGCCGATATCGCTCCTTGGCTTGCTCGAATAGGCTCGCCGCCTCCTCGCGAGAACCGACCCACAGTGAGACTCTTCCAGACGCGTACAAGGCATCGGCGTAGACAGGCGAGTCGGGGTATTTGGAAAACAGCGCCAGCGCTTGCTGCAGCTGGGCGGCCGCTTCTTTCGTGCGACCCTGTCGCTCGAGGATCGATCCGATTTTTGTGCGGACGACCGCTTCGCCCTTCCGCTGTTTGTGCGCGCGGAAGGCTTCCAGGGCCTGCTCATAGTACGTCAGCGCCTCGGGGAAGTGATTCTGCACGTCGTGGATTTCGCCGATGCGGACCAGTTCCTCACCGCTCAACGTCCGCGCCGGACTCCCCTGGGCCGCCGGCACGGCAGCGTTCACGTTGGCCGAGATGATGACGGGGAAAACGAGACAACACAGGTAAGACGCCGACACGGAATCCGCCTCCGCCATGAAAGGAGCAGGATACCGGCCGGCCGGCTGACCGTCAAACGAGACGGTAGGGCAGGCGGCGGACGCTTAGGCCTGTCTGGCCCGTTCCGCAATCTTTCTGCGAAGACGGGCCTTTTCGAGGCTGATTTCCGCTTCTTTCACTTCCGACGGCAAGCCACCGGCCTTCAAACGCTGTTCGGCTTTCTCGACCGCGGCCTGGGCACGGTTGACATCGATGTCTTCGGCCTTCTCGGCGATTTCCGCCATGACCGTGACTTTTGCCGGAGTTACTTCTGCATATCCCCAGAGGATGGCCATGTGATTCGTGCGTTCACCGATGCGATAACGAAGCTCGCCGATGCGCAACGTGGACAAGAAATGGCAATGGCCGGGCAACACGCCGAAGTCGCCTTCCGAGCCGGGTGCAATGACCTCATCCACCTCCTGGCTCAGAAGCTGCCTCTCAGGCGTCACGACCTCTAAAAGTATCTTTCCTGCCATCGCTAGGCTTTCACGCCCATTTTCTCGGCCTTGGCGACGACTTCCTCGATCGGCCCGACCATGTAGAACGCCTGTTCGGGCAGATGGTCGTATTTCCCCTCCAGGATTTCCTTGAAGCTGCGCACGGTGTCTTTCAGCTTCACATATTTCCCGGGGGCGCCCGTAAAGGCTTCCGCGACGTGAAACGGCTGAGACAGGAAGCGCTGGATCTTGCGGGCGCGCGCGACGACCATCTTGTCGTCTTCCGACAATTCGTCCATACCGAGAATCGCGATGATGTCCTGCAGGTCCTTGTACCGCTGTAGGACCGACTGGACACCTCGGGCCACCTTGTAATGCTCGTCACCGATGACCTGAGGATCGAGGATGCGTGAGGTCGAGTCCAACGGATCCACGGCCGGGTAGATGCCCAATTCCGCCAATTGACGGGACAACACCGTCGTCGCATCCAGGTGAGCAAAGGCGGTGGCAGGCGCGGGATCGGTGAGGTCGTCGGCCGGCACGTATATGGCCTGCACCGATGTGATCGATCCGCGTTTTGTCGAGGTGATGCGTTCCTGCAGCGCCCCCATCTCAGTGGAAAGGTTCGGCTGGTAGCCGACGGCCGACGGCATGCGGCCCAGCAACGCGGAGACTTCCGAGCCGGCCTGGGTGAACCGGAAAATATTATCGATGAAGAGCAGGACGTCCTGGTTTTCCTCGTCGCGGAAGTATTCCGCAACCGTGAGGCCCGTCAAACCAACCCGCAGGCGGGCGCCGGGCGGCTCGTTCATCTGCCCATACACGAGAGCGGCCTTGGACTTCGTGAAATCGTCCGGATCGATGACTTTGGATTCCTGCATCTCGTGCCAAAGGTCGTTCCCCTCGCGCGTGCGCTCGCCAACGCCGGCGAATACGGAAAATCCTCCGTGGTGCAGGGCGATGTTGTTGATCAGCTCCATGATGATGACCGTCTTGCCGACTCCGGCGCCGCCGAAGAGACCGACTTTTCCCCCCTTGCTGTACGGCTCCAGCAAATCCACGACCTTGATACCGGTTTCGAGGACTTCGGTCTTCGTTTCCTGGTCCTCCAGCTTCGGCGCCGGCCGGTGAATTGGGTACGTCTTTTTCGCCTTCACGGGTCCCTTTTCATCGACGGGCTCGCCGAGCACGTTGATCAGACGGCCGAGGGTCTCACGGCCGACGGGGACGGATATGGCGGCGCCGGTATCCTGCACATCCATGCCGCGGGTCAAACCATCCGTCGACGACATGGCGATGCCGCGGACGCGGTTTTCACCAAGATGAGAGGCCACTTCCAACGTCAACCGCACCGCGGGCTTCCCGGCCGCCTTGTTCTCTTCCTGATTGACCTTGAGCGCATTATAAATGTTCGGCAGCTGGCCGGGGGGGAACTCCACGTCGACGACGGGACCGATGACTTGGATGACTTTACCTGTGCTCACTGCTGTTCTCCTTCCTTTTTCACTACCACCCACTCATTCGAGCGGTGGCGCCCGACCTGGGCTCTTTCTTACCCGCCCGCGCCACCGCGCCGAGATGCGGTATCCACCGGGTCACCCGCAGCGGGGACCACCGGGGCGGCGTGCGAGGATGAACGGGCTGATCGGGCGACAGGACCCGCTGAAATTCATTTCAATGCCTCGGCTCCGCCGACGATGTCCATGAGTTCTTTGGTGATCGCCGCCTGTCTCGTCTTGTTGTAATAGAGGGTGACTCGTTTGATGAGTTGCCCTGCGTTGCGCGTGGCGCCGTCCATCGCCGCCATCCGCGCGCCGTGTTCGGCCGCCGCCGATTCCAAGAGAATACGGTACGTCTGCACCTGGAAATGCTTCGGCACCAAGTCATTGAGGAGGTCCGCTTCGTCCGGTTCATACAAGTAACTGCCGCCGGTCGTCGCTTCGGCCCGCGCCGCGTGGAATTCCGCCTGCACGTCCACCGGAAACAGCTTCTCGACCGTCACACGCTGTTGAATGGCTGACTTGAATTCATTGTAGACGACGTACAGTTCGTCAAACGGGCCCTTGACGAAGCTCTCCGTTACATCAGTGCCGATATCGATGGCATGCTCAAAGCTCAGTTTGTCGAATATCCCCGTCCATTCCTGCCGGATGGTCCATGAACGGCGCCGGAAATACTCGCGGCCCTTCCGGCCGACGATGCTCAGCGTGACGTGACACCCCCGCGCTTCACATTGCCGAACGAATTCCGATGTTCGCCGCACAATATTGCCGTTGAAACCGCCGCACAAGCCGCGGTCGCTCGTCACTACCAAAACTTCGACGTTGTTGCCGTCGCGCTTCTGCAGCAATGGATGGGCGAAGCGGTTGACGCGCCGGCTCAAATTCCCCACGACGCTCCGCATTCCATGGGCATAAGGCCGCGCAGCCAGAATACGGTCCTGGGAGCGCTTGAGCTTGGCCGCCGCCACCATTTTCATCGCCTTCGTGATCTTCTGTGTATTCTTGAAGGCGGCGATCTTGCGTCTTAGCGATTGCAGGCTTGGCATGCGTTCCCATGAAAACCGTCCCCAACGTCGTTCTGAGTCCCCGCCGGCTTGCCGCGTACATCCGCCGTACGCCCCAGTCGTTGGGAGCCCTGCGGCCTCGTGGGATGACCGTTTTGATCGGCCGCAAGGATAACTCCAAGGTTTATTTGACGCCGTATCCCATCTTCTGCTTGAAGGTGGTAATGATTTCCTTGAGCCGCTCACCGACCTTGTCGTCGATTTTCGAGAGGCTGACGATCTCCTTCTTGACGTCGGGGTGGTGCTGCTGCACGTAGCGCAGATAATCCGCTTCAAATTGCTGCACCTTGTCGACGGGTACATCGTCCAGATATCCGTTGACGCCCGTATAGATGGAAAGCACCTGGTCAGCCACCGGCATGGGCTTGTACTGACCCTGCTTGAGCAGTTCAACCATGCGGACACCGCGCGCGAGCTGCTTTTGTGTCGCCTTGTCCAGTTCGCTACCGAACTGCGCGAAAGCCGCCATCTCGCGGTATTGGGCGAGGTCCAAGCGGAGCGTTCCCGCCACCTGCTTCATCGTCTTGATTTGCGCGGAGCCGCCCACGCGCGACACGGAGAGGCCGACGTTGATCGCAGGCCGGATGCCCGAATAAAACAGATCGCTGCCAAGATAAATCTGGCCGTCGGTGATCGAGATGACGTTCGTCGGAATGTAGGCCGACACATCGCCCGCCTGCGTTTCGATGATGGGTAGCGCGGTCAGGCTTCCGCCTCCAAGCTTGTCGCTCAGCTTCGCGGCCCGCTCGAGCAGACGGGAGTGGAGATAAAACACGTCGCCGGGATAGGCCTCTCGTCCGGGAGGCCGTCGCAGGAGCAACGAGAGCTGCCGGTAGGCGACGGCGTGCTTTGAGAGATCGTCATACACGATCAAGGCATGCTTGCCGTTGTCTCTAAAGTACTCTCCGATGGCCGCGCCGGCGAAGGGGGCCAAGAACTGCATCGGAGCGGCATCGCTGGCGGTCGCCGCGACGACCATGGCGTATTCCATCGCGTGGTTTTCTTCGAGCGTCTTGACCACCCTCGCGACCGTCGAGCGTTTTTGACCGACGGCCACATAGATACAAAAAACGCCGAGTCCTCTCTGGTTGATGATCGTGTCCACGGCGATGGCCGTCTTGCCCGTTTGCCGGTCGCCGATGATCAATTCGCGCTGGCCGCGGCCTATGGGAATCATGGCGTCAATAGCCTTGATGCCGGTCTGCAACGGTTCCCGCACGGATTGCCGGGTGTTGACGCCGGGAGCGACGACCTCGATGCGCGAGGAATGTTGTGATTTGATAGGGCCCTTCCCGTCGATCGGCTGTCCGATCGCGTTGACGACGCGGCCGATGAGGGCCTCGCCAACGGGCACTTCGGCAATGCGGCCGGTACGCTTGACGGGATCGCCTTCTTTGATGCCGACGTCATCGCCCATCAAGACGGCGCCCACGTTGTCCTCCTCGAGGTTCAGTGTGATGCCGTAAAGACCGCCGGGGAACTCCAGCATTTCGCCGGCCATCGCGCCATCCAAGCCGTAGACCTTCGCGATGCCGTCCCCGACCTGAATCACAGAACCGGTTTCCTTGACGTCGACCTGCTTGTCGAAGCCTTTGATCTTTTCTTTAATAATGGCGCTGATTTCTTCGGCCTTAATCTGCATGGGGACTCCTTAGCTCCTCAAATGGGTGACGCACCGCCGTAGCGGGTTCAGTCACGTGTCAGCAGGGACTGCATGGCAGTCAACCGCCCACGAACTGTGCTGTCCACCACGATGCTGCCGATATGGATTTGCAAACCTGCGAGCTGCGTGGCGTCGGTCTGGAAGGTCACATCGACCTCTCGCTTCAGCGTCTCGCGCAGGCGCGACTTGATGCGGTCTTGCTCGCTGGAGGATAACGCCGCTGCGGAAGACACGAGTACAGCTTGTGTGCCTTTCGACCGGTCGACCAGGTTCGAGAATGCCTGTGCAATTTCGGGCAAGAATCCGACACGGTTTTTCTTCACCAATTGACCGAGAAATGCCTTGCCTGCCGGGGGACAGTTCAAACGGGCTGAGAGATCCGACAACACCCCGATCTTGTCTTCCACGCCGAACGCCGGCGACGCGACAACATGGCGGAGGGACGAAGATTCTTTCAGGGCCTGTGCCAGGCCGTTGAGGGTACCCCGCGTCGCTTCGATGTGTGATGGATCGAGAAGCTCGAAGAGCGCCCGAGCGTAACGTCGCGCAACTGTCGTTTTAATCACTGTCCTAATCCACTCATTGGCAATTTAGGGCAAACGGGATGCTTCCGTGCGGAAGGCACGCAAATCGGCGCGCAAACGTAGCATTGGGCAGTGGGAACTGTCAATAAGACGGGGCTAGCGAGGGCATCAGCAAGGCTGGATGATGCCACCCCCGAGGACGTCATCGCAGCGGTAGAGCACCGCCGATTGGCCAGGACTGAGAGCGCGTTGGGCCGAATGAAATTGAATGCGCAAACTATCGGGGCCGTCCGGTTCGACGCTCGCAGGGGCGGCGCGCGTGGCGTATCGGACCTTGACGGAGACTTCCATCTTCCCTTTCAGGAGTGAACGGTCGAATACGTTCAGATCCTTCACCAGGCATGTGGAGCTGAGCAACGCTTCTTCAGGACCAAGGACGATGGTATTTGTCCGTGGCTGCACCTGCTGGACATACAGCCGCTGGCCCCCGCCAATGCCCAGGCCTCTGCGCTGTCCGGGCGTGTAAAAGGCGACGCCGTCGTGTGGTCCCAAATACCGGCCATGGGCATCGATGAACGCCCCCGGCGTTTTTGCGGAAGGCATTTCTCTTTCGATAAACGTCCGGTAGTCGCCATGGCTGACGAAGCAGATCTCCTGACTCTCCTTGAGTTCGTCCACGGGAAGGCCGAGCGCATCGGCTTCGGCCCACACCTCCGACTTTTGCATCCCACCCACCGGAAAGCGTAGCCGAGGCAGCCAATTTGCGTCGATCCGGTACAAGAAATAGCTTTGGTCCTTCTTCTCGTCCAGCGACCGACGGAGGATCAACGCGCCGCCGGACTCGTGGATCCGAACGTAATGCCCCGTCGCCACATATTGAATACCGCGTTGGTCGGCCAGCTCGATGAGACTCCGCAATTTGACACGCTCGTTGCAACGCACGCAGGGATTCGGCGTCGTCCCGCGGGCATAGCTCTGCAGGAAATCATCGATCACGGTTTCCCGGAAGAGCCGGCGCTGATCGACAACCTCGTAAGGAATGTTCAGCCGCTGCGCCACAAACTTGGCAATTCCGACCTTGCAGCAGCCGCGTTCCTGCCACTTTTTCGAGGCGGCGACATGCTCGTCTTCATGTTCCCAGACTTGAAGGGTCACGCCACGGACATCGTACCCTTCGCGGACCAGGAGAGCAGCAGCAACGGAGCTGTCGACACCGCCGCTCATTCCGAGCAGGATTGTGGGTTTGTTCACGGCCCGTATTGTACTGGCCGCGAGCGGAAAGGGCCAGAGGCAAGCAGGGCAGCCCGTGACGGCCTAGGATGCGATCGAAACCGGGGCCGGTTCCGACCAGGCACGCATGCCCATGTCGCACATGCCGTGGAAGTGCGATCCTTCCTCGATGGCGATCAAGGGGGTACGGATGTCGCCGACCAGCACGCCGGGCTTCAAGATCTGAATTTTTTCGACGGCCGTGATCGTGCCGTTGATTTTGCCGCTGTTCATGAGCACGCCGGCTGAAACGACACCCTTGATGATCGCGTTTTCTCCGACAATCAGGGTACCCGTAGTGTGAATCTCACCTTCGACCCGACCGTCAACCCTCACCGTGCCGTCAAAGTTGACGACGCCTTTGAAATCGACGTCCTTGGCGAGGAGGGTGAAGTTTTCGAAATCCGGCTCCGACTGCTGCTCGCTGTGTTCCCTTCGTGCCCACATGGTGCGCCTCCGGTGGTCTAGATTATTTTGCTTAAGACATCATTCTCCGCTCGCGCGCTTGACGATTGGCGGCGGTGTCAGGGCCACGGGATGCAGCGCCGCTCCGTCGCGAAGGCCCTGTGCCATCTCAAGGCCTCCATTGAACAAGACCCCGTCTTCGATGGAGAGCATGGGCGTCTTCATGCTCCCGTTGAAGACCGCGGGAGCCCGCAATTTCACCCGCTCCTTCGCAGCAATGTCGCCCGTGACCTTGCCCTTGCAGACGATGGTTCCGGCGGTCACCTTCGCCTGAATGACCGCTTCATCGCCGATCAGGAGCACGCCGTCGGTATGAATTTCACCGTCGAGATATCCGTCAATGCGCACGGTGCCGCTGTAGGAGATCACACCTTTGAACTCCACACCTTTTCCGACAAAGGCGATGATATCTTCACCCGCGTCAGAGCTGGGCACGGCGGGCGCCGCACCCTCTTCGGATGCGCCGTCACCGGCCCGTTTTGCGTCCTGCTTTTCCTGGCCCCACATGAGCAATCCTCCAAATGTTCCGTGACAGCGATGGCAAGATCAGTTCGTGTGCGGATGTCAGCCGTACGAACAAACACTGCCACCGGTCGGTCGATTTGGCAACAAATATGCAGATTATTTCACGAGGCCTGAGACGGTACGTAGAGGGGAACTACTGAAGCAGCTGCTCGAGAAGACCATCGAGCTCGGCGGGTGAAAAATAGTGGATGACGACCCTGCCTCCCCGCTTGCCGTTGTGCACGGACACTTTCGTTCCAAATCGTTTTTGCAACCGCTCTTCGAGATCGAGAAGCGGCGACCTCCGCAGCTCTCGGGCTTGGCGTTTCCTGGCGGTGACGCTCGAGGCAAGCATTTTTTCCGTGTCTCGCACGGAAAGGTTTCGAGCAATGACGAGCTGCGCCAGGCGCAGCTGTTCGGTGGCGCTCACAAGGCCCAAAATGACCTTCGCATGGCCGGCAGAAAGCTGGCCGCTCTCGATCAGTTGTTGCACTTCGCTCGGGAGATTGATGAGACGAACGACATTCGCGATCGAAGACCGCTCGCATCCGACGCGTTGCGCAATGATGTCCTGAGTGAGTCCAAACTCGTTCATCATGCGCTGATAGGCGCGGGCCATTTCCATCGGATTCAGGTCTTCCCTCTGTAGGTTCTCCACGAGCGCGAGAAGGATCGATTCTTCATCGCTGCAGTTCCTGATCACGGCTTGAATGGTTTCGAGCCCCGCTTCCCTCGCGGCGCGCCAGCGGCGTTCTCCGGAAATCAGTTCATACATTCCGTCGCCTTTCCGCCGTACGAGCACCGGTTGGAGAAGCCCGCTCTGTTTGAGTGAAGCAGCGAGTTCCGCCAATTCCTGAGGCGGGAACGTTTGTCGAGGCTGGTAGCGGTTGGGCACGATCGCTTCGATGCGCAGATGCTGAACCTCGGGTAGCTCGGGCATCGGCGCAGGTTTTGTCGTGGGCAGTAAGGCGTCGAGTCCTCTACCGAGCGCTTTTTTCTCCATGGGCAAGGAACTCCTTTGCTAACGAGAGGTAGGCCTGCGCGCCGGCCGAGGCCATGTTGTAGAGAAGGACCGGCCGCCCGTAACTGGGCGCTTCAGCAAGCGTGACGTTTCGCGGGATGGTCGTTTGATACACGAGGTCTTTAAAATGTCCCCGGACTTGATCAGCAACTTGGCGTGCCAAGCTATTTCGGACATCAAACATTGTCAATACAATGCCTTCGAGGGTGAGACCGGGATTCAGTGATTGCTGTATTCGCTCAATACTGCCGATAAGGCGACTCAACCCTTCCATGGCGTAATACTCACACTGCACAGGAATCAGCACTGAGCGGGCTGCAACGAGGGCATTTACGGTTAAAATGCCAAGTGCAGGGGGACAATCGAGAAAAATGATGTCGAACGATGATTCTAAGGCATTGATAAAATTGCGTAAAACCTTCTCTCTCTCCTCGATACTCACCAACTCAATCTCGGCGCCGGCTAGATCGGCATTTGCTGGGAGCAGCGACAGCCCACTGACTTCAGTTTTTTGGACGGTTTCTTCAAATTTAACATAATTAATCAAGCAGTTATAAACAGTCTTGTCCAGTGACCGCGGGTCAATTCCCAACCCGCTCGTCGCATTTCCTTGTGGATCCATGTCCACCAATAGGACGCGCTTACCCTGCAGCGAGAGTCCGGCGGCGAGATTCACGGAGGTCGTAGTCTTACCCACTCCTCCCTTTTGATTTGCCACCGCAACGATCATCGCCATCGATTTAGTTATGCCCCTCCGCACCGCTGTTCCACGTGGAACTTTAGGATCAGGCGGTCGCTGTTTTCCTCATCACTGTGACCACCCGGCTTCCATGCTTCCTCGGTAAAGAAAAATCGTGGTGAGATACCAGCCCGAATACACTTGAAGCACCTTCTGCCGTTTTTTCTGTTTGGTACTGCACGAGATGTCCATTCGGCTTCAAAATGAGCGCTGCGGCTTCTCGAATCTCCTCCAAACGCAATGCACGAACGGCAACAACATCCGCTAGGAGATGAGAGTCGTCTGCTGCATACTGCTGTAGCCCGCCTGAATAGACGGACACCAAATCCAGCTTAAGCGTTCCCAGGACGGAGCGGAGAAATGAGCATTTTTTGAGCGAGGGTTCTACCAACACGACACGCAAATCATTCCTTACAAGCTTTAAGGGGATACCTGGAAAACCAGCTCCGCTGCCGACATCTATAACGACGCCTGCTAACGGAAAGTCCAATGCCTTCAATGCGGTCAGCGAATCCACAAAATGTTTTGAAACAACTTCAAATGGATCGGTAATGCTGGTGAGATTCGTTGTTCGATTCCACGTGAGCAACAGAGACAGATAAACCAGAAACTGCTCGGCTTGGTGCTCGGTGAGACTGATGTCAAGCGCTCTCGCGGACGCGACAAGGAACTCGTGCAGGGCACGCTCCTGTTCCACGTGGAACAATTACGTGAAATGACAAAAGAGGTCAAGGCCCATTTCACATAAGATGAAAGCTACGAATAGACGGAATTCGACGAGACACTATGTGGACGCATTGCTTCCCTGAGGCTTTCGTTGGAACTTCTCGAGAGCGACGAGCAGCACTGAGATTGCGGCTGGAGTGACACCTGAAATTCGTGACGCTTGGCCGATGGAAGCAGGACGAACGCGTTTGAGCTTTTCTTTCACCTCAGTCGAAAATCCAAGAATGTGGTCATAAGAAAGTTCAGAAGGAATTACCTTGTTCTCCAACTGTTTAAATCGGCCAATCTGTTGAATTTGCCGTTTAATGTATCCGGCATATTTAATATGAATTTCAACTTCTTCAATAATTTCCTTGTCTTCACATTTTTCCAACCCTAAAGAGTCCATGAGCGCTTCATACGTGACGCCTTGCCGTCGGAGTAACTGAGCGGTCGAACAAGGACCGGCCACGTCATCGATGTTCGCCGTGACCAATCGCCTTTTTGTTTCCTCATTCAGGCGAGGCCTTGTCCCTTCCAACTTACGGATCTCGGCGTCAATCCGACGCCGTTTGAGACAGAACTGCGCGTATACCTTATCAGGAATCAGTCCTATTTCCCTGGCCTTATCGGTCAGGCGGAGATCTGCATTGCCGTGACGCAGGAGAAGACGATACTCAGCTCGAGAAGTGAACATCCGGTAGGGTTCCCTCGCGTCTTTCGTAATCAAATCATCGATAAGCACGCCGATGTACGCTTCCGAGCGGTCGAGCACCAGGGACGGCTGGTCCCGCAGTTTGAGTACGGCATTGATGCCGGCCATAAGTCCCTGAGCTGCAGCCTCCTCATAGCCTGACGTTCCATTGATTTGTCCGGCATGATACAGGCCTCCTACCTGTTTCGTTTCCAGCGTCTGATGAAGCTGCCGCGGCGGGAAATAGTCGTATTCAATCGCGTAACCCGGCTTCAGCATCCGAGCCTGCTCAAGACCTGGAATGGTCTTCAGCATGGCTGCCTGCACGTCGACCGGAAGACTCGTGGAAATTCCATTCGGATAAAATTCGGGCGTGTCCAAGCCCTCTGGTTCAACGAATATTTGATGGCGGGACTTCTCCGCAAAACGCACGACCTTGTCTTCAATCGATGGGCAATAGCGCGGTCCCGCCGACTCGATCACCCCGCTGTAGAGCGGTGAGCGGTCTAGATTCCGGCGGATGATTTCGTGCGTCTTTTCACTGGTGTATGTCAGATGGCAGTCCCGCTGCGGCGTCACGATCCGGTCCGTCCGATAGGAGAAGGGCGGCGGCGGATTGTCTCCGGGCTGCGGCGTCATGACTGAGAAATCTATCGAATCCCGGTCCAAACGCGGCGGTGTGCCGGTCTTCAACCGGCCGACTTCAAAACCCAAGTCCCTCATGCAGTCCGAAAGATGCTCGGCCGACACCTC
This sequence comes from Nitrospirota bacterium, assembly GCA_046734935.1. Lineage (GTDB taxonomy): Bacteria > Nitrospirota > Nitrospiria > Nitrospirales > Nitrospiraceae > Nitrospira_C. The sequence continues at coordinate 21,457 of JBKPSD010000014.1, forward strand.
ACCGGCACGCCCCGCGGGAAAGTGATTGAGCCCGATATGGATTAATCCCTTAAGGAAAGTACCTGATGTCAAGATCACGGCCTTGGCAGAAATGCGTTGGCCACCATCGGTCACGACTCCAGTGACCCTCGAACCCTCGACGAGAAGCCGGTCGACGGTTCCCTCACCGATCGTCAGCCTCGCTTGGCCCTCCAGCGTTTGCCGCATCGCCTGCCGGTAGAGCGCCTTGTCGCATTGCGCCCGCAACGCACGGACGGCGGGGCCTTTACTGGTGTTGATGAAGCGGAATTGAATGCCGGCCCGATCGGTATTGACGGCCATCTCACCGCCCAACGCATCGATCTCCTTGACGAGATGGCCCTTGGCAATACCGCCTATAGCCGGATTGCAAGACATCTGGGCAACCCGCGCGGGGTCCATCGTCAAGAGCAGCGACTTCGCCCCCATCCTCGCCGCAGCTAAAGCCGCCTCGCAACCGGCGTGCCCCCCTCCAACGACGATCACGTCAAACGATTCCTGCACCGTATGCTCCGCTATTTTCCGACACAAAACGTGGAAAAAATCTGCTCAAGGATTTCATCGGTCGTGATCGCCCCCGTAATTTCTCCCAAGGCATCGGCAGCGGCCCGCACGTCCACGGCCACAAATTCATACGCCATTGCGGTCTCGGCCGACGCCCTGGCCTGTGCCAACGCCTCGCCGGCTCGAGACAACGCCGCATGATGCCGCACGTTCGTGACCATCACACCCTCCGTCGCGTCACTGCCTGCCCCAACCAATCGGGACCGGATGGCCGCCCGGAGCCGATCAATGCCTTCGCCGGTTTTTGCCGATACGAGCATGCAGGCGGCCTCCGATCCAATTGCGGCCGGCTCGACGGTCCTAGCGAGATCGGTTTTGTTGATTGCGATTACGTGCTGGCCTGCGGCGGCCTGCTCAACGAGTGCCCGGTCTTCCTCAGTCAGCGCTACAGCACCGTCGATCACGACGACCTGCAAGTCAGCCTGTCTCTGCGCCGAGCGGGATCGCTCGATGCCTTCGCGTTCCACCGGATCCTCCGTTTCTCGGATGCCGGCCGTATCGACAAGGGCGATGATCAGACCATCCAGATCGATCGACTCTTCGATGGTATCTCTGGTCGTTCCCGGCACAGGTGTGACAATGGCGCGCTCTTCCTTCAACAGGCGATTGAGCACACTCGACTTCCCGACGTTGGGCCGTCCGGTGATGACGACACGGGCACCTTCCCGCAGCAGCCGGCCTTCGCGTGCGGTGCGTTCCAAACGGCGGACCACCGCGGCGACGCCGTCGACGGTTCGAAGCAGGTCTGGCCCTTCGACCAGCTGGATGTCCTCGCCGACGAAATCAATGCCCGCTTCCAGTTGCGCGAGAAGGCGTAACAACGCCTCCCGCGCCTCATTGACTTCCTGCGCGAGCTCACCGCGCAGCTGACGTTGGGCCGCCGAAAGGCTCGCGGCCGATTTCGCGCGAATTGTATCGAGCACCGCTTCCGCCTGAGATAAATCCAGTCGTCCGTTGAGAAAAGCCCGTTTGGTAAACTCCCCGGGTAATGCCATCCGGGCGCCTGCTTCAAGGCAGGCCCGACAGACCAGAGACAGCACGAGCCAACCTCCGTGAGACTGGATTTCGACGACATCTTCGCCGGTGAAGGAGCGCGGGGCCTTCATATAGACGACAAGCGCTTCGTCAAAGACCTGTTCGCGTTGTGAGAGGTCTCCCTCAAGCGTTTGACCGCTGTTCGGCGATGACGGAAGGCGCACGTCGCAGAGGTAAAGGGTGTGGGAAACGGCCGACGCCAGCGCCTGTCGCGAGCGGAGGCGAACGACCCGTTCAGCCACGGCTACCGCACGGCTGCCGCTCAGGCGAACGATGCCGATGCCGCCCTCACCGCCCGGGGTGGCGATCGCACAGATGGTGTCCTCGAGGCATCCGCTCAGCATGCGCGCGGACTCTCACTTCGCCGGTTCGATGATAAACGGCCTGTTCGCGTAGAGCCGGTCGGTCAATACCTGCTGCCCTATCGTCAGCACATTGTTGGTGAGCCAATAGAGCACGAGTCCGGCCGGAAAATTGACAAAAAGAAACGTCATAAACACCGGCAAGACCAACATGATTTTCGCTTGCGTCGGATCCATCGTGGTGGGTGTGATCTTTTGCTGAATCACCATCGTCGCCCCCATGATGATCGGCAGCACGTAGTACGGATCCTGAACCGACAGGTCGGTAATCCAGCCGACGAACGGGGCCTGCCGGAGATCGATGGTCATATAGAGGATATTGAAGAGCGCGACGAAGACCGGCATCTGGAGCACCATTGGCAAGCAGCCGCCTACCGGGTTCACTTTATAGTCACGATAGAGCTTGATGAGCTCCTTGTTCAATTTGTCGCGATCGTCTTTGTACTTTTCCTGCAGCGCCAGCACTCTGGGCTGGATCATCTGCATCTGCTTCATGGATTTATAGCTTTTATACTGAAGCGGAACGAAGAGCAGCTTGATGCCCATCGTTAACAGAATAATCGTCACGCCGTAGTTGTGCGTGTAATCGTTGAGGAAGCGCAGGACGTAGAAAATAGGCTTGGCCACCGCCTTCACGACGCTCCAGCTGCCGAAGATAAACCAGCCGAAATCGATCGTTTCCTCCAGGCCGACGTTCAGCGATCGAAGCGTGTCGTATTCTTTTGGCCCGGCATACAGTTGCAGCGCCGTCGTCCTGCCGTCGCCCGCGCCGGGCATGCGCACGCCCGCAGATACCAGTTTCTCGCCCTCCTTCTTTGCCAAGGCCGCACTGGCACCCTGCGGCATCAGGACCGAGAGGAAATACTTGTCTTGTAGTGCAACCCACTGCACCGCTCCTTTGCGCTCAAGTTCGGTGTCCGGCGTTTCCTTTTCCACTTTCCCATCCACGAGAGACGCAGAACCAATCAGGCCGATAAACCCGTCACCCCATTCGACGATGCCGAAGTTGGTGCCCAGGACCACGTCATATCCGCCGGAGAGTCCTTCAACGGTGAGCGCAACGTCGACGAGGTAACTTCCCTGTCGAAACGTGAGACGCTTCATGACCGTAAGCTTCGAGGCAGGGTCGTGAAATCGCATGGTCACCTGCCCTACGGGATGGGCGCTGTCGAGACTGGTCACGTCTGTGTCTATGGCATACAGTCCTTCCTGAAGCACTTTGTCTGAGGTTTGCTCCGAGGTGGTTATCGACAACGGTGCCTTGAAGCCTGCGCCCTGATGGACGAGTTGGACGGGTTTCTCTTCAGGAGGAGCCGTGTGAAGGCGCTTGAGTTCCCAGCTGGAAATCACACCGCCGCGTGCACCGACAGCCACTCGGATCAAGTCCGTTTCGATGACGACCGTCTGGTCGCGCGCTTGTATGCTCGATGGCGGCGGGGAAGACTCGCGGGAAGTGGAGTCCTGCGCGGTGGTGAGCGGAGCGCCGGGAGCGCCTTTACCCCGGTCTGAGGATCCCAGCCCCGGATCGGGAGGATTGCCTGCCCGGTCGGCCGGGGCCTCCTGGTCAACGGCTCCGGGCGGAATCAATCCCAGTTGCTTGAGCAGTAGATCGTAACCCAAGATCACCGCCAGCGACAGGACGAGAAAAACTACGACGCGCTTTTCCATACTATTCCCCGTGCCTCACACCGCCCTGGCCTGTGATCGGATCGTACCCCCCTGGATGGAACGGGTGACATTTCAAGAGACGCCATAGCGCCAAGCCGCTTCCCCGCACAACCCCGAAATGTTGAATGGCCTGGGACGCATACGTTGAGCATGTCGGCTCGAAGCGGCAGGCCGGGCCGAGCCAGGGAGAGATGCAAAATCGATAGGCCGTAAGAATGGCCACGCAGATTGTCTTCATCACGATTTCTCCCGAGCATTGAGCAATCCTTGGCGCCGCAATGTCGTGCGCCAAACGCTCTTCAGCTCTTCAAATGGAAGGACAAGGGCATCCCGCTTTGGAAACACCAACAGCGCGTGATCGGCGGCCAACTCCCCCCGGATTTGCCTCGACAACTCGCGAAACACGCGTTTCACACGGTTACGCCGGACCGCAATGCCAAAGCGTTTGCCGACGACGATGCCGATCCGGCTTGCTTGAGGATCGGCTGTCCTGGAAACGAGTAAATTAAAACAGGCCGTGGACAACCGACGGCCGTGCTGCTTGACATGTTCAATATCGCGGCTGGCTCGAAGAAAGAAGGAGCGGTCTCCTGCACCTTGCGACATCGTCCGGCTCATTAAGGCCCGGGCAGGACCCGCTTGACTCCTGCGTTCCGAGTTCGGCCGGAGCGCTCCGTGATGCTCTGGGAAACGTCCCTGCTTGAGGAAAACAAGGGGGGCGGAAGTCCGTGGGCGCGAAGGCCTACACCGTCAAACGCGCGCGGCCTTTGGCTCGGCGACGGGCCAACACTTTCCGGCCGTTCTTCGTGCTCATGCGTTTGCGGAAACCGTGTTCTCGCTTCTTTTTGAGGTTCGACGGCTGCTGAAACGTGAACGACATACCGGTCTTCCTTTCAAACTGAAATTTCTGAGCAGAATTGCGATTGAACGTTGCATTATAGGTGCGCCTCCGTGACCTGTCAAACCAACGATTTCCGCCGACGCCTCTCCTGCTGATCGGTCGAAAATTGTCCAAGTCATTGATCTCTCATTCAGATTGAGGCGCTTTTGTGGACGTTTTTGCAAAAATGGACTAGACTGCCTCAGACTGTTCGCCTGTACAGGTGTGCGCGGCGCCATAACACATTGCAGAACAAGCATTTGGCAAGTCGGCGCTTCGCAGCCGCTCTGGCACTATCTTTGCGAAAATCGAAGAGATTCTGCCTCATCTGCGCGTCGATTACACAGCGCTATGCGGATTGAACCGTCCACTAACTCAGGAGGAGCGTGATATGAAGATCCGCCATGTTCTGTTGTCGATAGTGGGAATGTGTCTGCTGATGAGCGGCTGTGCGCAGCCTCCGGCCGAACAGATCAACGCCGCCGAGCAAGCCGTCAGGGAGGCTCAGCAAAGCGGTGCCGCCACCTACGTGGCCAACGACTATGCCAAGGTCGAAGGTCTGCTCGCGGCGATGAAAACGGAGGTCGCAGAACAAGAAAGTAAGTTTGCCCTGCTGCGGGATTACGGAAAGGCCGAGCAGCTCGCAGCCTCGGCCAAGGCCGAGGCCGAGCGGGTGAAGGCCGACGCTGCCAAGAAGACCGAGGAAGCGAAGTTTGCCGCAACACAGGCCCATCAGGCCGCGCAAGCCAGCGTCGCCTCGACGATGGACCTCGTTGCCAAGGCCCCCGCGGGTAAGGATCGCGCCGCGCTTGAGTCGATCAAGGCGGACGCCGACGCGCTGAAGGCGTCATTGAATGACGTGCAAATGATGCTCGACAAAGCGGATTATCTCGGCGCCGAGACGAAAGCGAAGGCCATACAGCAAAAGGCGGATGCCGTCTCCCATGAGATCGAAACGGCACTGGCCAAGATCGGCAAAGGCAAAACGGTCGCCAAGCGGAAGTAGCATCCAGGGGTCTGCGATATGCGCGCAAGAATCCCATCCGTCGCCTCATCATTGCGGTGTGTCTGGGCGCTGGCCCTCTGGGGGTCGCTCGTGGGCTGTGTCGAGACGGTCCCCCCTGAGATGGTGGAAGCCATCGAATCGCTCGATCGGGATTTACTTCACTTGCGAGCCGCCGAAGTCGCGCCGGGCGAGTATGCCTCGTTCGTTCACCGCTGGGTCACCCTCCGCACTCGTGTCGAAGCGGAAGAAGACACCATCCGTTGGCCGTGGGAACCCAATGACCTCGAAGCAGCGCTTCGTCAGCTACAAGCGGAGGGCGCTCGGACAGTAGCTCGACTGACCGAACAACAGGATGCCGAGCGGCGGGCGGCTGCCCGGCAGCTAGCTGAGGTGGAGGGGGACGCCCAGGCTCTCGCGTCGCAGGTTAGATCGATCGACAGCCGGCTGATTTTGGCCGAAAAGCCGGTAGAAACCGACTTGCTGCTGAAGCAAGCGCGTGCGTTTTATGAGCAGGGACGGTACGACCAATCTCTTCAGGCCTCCGGGCACGCCTCTCGCCATCTCGCGGCCCAATCCGCCTTGCTTCAACGGGAATTAGGCCGGTACGCCAATCCGGACCGAATCGCCGAGTGGCAGCGCATGGCACGGGACACTATCGAATGGTCGAGGACCCACCACACGGCCGCGATCGTCGTGAGCAAAGCCGAGCGGTCGTTGACGCTCTACCGTGGCGGTCAGAAAGTGCTATCCTACCCTGTCCGGCTCGGTTTTAACGGCATTAAAGAAAAACGGTACCAGGGTGACGGCGCGACGCCTGAAGGGCGCTATCGCATAGCCGGAAAGCGAGGGCGAGGGCAAACCCAGTATTACCGCGCCTTGCTCCTAGATTATCCGAATCAGGAAGATCGACGGCAATTTGTCAACGATCGGAAGAAAGGGCGGATTCCCGCCTTCCGTAGCATCGGGGGCCAGATCGAGATTCATGGGGTGGACAATGAGTTGATGGCTCAGACCCTGGGATGCGTGATGCTCGAAAATCCGCAAATGGCAATGTTATTCGACCGGGTGGACAATGGGACCCCCGTGACCATCGTCGGAGCGCTCGTGGAGCACAACTCCGTGGCGCGGGCTCTCGCCAATCTGTCTCCGCGTCGCGACGAAGTGTGAGCGGGCCATGAAACGCATCATTGCGGCGCTGGGCGCCGCTTCACTAGCCCTTCTCCTACTGCTGCTCGCGCGAACCTTACCTCCAACTGACGCTTCGATCGTGCCGGCCGTCGAACCGGATCAGGCGACGCTTCATACGTTGCAATCGCGGTATAGATCGCTCTCGAAGCAGCTCGCTCAACTCATGCCCGGTCAGCCGTACATTGTCGTCGACACGGCCCGCAACCATTTATATATCAAACGCCGCGATCACGTCATGCTGGATGCGCTCGCGTCTACGGGAAGCGGCACCATTCTCGACAAGCCGGGCGAGGCAAAGGGCCAGTGGATTTTCGACACTCCGCGTGGAGAGTTCATGGTGCAAACGAAACTCGTGAATCCGGTCTGGGTCAAGCCCGATTGGGCCTTCGTCGAGGAAGGATTGGCCATTCCGAAGACGGCCGCCGACCGCATCGAACCAGGCGTGTTGGGAGAGTATGCGCTTGGGTTTGGAAAAGGATACTTCATTCACGGCACGTTGTACCCGCGCCTCCTAGGGAAGAACGTCACCCATGGTTGCATCCGGCTCAACGATGACGATCTGAAGAGCGTATATCGCCTGGCCCGCGTCGGAACCCCGATCATGATTTTCTGACGGATGCTGAGACACCCGGCTCGTTTGGTCCTGCTGGTCGTCCTCCTGCTCCCCCCTATGGCATCGCCGTCCCCTCGGGCGGCCGAAGGCGACAACATATTTGCCATCGACATCAATGATCCAGCCGCCCTCCAAGAGGCGAACCGAATTCTGGCCGAGGAGATCAAGCTTGCCGCACGTCCTCAGACATATGTCATCCTCGATCTTGTCGCCCGGTCGGTCGTGATCAAGGGGCGCGGAGCAGAGCTGCATCGGCTACCGATCGAGCAATGGTCCGCCGTCCATCTCGCCGACGCCTCCTCGACGTTCCGTCTTCAGGCCCGGCCACCCGTTGCCAGACACAAGATTGAACCAGCGGCGGGCGATGAGCAACCACCGGTTTCGCTCGAGGACATGCCGTCCGATTTTACCCTCGTATTTTCCCCCTCCTTACTGGTGGCCGTCCATCCGTCCGCCGCTGAAGATATCTGGCGATGGCTACGGTTTACGGCGCGCGAATGGTGGAGCTGGCTCAAGGATTGGGGCCGGAGGCTCATGACCGGGAACGAACCAGCCGTGCAGCCGGTGCTGCGTCTCACCCTCGCCCCGCATCACGCGCAATCGCTGGCATGGACCGTTACGGAAGGCATGCCGTTCCTCGTCCGGCGGACGTCTTCACCTCCGTCCTGAGCGGTTTGCGTTTTCGCCCTCCGCTCCCTAATATAGGCAAGTCTCCTGTCCGCGTTTTCGCCGCCGTTTCGGTAAGACGTGGACTCCTGAACCAGCTGTTCGGCCCGCCCGCACACGGCAACTGAAAAGGACCGCTCTCCAGCGCGCAGGGATGCGCCGACGGCGGCCGTTTCTGTAGCGTCGGTAGAGAATGGGGTCCGCGATGGCCGTCCTTCCCGAGGTGCATGTCCTCAGCGACGATGTTTCGCCCTGGGCGTCCGAGGCGGCGGCTCTCATACTGTCCCTCCAGCAACGAGCGATTGAAGACAACGGCCGGTTTCTCGTGGCCTTGTCGGGTGGACGGACACCGGAGCAGCTCTATCAGCGATTGGCCTCCGTCAGTTCGACGACACGACACGAGTGGCGAAACACGCGTTTCTTTTTCGGCGATGAACGTTGCGTGCCTCCGGACCATCCGGACAGCAATTACCGTCTCGCCGAACAGGCGCTTTTCAAACCTCTGCATATCGCCGCCGATCACATTCACCGCATGAAGGGCGAGCACCCCGACCCGGAAGCCGCTGCGAAGGACTATGAGGACTTGCTTCGCGTGTCGACGAACGCCTCCTCCGGATGGCCGCAGCTTGATCTCGTGCTGCTGGGCGTGGGAAACGACGGCCATACGGCGTCACTGTTTCCCGGTACGGAATCATTGCGCGAAACCCGTCGATGCGTAACGGTCGGGCATGCGCCTGTAAATCCACGGCTTCGACTCACAATGACCCTAGGTGTGATCAATCACGCGACTGTGGTACTGTTTCTCGCCAACGGCGAAAGCAAGGCCGCTGCAGTCAAAGCCGTCCTTGAGCCCCAGCAACACGGCGACCGGGACTTACCTGCGGCCCTTGTGCGACCAGAGCGCGGCCGCCTGATCTGGCTGCTGGATCGTCCTGCAGCCGCGAAATTAACGAGACAGTACCGGGAGGGTCGCCCAAGGCTCACATGATCCTGGCTGGAGACATCGGCGGCACGAAAACGCAGCTTGCGTTGTACGACTGGACAGCGGAACGCATCGATCCGCTGCGACTGGAAACGTTTCACAGCACCGATTATGCCTCGCTGGAAGAGATGCTCACTGACTTTCTGGCGCCGCCGAAGATCCCCCTCAGCATCGATCAGCTTGACCCGGCCAAACAGGAAGAACCCGCTGCCGCTCCGGAGGCAGCGACCGCCACAGTTACGGCCGCCTGTTTTGGCGTGGCCGGTCCTGTGTTTGAAAACCATTCCCGGACGACGAATCTTCCGTGGGTCGTGGATGGCCCCGCGGTGTCTAAGCAGTTCGACATCAGGCACGTCCAACTGATCAATGACCTCGAAGCGATGGCGTATGGCATTCTGCTCTTGAAACCGGATGAATTGGTCACGTTGAATGCAGGGACGCCGCCCTCCCGTCCGCAGGCCATCGCCCTGATCGCGGCGGGCACGGGTCTCGGTCAATCCATCCTGTTCTGGGATGGAAGCCGGTACTGTCCCATCCCGTCGGAAGGCGGTCATGCGGATTTTGCTCCGAACAGCGATCAGGAGATCGATCTGCTGCGGTATCTCAGGAGTCAGTATCTGCACGTCAGTTATGAACGGGTGCTTTCCGGTCCCGGCCTTCTCGCGATTTATGAATACCTGCGCGACGCCAAAAAAAACGAACCGACCTGGCTGGCGGAAAATATCAAGGCCGGCGATCCGGCGGCGGAAATTGCCGAGGCCGGGCTCAAGGGTCAGGCGGAAATCGCGATGCAGGCGCTCGACCAGTTCGCGTCCATTTACGGAGCGGAAGCCGGAAATCTGGCGCTCAAATCCATGGCGGTCAACGGCGTCTACCTCGGCGGCGGCATCGCGCCAAAGATACTGACAAAACTCAAAGACGGCACCTTCATGAAGGCCTTTACCAACAAAGGCCGCTATAAGCGCATGATGAGCCAAATTCCCGTCCACATCGTCATGAATCAACACACGGGGTTGCTCGGCGCGGCCGCCACCGCGGCGCGGCTCGCGCAATCATGACCCCTTCGGATCTGGACAACCTCAAGCGCGCCGCGGCACTGGCAGCGGTCGATTACGTGAAGGCGGGAATGGTCGTCGGGCTGGGGACGGGGTCGACGGCCAAGCATCTCGTCATGGCCTTGGGTGAGCAAGTCAGAAAGGGCCTGTTCATACGGGGGGTCTGCACTTCGGAGGACACCGCTGCGCTCGCCGCACAATACGGCATCGTCCTGCTCGATCGGGAGCCCTCCTGGGCGATCGACGTCGCCATCGACGGCGCCGACCAAGTCGATGCCTCGTTCAATCTTATCAAGGGCGGAGGCGGCGCTCTACTCAAAGAAAAAATCGTCGCGGCTTCCGCGAAGCAATTTGTGGTTGTGATCGATCACACGAAGCGAGTGTCCGTGCTGGGAGGCTCTTTTCCGCTGCCTGTCGAGGTCGTACGGTTCGGCTGGGGCAGCACCGCGCGTCACATCGAAGCGCTCACCCAAGGCCGGGCCGTGCTCCGCGAGCGCGGGGGTGCTCCATTTTGCACGGAATCGGACAATCTCATCGTCGACGTCCATCTGGCGACGATAGACCGGCCCGAAGAGTTGGAAATCGCCCTGAACCGAATTCCGGGCGTCGTCGAGACCGGTTTGTTTGTTGGCAGAACCGACGTCTTGATTGTGGGAACGCCCCATGGACCAGAAACCCATACCGTCAAACGGACATGAGTCGTCGATCCAGAGACGTGAAACGCTTCGCCGGCTCGCCAGGAGCCTGGGCGTACTCCTGTTCGCCGCTCCGCTCATAACACGGCTGCGTCCTTTCCTTCCGACGACGGTGCACGCCGCAACAGAAACATTGAAAGGTGAACCGATGAACCCGCTTTCGCCTCACTCTACTGATCCTTTTCGACTGCCGCGACATGTGCTTCCGACGAGATACGAACTGCGACTCGAGCCCGATCTGACAGGCGCCTCCTTTCACGGCCGCGTGGCGATTGCGGTGACCGTCGTTGAGCCAACCGACGTCATTGTCCTCAACGCGCTTGAATTGGCCATTGAGGACGCGACGGTGGAGGACGCCAGTGGCCGCCGGCAGCCGGCTTCCGTCGTCCTCGACGAACCGTTGCAGCGTCTGAGGCTCACCGTCCCCGGCACTCTGGCCCCGGGGCCATGCCGCCTGCACATACGGTTTCACGGCACGCTCAACGACAAGCTTCGCGGCTTTTACCGAAGCACCTACAAAGACCAGGAAGGAATGACCCAGACCATCGCCGCAACGCAATTTGAGGCCACCGATGCACGGCGGGCCTTCCCCTGTTGGGATGAACCGGATTTCAAAGCGGTGTTCTCGACGATGCTCGTGATCGATCCGAACCTCACCGCCATCTCGAATACGGCCGTCCTCTCGGAGACCTCCGAGGGGGCCAAGAAACTGGTCCGGTTCGCCGATACGATCAAGATGTCCACCTATCTGGTCGCCTTCGTCGTCGGCCGCATGGAGGCCAGTACTCCGACGTCCGTCGGCAAGACGGCGATCCGTGTGTGGACCGTGCCCGGCAAAAGGCACCTCACCGGCTTCGGTCAGGACATTGCAGCCGCTTCTCTGCAGTTTTTCGAAGGCTACTACGGCATTCCCTATCCCGGCGACAAACTGGATTTGCTCGCCATTCCTGACTTCGCCTCGGGCGCTATGGAGAATCTCGGCGCCATTACGTTCCGAGAAACCGCCCTTCTCGTCGACCCGCGCGCCGGCACCCACGGCGAATTGGAGCGGGTGGCCGATGTCGTGGCGCATGAAAACGCGCACATGTGGTTCGGCGATCTCGTGACCATGTCGTGGTGGAACGGTTTATGGTTGAACGAGGCGTTCGCCACGTTCATGGAAATGTTGGCGGTCGACGATTGGAAGCCGGAATGGAAGCGATGGGATACGTTCGGCGCGTCTCGCGCGGCAGCCTTGTCGGTCGATGGATTGCACAGCACGCGTCCCATCGAATATCCGGTGAGAGCGCCCAAGGACGCCGAGGCCATGTTCGACGTTCTCACATATGAAAAGGGCGCCTCCGTCCTCCGTATGCTGGAGCAGCATATCGGTCCCACGGTATTCCGCGACGGCGTTCGGGACTATCTTCGGATGCATGCGTATGACAACGCCGACACTAAGGATCTCTGGATCTCCCTCGGCAAGGCCGCCAGACAGGCGGTTCCGGAATTGATGGACGGCTGGATCTTTCAGCCGGGGTATCCATTGGTGACCGCGGAGCTTACAGAACGATCGGAACTCGTTTTGACCCAGCAGCGTTTCACCTACCTCTCCGACCCTGCACCAGGACTTTGGCGGGTGCCTGTTACGCTCCGCCTCCACACGCGAGAGAAAACCGACATTCGCCGTTTGCTGCTCGAGGGGGCTCAAGAGCGAGTGGCCTGTCCGCCGGACACACGCTTCCTGGTAGTCAACGAAAACGGCCACGGCTTTTACCGCGTGCGGTACGGACCATTGCTGCTCGAACGGCTGCTTGACGCAGGATTGGAGCAGCTTTTACCCATCGAACGATTCAATTTGCTCAATGACGCGTGGGCTTCCACGGTCGCCGGCTTGATGCCGCTGACGGCGTACCTGGACCTGACGGACCGGTTCATCGGCGAGCGGGATAAAAACGTGTGGGCTGTATTGATCGACTCCTTTGGCTTCCTCAACCGGATCATCGACGCTGCTCACCGCCCTCTGCTCGAGGCCTTCGTGCGGTCGAGGATCGGTCCTGCCGCGAAAGCCGTGGGCTGGTCCGCACAGGCGGGGGAAAACGACTTGACCCGGCAGCTGAGAAGCGAACTCATCGGCGCATTCGGGCGCCTGGGCAACGATCAGGCGACCCAGGCCCACGCCGCAGAACTGTACGCCGCTTCCCGCAAAGAGCCGGCGGCGGTCGATCCGAATCTGTTTCCGGCACTGGTGTCGATCCTCGCGTTCACCGGCGACGCCGCCCGATATGACGAATTCGCCGCAAGATTTCAATCGGCCGCCACGCCGCAAGAAGAGCGCCGATATCTCTTTTCACTGGCGATGTTCCGGCAGCCGTCGCTTCTCGAGCGGACATTGGCGAAGACGCTCAATGGCGAGATCCGGACGCAGGATGCTCCGTTCATGGTCAGTGCGGTGATGAGCAACGTATATGGCCGCGAACAAGGCTGGCGCTTCATGAAAAGCAACTGGGATGTGTTGGACCGGCGGTTTCCGAAGCAAGGACTGCGGCGCATGTGCGGCGGCATCACCGCATTGGCGAAGCCCGATCTTGAACGGGACGTCCGGCAGTTCTTCGAAGCCCGCAAGATCGATCTTGGCGGCAAAACGTTGGAGCAGTACCTCGAACAGCTCCGGATCGGCGTCTCTTTTGGAGAACGTTTTGGGCGGAGCCTGACCGAGTATTTACAGAAGCACGCGTAAGAACCGTTCGCTTCAACGAGCTGTAAGTTTCAGGGTTGAGTGAAAGAACTTCTCATAGTAGTCTGATAACATGTCTTGGCCGGTGTCATCTATCGTTCTGTTCGTGTCTCTCCTCCTGCTCGGCGCCTGTAGCGGCGACAACGGCGGTGGGGGAGCCAACACGGTTCCTCCTCCGGGAATCTCCAATGCCCTGACGCTGCAGCCTGTCGCGACTTCGACCGTTTTCGCCTCCCCTTTATTCCTCACGGCGCCAACCGGGAACACAAACGAGAACCGCCTGTTTATCGTTGAACAGGGAGGGCTCATCCGGATCGTGGATTCCTTGAGTGGCTCTTTCGTCAGTACGTTTCTCGACGTGAGTGCGCGTGTGCTCAGCGGCGGAGAACGCGGCCTGCTCGGGATGGCCTTCGACCCTGATTATGCAACGAACGGTTTCTTTTATCTCTATTACACAGCACGAGCAACCGGCACGATCGCTGATGGCGATATCGTGATCGCCAGGTACCAAGCCAATCCGCCGACTGCGAACGTCGCGGGCTCGACCGAAACCGTTCTCAAGACGATCTCTCATTCACAGTTTTCCAATCACAACGGCGGCATGCTCGCGTTTGGGCCGGATCGGTGTCTGTATGCTGGAACCGGAGACGGCGGGTCAGAAGGCGACCCGCAGAACAACGCCCAGACGAAAACCGCACTCTTGGGGAAGATCTTGCGACTCAACCCTTTGACGGGCAATCCCTGCGCTTTCGTAACCAGCAATCCCTTTGTGCTTCCAGGCGGAGCGCCGGAAGTATGGAGCTATGGCCTGCGCAACCCCTATCGGTTCTCGTTCGACCGCACGACCGGCGATCTCTACATTGGCGACGTCGGACAGGATAAACGTGAAGAAGTCGATGCCGTGCAAGCTCCCAGCGCAGGCCGAGACATCAACTTCGGCTGGCGTATCATGGAAGGCACTCTCTGCTTCAATCCACCGAGCGGCTGCAATCAGGCCGGGCTTACCCTTCCCATTAAGGACTACACACACGACGATAACGCCTGCTCCATCATCGGGGGATATGTGTATCGCGGGACAAAGAACTCCTCGATGACCGGGACATACTTTTACGGTGACCTCTGCGCAGGATTCGTCAGGAGTCTTCAGATGCAAAACGGGAAGCTCGGTACCGAGAAGAGCTGGCCGCTGCTCAGCCCTCCGGCCGGGCAGCAGATCACGAGTTTCGGCGAGGACGCACAAGGTGAGCTGTACATCGTGACGCAGCCGAGCGGGCTCTTTCGCGTCATCGCCAACTGACAAACGGCACACTCACGCTCAAGAGAACGCTTTCAGCAGCCTATTCATGTCGCAGGATCGTCAGCGGTCTCTGACCAAGAATCCGAAACGTGCTTACCAACCCGACCAATAACGTCAGCAGCACCGTGCAGCCCACTCCCGTCAGCAGGACCGGCAGATGCAGGCGCCACGTCAAGTCAAACACCTGAGTCAACACCACCCATGACAGGGCGCTCGATAATCCAACCGCCAGCACACCTCCGATGAAGCCCAATAGGGCATACTCTGCGGCAAATGTCCTTGCGATCAGACCACGCGTGGCCCCGACCGCCTTCAGGATCACCGACTCATAGAGCCGCCGGTATCTCGTCGCCGCCAGCGCGGCCGCCATCACAAGACCGCCTGTCGCAAGACAGAACAGGGCGACCGCGCGAATGGCCAGCGTGAGCCGATCCAACACGCTCGCAAAATTGCGGAGCACGTCCCCGACGTGAATCGCGCTGACGTTCGGAAAGGCGGCGACCACCGCCTGCTGCAGTGGAATCTCGCGGTCGGGATCGACGCGAATCGTCCCGACGTAGGTCACGGGCGCGCCATCCAGGGATCCCGGCGACAAAATCATATAAAAGTTCGTCGAGAAGTTGCCCCAATCCACTTTGCGCACGCTTGAGACCTCCGCCCTGATCGTCGCGCCCTGAATGTCGAGGTCAATGTGAGACCCCACGTCCACTCCCAATGAACGTGCAGCCTCATCTTCGATCGAAACCTGCGGCGTTGGGAAACGCTGTGCCGCCTGCCACCAAGAGCCCCGTATGACCTCATTCCCCTTCGGAAGTTGATCACCAAATGTCAGCACATACTCACGCGACAAGTACCACTGTCTCCGCCGCTCTTCCTTGCTCTCGTCACGCCGTTCTTCCTGGTCGCGTTCTTCCTCGATGGTGATCTCGTCGCCGTTCACGGCATGGAGCCTGGAGCGGACAAGCGGCGTCAGCTCGGGGGAGCGACCGGCAGTCTGCCCGGCGACTAATTCGGCAAAGTCCTTGGTTTGATCCGGCTGAATGTCGATAAAGAAGAACGTCGGAGCATCAACAGGACGGCTCTCGCCGACCTGACGAAGCAGGGCCTGCTCAACCAGCGACACCGTCACAATCACCATGACGCTGATGCCGATCGCCACGAGGATCCCCGCAGTGTGTCCCCCCGGCCGCAGTACATTCCCGACCGCATAGCGCAAGGTGAGGGAAGCCGGCTTAGGCATGAGACGCAACCCATTAACGAGCAGCCGCGAGGATCCGAGCAAAGTGAGAACGGCGATGGCGACGCCTCCGACGTACCATGAGCCGATCCGCCATGAACCGGCCTGCCACATCGACAACCCTGCCAGCCCGCATAAGAGGGCGCCGCCGGTCATCAGACTGAAGCGGTCGCCCATCCAGACCTTAACGCTCCATGAGGACGGCGGTCCGCCTGAAGCCGGATCGACCTCCCGTCGGAAAATAGCCGCGGGGGAGACGTCTCGGATTCGCAACAACGGCCAGAGTGCGAAGAGCAGCGTCGTGAGAAGGCCTAAGGCGACACCTTTGAACAACGGTCCAATGGAGACCGCCGACAGGTCAGTCGTCGCGCCGACCTGGTCGAGGAGTCCCTTGACGAACCCTCCCGCCAGCAACGGAGGAAGCACCTGCTGGAGCACGATGCCCAGCAGCATGCCGGCCAAGCTCCCGATCACTCCCAGCCCGGCCGCTTGCAGTACGTACGCCCCAATCAATACAGAGCTATCGGCGCCGAGAGTTTTCAGGATGGCGATGGTCTTCACTTTTTCACGCATGAAGGCATGGATTGACATGGCCACCCCGAGGCCGCCGATAAAGAGTGCCGTCAAACCGATGAGACCGAGATACCGAGACAACTGCTCGAGAAACTGCTTCAGTTGCGGTTGGGCGTCTCGATAGCTCGAAACGCGGATGTGATCGGCCGACAAACGACCTCGAAGTTCGCCCCGCACAGACTCGAGCGGCAGGCCGGAAGGCAGCTTGAGCAGTTCCCGTTCGCGAATGCGGCTTCCCGGCTGTACCAGCGCCGACGCTTTTAGACCGGCGTCAGAGACGATCACCCGGGGGCCGAGGCTGAACGCGTTCGCCATCCGGTCCGGCTCGATGCGCACGAGGCCCGTGATAAGAAATTCCGCCGTTCCGATTTTCAACCGATCGCCGACGGCCAATCCCATGCGTAACAGCAGTGCTTCCTGGACGACAGCTCCGTGGCAAGGAACGCTGCCGCACCGGCTTGCCTCCGGATGCAGCAGATCGTCCAACCGTGCAGGCGGCTCGAGCGTCAAGACGCCATAGAGCGGATACTCGGCGTCGACCGCTTTCAACTCCACAAGCTGCGTCGCCTGCCCCGGCGTAGTCGCCGCCGCCTTGCGAGCCGCCATTGCCACCAATTCACTGACGTGCGTTCGTATGATCCCGCGCTCGTTAAGTGTCTCGAGGGCAGCACGGCTTTCGGCGTTCAACAGGTGCGAAGAGCGGATCTCCAGATCGCCGCCCAGCAGGCCTTTCGCTTGCCTGGACACCGCCCGTTCGACATGGGCAGCAAAGAGCGATACGCCGACCAGGGCACTGACGCCGATGGCGATGCATACGAAGAAATACAAGAAGTGGCGCCATGACCCTCGTGTTTCGCGCCAGGCCATGGCGAACATGAACCGCCTCACCGTGAAGACTCACTTTGACCCGCAGGCCTTGGCAGGATGTCGTCGGATTCGATGCGTCCGTCACGAAGCGCGATGACGCGATGCATCAATGTCGCCACGGCGGGATCATGCGTCACGAGGACCAGCGTGGTCCCGTAGTCCCGATGGAGCGCCAGGATCAGATCCATGATGTGACGACCGGTGTGCGAATCCAGATTGCCGGTGGGCTCATCGGCCAAAAGAATTGGCGGCCGGCATGCGAACGCTCTGGCCACGGCCACCCGTTGCTGTTCACCTCCGGACAGCTGCACCGGGTAGTGGTCGATGCGATTACCCAAACCGACGGTTTCCAATACTTCGATCGCCTGGCCCCGTGCCGCCACATTCCCCGCCAACTCGAGCGGCACCAGCACATTCTCCAGTGCCGTTAATGTCGGGATGAGATGGAACGATTGGAAGATATATCCGATCTTGGCACGCCGGAATCCGGCCATACGACTTTCGGACAAGGAGGTGATCTCGATCCCGTCCAGCATGATCGAGCCTGACGTCGGCCTGTCGAGGCCGGCCATCAATCCCAACAACGTGGACTTTCCGCTCCCCGACGGGCCCGTGACGGCCACCGTTTGCTTTGAAGGGATCTCCAGCGTGACATCGTCAAGAATCGTCACCGGCCGCCCCCCGGCAATGAGACGCATGGACAAATGTTGAACGGTGATCATGGATGCTCCTGCACCATCAGTTGCGGACCAGATGGTATTATACTGAAGTCCGATGCCAGTCCGAGCACTCCTCAAGCCATTCGTCCGACAACTTCTGCTGGTGCTGCTGCTGACCGGCGGCCTGGCCGGTCTGTGTCTGCCAACTTTCGCCGACGACGAGCGTCCACGCATCGTGGCCTTCGGAGACAGTCTGACCGCGGGATTAGGCGTCGGCATTGAAGACGCGTATCCTGCGAGATTACAGCGGCGATTGGACGAACAGAGCGTGCGTTATCGCGTCATCAATGCCGGAGTCAGCGGAGATACGACAGCGGGCGGATTGCGGCGGGTCGATTGGGTGCTCAAAAGCCGCCCGGCAATCGTGATACTCGAACTGGGCGCCAATGACGGGCTGCGCGGACTCAATCTGGAGGACACGAAGAGGAACCTCGAACGGATCATTCAACGGTGCCAGCAGGCATCCGCAACGGTGGTTCTCGCCGGCATGAAGCTTCCTCCAAATTATGGAGCGGACTATACCAAGCGCTTCGAGGCGATGTACCCGGCGCTCGCCAAGCAGTACCGTTTGACGCTCATTCCCTTTTTTTTGGATGGTGTCGCAGGAAGGCCGTCACTCAACCAAGGTGACGGTATACATCCCACGAGCGAAGGCCACCGCATCATCGCGGACAAGGTGCTGGAAACGGTCAAACCGCTGCTGAACGGGCTGAAATGACGCGAGCGGATGCTAACGGAGGCGGGAAAGGACGTTCCCCCAGCCCAGCGATGCGCTGGGGGACACTCAAGAACCTGGTATAACTCAGTTTTTCTTGAAAAACGTGTCGTAGACGCCGTACGCAAGCACAATTCCGATCAGCGCGTAGTACATGCTGCTGATGCCGCTATAGTCGGGAGCTCCTTCACCCTTCGGCGCATTGGCGAACGCAGAGGTAGCGCCGAGGATCAGCGTCCCCATCACTGCACTGATTTGCCCAAACATCCTGTTCATGTGACACCCTCCTCGAAGTGGTAAAGAAAACAGAGGGCCGCATTGTACTGAAATCGCGGGATTCGACGCAAGGGGATTGACTAGGGTCAGCGTGGAGGTTTGCGGCAAGCTTAGCTTGGGGGGCCAGATTTCGTGAGGGTTTTGAGGGCGGTGGCGACTTCCCTGAACGAGGTAGCGAGCTTATCGAGCTGTGTGCCCTTGTTGATGAGCTCCCCGGCAATGGTCTTGATCTGGCTATCATACCCGCCGACTTCGGAGGCGATCTCAGCCACTTTCGCAAACATGTCCTGATGTGAGGCCATTTCCTGCTGAATGTGATGTAATTGCGCCTGAGCGGCTTTGACTTCCGTCATCGACGCCTGCAGCTGTTGCGTCATTCGTTGCACATACGCGTCGCGTTCCCGTTGTTCCGACTCAAGCGTGAGCTGGATTTCTTCGCTCTCACGACGGCGCTCATCGAGGTTGCGGATGATTTGGGTCCAGGCCGCAACGTCTCCCGTCAATCTCGACGCATCGGGGAGCGGAACCCCTTTCTCCAATGCCTTCACCGCCGGCTGGAACCACTCGATGAACGCCAGCACCTCGCTCAACTTCAGGTCCGAAAAGCTCGATAGGACCGGAGCTTTGCCGTTGGAGGATTCCGCGGCGACCCCTGGTGCCGGTCGAGGTTTTTTTTGTCGAGGTTGAACCCATCGGTGGTACTCCAACAGCACGGCGATACAATGCCGGCACATCGGTTCTTCGGGGAGGGAGCAGCTGCACTTCGAGACAAGATGACCGTCTTTCAATCGAATCGTCTGCTCATAGAGGCCGGAATTACCGATGACCGCCGACGAGATATGCGCTTCGTCGGCCTCGACAATGCGGACGCGGTTTTCGGAGAGGTATTGCGTACCTAAATGGAAGGCATTCCGGTCGACAACCCCTTGGATCATGGGGGGATCAAGGAGGCTTAGGCGCTCCGCTGAACATGGGATCTTGTTTCGCATGCGACCTTGCACCGCGCAGTGAAAGAGCTCTTTCTAGGGGCCTCATTACTGTTGTCATCCTAGTGTGGAACGCAGGGCAGAAACTGTCAAGAAGAGCGTGGATCTCGACGCGTCTGTCGTCACCCGCACCGGCGAGGCATCCCGCCTGGACCGACGGGCGTGAGCCACACGTACTCGGCGATCTTGTCCTTGAGCATGTCGCGGAGATCGTCCCGCCGCCCCTCCTCATACGACGTCATGTAGATGCTGATTTGTCGGATGCCACCTGACATCCGGCGGGCGACGCGTCGCGGCACCGGCAGGTTGTATTGAATGTGGCCTCCGCCTGTGTAACTCACGAGAGGACCGGCTGACGGATCTTGCAAGCCGCGCATCGTCTCGACGGCGGTCACGATCGTCTTTGCCATGCCTTCATCCCGCACCATCGACGCCTCGTACATGGTTCGATACATGTCATCCGATCCTCCGCCATGACAGGCTCTCAATTGTTCAAAAAGTCTTTGACGGTAGGCAGGGTCATCGACGATTGTCTCGTCCTGCATATTCCAGCGCGTCCACTCATCTTCGCGGCGGGCTTGTTCGAGCCCCTTTTTTGCCACAAGCCGCACCAGCCGCTTTGGAGGATTCAAGGCGACGAGGCGCAGGTGCCTTGTTTTGGCGAAGGCCACCAGCGGTTCGTACGTTTCAAACGGGCCTCCCCAGTTCTGCGTCCAGCCGGCCTGACTGAGAAAATCCTGCCGGCTCATCTCCTCGCCTTGCACATAGCCGTCGAGCAGCGGCTGACTTTCCCACCCGAACATCTCCATCGCAACGGTTGGCCGACGACCGGCTCGAACAAGGCGGCTCAGCAGCGACAGCGCCGCCTCGATATGAAGCCGATTATGATGCTCCTCTCCGAGATAAATGACCTCCTGCTCCTGTAAGCGGGCCACGAGCTCTTCCAAGGAAATTGGTTGGTTGGCCGCCGTGTCGATGATCTGGGGCGTGCCGAGACCGGCCTCAGACGAAGTGCGTGGTTGCGACTCAGCGGAGGGTTCTCTCGCAGCACAACCGGCAAAGACCAGGCAGGCGACCATGAGCCATCCGGCCAGCGCGTACCGGCGGGACTTGACGACGCACACGTACATGCCGTTGTCCTAACACACGCCGATAAGGTCGGCAACCCAACCAACCTTGACCGTAGGGTGATGGGCCGGTATGCTCCCCCTTTGACCACCCCTTCATGCCTTGATGACCGCCGACGAGCAGCTGGTTGCCGATTTTCGTGCTCAGCTCACCAAGAGCTTGCAGCAAAAAGACAAGGCGTGGGAGAACTCGCGCCGCCTGGTTGACGCGTCACGCTTCGCCGACACCTTAACGCGCTTGCTTGAACGGGTCCGTGCAGCCGGCCTTCCGCCCGCAGTCGAGACCTCACTGGTTGAGGCGTTACACCGCGGCAGCGCTCAACGTCCCCAAGACTTGTCGGGACCGAGACTCAAGACAGTCACCGGACTGCCCCCGAACAAGGCGCTTCGCGCGTTATGCGTCTACTTCGAAATAGCCGAATCGTCGGCCTCCCGCTGGCCCATTCCCTCGCTCGACAGCCACACCGTGTCTGACTTTGTGCGGAGTCACACGACGCCGTTCGATCTTCTGTTGACCGCCGATGTCCCGTCGTTGCTGGATCTGGGATCCGGCGACCTTTCGTTTGCTGCGGAACTGGCGGACCTGTATGGACCGAGGATTCGGGACAAGAACCGAAGGCTGATCCTGCATGGCGTGGACCGCTTGGACCCCAGATCAAAACTGGGCGGCCCTCTGCACGCGCCGACGGATGTGGTTCAAAAGCTTCGTACTCGAACGGACGTATCGTTTAGCTTCCTTCCTGATCAGGATATGTTCGAATTCGACCGGTTGGCGGACGCGGGCAGGCTCGCCGGCCGTTATGCCGTCACCACATGCTGGGCTCCGGCAACGCCCACGTTTGCGTATGAACCGACGCGCCTGTCACCGGAAGTCATCCTCGAGCAATTGCGGGAGACTAAAGGAGCCTTTCGCCGAACGCGATACGAAGGCGAACCGGCGCTCGAGGTGCAGCATCGAGATCGAACGTTGCTGTTCCCTCCGTGGAAGTTCGACATAAGGGGTCCGCTGGCGCTTCTCGATCTGGTGGCACGTTCGAGCTGGCTGGGAGTGCTAGGTGCCGTCGACAGTCAGGTGTTCTGGGAATTGCTGTCGCAGCTCCTTGAAGACGAATGCTTCAGGCCGAAAGACCAGCCGTTCACTTCCAGGAACCTCGCCGCCATCTTTGGCGACGTATACGACCGGCTCACGACGATTTCCATCGGAGAAACGCTCGAGTTGTCCAGTTGCGCGACCCTCCGCGCCAGCCTGCCTCGGGTCCTGTCCGGCAGGCGGCTCGACGAGGCGTACAGCTTCCGTTCCGTCTTGATTCGCCGTGGAGCCGTCTTTCCCGGCACGGCCGCGAGTAGCACCGCAAGACGCTTCCGCGACATGGCCGAGGAAACCCCTCCCTGGATGCTCATCGTCGTTCCGGAGCGCTGACGCTGTCCGCAATGACGGAAACGGCGGAAAAATTGACCGTCAACCGACCCTTTGCTAGACTTCATCAGTGTCACTGCAGCGATCATTTTCTAGCCACCAGAGCCGATAATCCCCGATGAACGCAACGCGCCCGTTTCAAGCGATCCAGGACAATATTGCCCGTGTCATCAAGGGAAAGGCTCACGTCATTGAGATGGCCGTGGTGTGTCTGCTCGCCAGAGGACACTTATTGCTCGAGGACGTCCCGGGCGTCGGCAAGACGACCCTTGCCCATAGTCTCGCCCGTTCGCTCGACTGTTCGTTCAAGCGCATCCAATTCACGAGCGATCTCTTGCCGTCCGATATCGTCGGTGTGTCGATTTTCAACCGCCAGCAACAGGCTTTTGAATTTGTGCCGGGACCGATTTTCGCCAACGTCGTGCTCGCGGATGAAATCAACCGGACGACGCCTAAAACCCAAAGCAGCCTGTTGGAGGCCATGAGCGAGGCCCAGATTTCAGTCGACAATCAGACGCATCCGCTGAAGCAGCCGTTTATGGTCATTGCCACGCAAAATCCCGCAGAGTACCACGGAACTTTTCCGCTCCCCGAATCTCAACTCGACCGCTTCCTGATGCGGCTGCGTATCGGGTATCCGTCGATGGAAGAAGAGCGCAAGGTGCTGAGTCGCCCGTATGCGCTTCATCCGGCTGATATTTTGGCCCCGGTGCTCTCGACGCAGGACGTGTTGGAACTGCAGAGGCGGATCGAGCATGTCCACATCGACGGCAGCGTGAGTGAATATCTGTTGGCCATCGTTCAAGCCACCAGGCAGAGCGAGCTGCTGTCCCTCGGGGTGAGCACCCGCGGCGCGCTCGCGCTGAACAACGCGGCCAAAGCCCTGGCGTTGGTCCGTGAGCGGGATTTCTGCCTTCCAGACGACATCAAAGAACTCGCGCCGATCGTCCTGTCTCACCGCGTGATGTTGAGTCGCGCACAAGGCATGCGCATGCAGAGTTTCGAGCAGGCCGAGCGGATCATTCTCGACATCGTCGACACGATTCCCGTGCCGGTGTGAGGCCAGGGCATGGCCAGCTCCGCAATTGACGCCTTCCGCCCCTTCTACGCCCGCCTGCTGTCTCGAATGCGTTATCTCGCCATTCGCCGGTCGCTGAGACTGACGTCCGAGGGCGTCCGCTTTCTGCTCTTTACGGTCGGCATTGGTGTGGCCGCCGTCAACACGGGGAACAATCTGTTTTATCTGCTGCTGGCAATGATGCTGAGCTTGATCGTGGTCTCGGGGCTGCTGTCTGAGCAGTGTGTTCGCCGGCTCAATTTTCACCGACACGTGCCCGACCTCATCATGGCCAATGAGCCGACGATGGTCACGGTCTCGCTCACAAATCGCAGCCGCTGGCTCCCAAGTTTTTCGATCCGCCTCTTGGACGTGGCGTATGGTCAGGATCTCGACAGGGGGTTGTTCGTCGATCATGTGCCGGCCCAGCGATCGACCCTGCTCTCCTATCCGATTCTGGCCGCAACCCGAGGGCGACTCCGGCTGGAAGGGATCAGAGCCGAGACCCTGTTTCCCTTCGGATTGTTTCTCAAGCGCGCTCTCTACGAGGTACCTGCCGAGATTCCGGTGAGTCCTCCGATCAGGCCGCTCTCTCTGCGATTTATGGACGAACTGGTCAGCGAAGGGCAGGGGCTGTCCCTTCCTCGGCGCGGGCATGGGACCCAGTTATACAATTTACGCGTGTATCGACCGGGGGATGATTCGCGCGCGATCCACTGGATCACGACGGCTCGCACGTCGAACCTGATCGTCCGGGAAACGGAAGCCGAAGATCAGCGGCGCATTACGATTGTGCTTTCGACGGTCGCACCCGACGATGACGAGGCGCTGTTCGAACGAAGCGTCACTTTGGTCGCCTCGCTGCTCTGGCAACTTTCGCAAAAATCCTATCCGTTGCGTCTAATCGTGGATGCGGAGGATTCCGGGCTTGGATCCGGTTCAGACCACCTGCTGACGATGCTTCGGCTACTGGCCCTCTGCGAACGCCGGCCGCCTCAATTCGGCCAGAAAGAGACCGTAAATCCGTCGATCGCTCTTGGGCAGGACGCCGAACGGGGCTATACCGTCCTGGTCATGCCCTGGTCCGAGTCCAATGATACGAGACCCATCGCCGCAGACCGGATCCTGAGCGGCACACAAATCGAGGCCTTGACCCGTGGCTTTTGAACAGGCGCTCAGAGGCAGCGCAGTCTTGTTGGCAGGAACCGGATTCATCGGCCTTCTGCTGGCTCGAAGCGTTCCCGCCATGCTGGCGGCGCTGACGCTGGCGGTCTTGATCTATGCGGTGCTGCAGCTCGTGGGCTGGCCGTTCGGGCGCCGCATCACGTTGCCCGCTTCCCCCGTGCTTTGGAATTCGCTGTTGATAAGCGCCTTCTTCCTGTTTCTGCTGGATCTCACGGCGATCTCCAAGGATCTGCTCCCGGCTGGTATCCACTTTCTTGCGATACTTCTCAATGTGAAGCTCCTGACGCTGCAGGACCGCAGAGACTACCGCCATATATTTGCCATTTCTCTCATGGCCGTCGTGGCCGCGGCTGCCCTGACGACGGACCTTTGGTATATATGGGTTTTCCTGATCTACCTGTTGGCCGCCATTTGGAGCTTACTCCTCTACCATTTGACCGCCAGGACTGCGTCCGCTGTCACGACCCTTCCCGCTGGCGCTCCAGCGAACGCTCCGAAGACCGTTGCAGAGATTACGGGAACATTCTTTTGGTTGACGAATGGGATCGCCGTCTTCACGTTTGCTCTGACCCTCATCACTTTTTTTCTGCTTCCGCGGATCAGCGTCGGCTTCATGCACAAGCCGAGAGGCGAAGGTCTGAGGACGACGGGATTTTCCGAACGAGTCGATCTCGGCATGATCGGCTCCGTCAAAGAGGATCCTCAAATCGTCATGCGCGTTGAGCTGCCGGACCAACCGACTACCGGGATCGAGCGTCTCTATCTTCGCGGAATGGCGTTCGATTATTACAACGGCCGATCGTGGAGTTCGAGCAGCCGTCAGAGGCGAAACCTCGGAGTCCTTGACGACGGCACCTTCGTCGTCCGCTCAGGCGCTCAACGAAGACAGGCTGCTGTGTCCGAGCCCTTGCGGCAAGACATTCTGCTGGAGCCGCTGGATACGTCGGTGTTGTTTGCCGCGCCTTTCGCCGAGTCCGTCAGCGGCGAATTCATGAATGTACAGGTTGACGGCATGACCGGTCTTCATCTGCCGTATGTTTCCCCATCTCGTATTCGGTATTCGGTCCTGTCGCGCGAACACAAGCTGTTGCCGCAAGACCAAACGTCGGTGCTCGAGTATGCCGCCGCCATCCGCGAGCGATATCTGCAACTGCCCTCCCGTAACGATCGGATAAGCGAGTTGGCCCGACATGTGACGGATCCGGTCAGTTCCACCTCCGAAAAGAGTGCCGCCGTGCTGACCCACCTATTGTCCAATTACAGCTACAGTCTCGAGGCGGACGCACGCGGTTCGGATCATCCGATCGACGAGTTTCTATTCACTCGAAAAACCGGCTATTGCGAACATTATGCGACGGCGATGGTGTTAATGCTGCGAAGCGTCGGGATACCGGCTAGGCTTGTGACGGGCTTCCTGGCGACTGAATGGAACGAATTCGGCAACTACTACACGGTCAGGCAACGGGATGCCCATGCGTGGGTGGAAGTGTATTATCCGCAATCCGGGTGGGTGACGATGGATCCGACCCCCTCAAATCCTGCCGCGTTCACTCCCTCGATCTGGATGGGATTCCAACGACTGGCCGAATCGATGCGTCTCCACTGGGATCGCCTGTTCATCCGATATAGCGGACGCGATCAACTGGCAGTCATCTCAAGTCTGCGCGAGGGCGGTGATTCGGTTCGTGACGCGGTCGGTCACTGGGCTTCGGCACTCACAGCTGCATTCACTCGCCTTTTCCACACCTGGCCGGAGCGGATACAGACGCTTCATCGCGGCATTGTGTGGACGTTGATGTCCGTCTTCCTGATAGCTGCCACCGGTCTGACTTTCTTCCTGTCGCACCGATGGCTGCACGGACGGGCCGGCGATCGCCCCACGGCAAAAACGCAGCAGCAGATCGTGCAGGTCTACAAGAAGATGCTGGAGTTGACAGCGCGCCGAGGCATACAGATCACGCCGTCGACGACACCGACCGAAGTAACGCGCCTCGTGAGCCAGCGATGGGAAGCGGCTGAAACAGCCGTGCGCAGACTAACGACGGTGTATTGCCGGGCGCGTTTCGGCGTCCGTTCACCGTCGAGCGAGGAACTCCGGCAAGCTGCTGAAGACATCGGATTGCTCAAACAACTCGTGTCTTCCTGAGTCACTGCCCGCCGCCCTACCGGATCCGACTCGCTCCTGAGAGCGTGCGCATAGTTGTCGACTCGTTCCTCGTCAGCTCAACGAAACCGCCGCCCGAGGGTACAAATCTCGCAGAAAAAATGTTGACGAGGTTTGGAGCGGGAAAAGGGATTTGAACCCTCGACCCTCGCCTTGGCAAGGCGATGCTCTACCACTGAGCTATTCCCGCTCGAATGGAACCTTCAGGAAGGAGGTCGGATTCTACTCAGGTGTCCAGAACCTGTCAAGCAACGCAGGCGGGACGAACCGGACCTCTTCACCGTTACATCCTCGACGCCGTGCTACGAAATAGTAACGTGATGTCTTTTCGCATAAGCCACTGATTGTGTTCTACTTTTCATAAGATCCGGCACTCTTAGCTGATTGCGCGATACAGCAGGTACCCAACGGGTAACCTGACGCGACACTTCGTCCAAGCGAAACGACTAAATTTCACAAATGTTTTCAATCACTTAGACAAACCTCTACAGGTCCGGCGCGGCAGTCTTTTTGGTTCATATCTTGCCAATCCTATTGGCCCATGCTGCCGAAAACTTCTCGAAAATCCGTCTTGCAGCCGCAGCCACAGGGTGGTCGCTTGTTTGTTTTCGGAGAACGCTCCGCAGCAGCTCTTGAGGAGGAAGGGAGGTGGGAACCGTCCGTCGTGCATCGTGTGAGGAACGTGGGCTCTCTGAGAGCCTCAACTTAGGAGGTGTCACCAATGTTTCTGTCACGCAGACAGTTTTTAAAAGTCACGGCAGGCACGGTGGCCGCGGTCGCGGTCGCCGATAAAGTCCTGGCGTTGACGGCTCTGCAGCCGGTCATCGAGGTGGGCAACCCCCTCGGCGAATATCCGGACCGGTCGTGGGAGCGGGTCTATCACGACCAATACCGGTATGATTCGTCGTTTACGTGGTGTTGTTCGCCCAACGACACGCACGGCTGCCGCGTGCGGGCCTTCGTCCGCAACGGCGTCGTGATGCGGGTCGAGCAGAATTACGATCACCAGACGTATGAAGACCTCTACGGCAATCGCGGAACGTTCGCGCACAATCCGCGCATGTGCTTGAAGGGGTTCACCTTCCATCGCCGCGTGTACGGCCCCTATCGCTTGAAGGGACCGTTGATGCGGAAGGGCTGGAAGGAGTGGATGGATGCCGGGGCGCCCGAATTGACCCCGGATGTAAAGCGCAAATATAAATTCGATGCCCGCTTCCTCGATGACATGATGCGGGTATCCTGGGACACGGCGGCGACATACGCGGCCAAAGGCTGCATCCTGATCGCCACCCGGTACAGCGGTGAAGCCGGGGCCCGTCGTCTCAGAGAGCAGGGCTATGCGCCGGAAATGATCGAGATGATGAAGGGTGCGGGCGTTCGCTGCTTCAAGCACCGCGCCGGCATGCCGGTGTTGGGCATCATCGGTAAGATGATGAACACGCGCTTCAACGGCGGCGTGCTGCCGTTGTTGGACAGCTGGATCCGCAAAGTGGATCCGGACCGCGCACAGGGCGGTAAGTACTATTCAAACTACACCTGGCACGGCGACCAGGACCCGTCGCATCCGTGGTGGAACGGGACGCAGAACTGCGACGTCGACCTGTCCGACATGCGCTTCTCCAAGCTGAACACCAGCTGGGGCAAGAACTTCGTCGAGAACAAGATGCCGGAGGCGCACTGGAAGCTCGAATCCATTGAGCGCGGTGCCCGCATCGTGGTCATCACGCCGGAGTACAATCCCACAGCCTATCGCGCCGACTACTGGATTCCGGTCCGGCCGGAGACCGATGGGGCGTTGTTCTTGGGCGCCTGCAAACTCATCCTCGATGAGAACCTGCAGGACATCGATTACATCAAGCAGTTTACGGACATGCCGCTGCTCGTCCGCACGGACACGCTGCAATATCTGGATCCGCGCGATGTGATCAAGGATTTCGCGTTCCCGGATTTCTCGAAGAGCTACTCAGGCCGCATTCAGGCCCTCAAGGCCGATCAGATTGAACGGCTGGGCGGCATGATGGTGTGGGACCTGAATAAGAAGCAGGCGGTCCCACTGCACCGGGAACAAGTGGGCTATCACTTCGTGCAGACCGGCATCGATCCCGCTCTCATGGGGACGTTCCGGGTCAAGCTGTTGAACGGCCGCGAAGTGGACGTATCGCCGATTTATCAGATGTACCTTGTGCACCTGCAGGACTACGATCTGGACACGGTTGCGCAGATCACCCGCGCGCCGAAGGACTTGATCGTCCGGTGGGGCCGCGATTCGGGCACGATCAAGCCCGCGGCGATGCACAACGGCGAAGGCGTCTGCCACTATTTCCACATGACGGAAATGGGGCGCGCCGCGGCGTTGGTGGTGACCTTGACCGGCAACATCGGCAAGTTCGGCACCGGCTGCCATACCTGGTCGGGCAACTACAAGGCGGGCATCTGGAATGCCACGCCGTGGTCAGGCGCCGGCTTGGCCGTGCATACCGGCGAGGATCCGTTCAATCAGACCCTCGATCCCAATGCACACGGCAAGGAAATCAAGACCAAGAGCTACTACTACGGCGAGGAAGTGGGCTACTGGAACCACGGGGACACGGCCCTCATCGTCAATACGCCGAAGTACGGCCGCAAGGTGTTCACGGGCAAGACGCACATGCCCTCCCCCAGCAAAGTCCGCTGGGTCACCAACGTGAACATTTTGAACAACGCCAAGCACCACTATGACATGGTGCGCAACGTGGATCCGAACATCGAGATGATCGTGACGCAAGACATCGAGATGACCTCGGACGTCAACCACGCCGACATCGCGTTTGCCTGCAATTCCTGGATGGAATTCACCTATCCGGAAATGACGGCGACGGTGTCGAATCCGTGGGTGCAGATCTGGAAGGGCGGCATCCGTCCGTTGTACGACACCCGGAACGACGCCGACACATTCGGCGCGGTCGCGGTGAAATTGACGGAAATGACGGGTGACGTGCGTATCCGCCAGGTCTTCCACTTCGTCTACATGAACCGCGTGGATGTGTACGTGCAGAGAGCACTGGATGCCAGCGCCACCTGCTACGGATACAGCGCGGACGTCATGTTGAAGTCGGAAAAGGGCTGGATGGTGATGGGTCGGACCTATCCGCGCCACCCGCTCTGGGAAGAAACGAACGAGTCCAAGCCGCAGTGGACCCGTTGCGGCCGTATTGAGACCTACCGGGTCGAGCCGGAAGCGATCGAATACGGGGAAAACTTCGTCGTGCACCGCGAAGGGCCGGAGGCGACTCCATATCTGCCCAACGCGATCATGACGAGCAACCCGTACGTGCGCCCGGACGACTATGGTATTCCCATCACGGCGCAGCACCACGACGACAAGCACGTCCGCAACATCAAGCTGCCCTGGGCAGAAATCAAGCGGAACGTGAACCCGTTGTGGGAAAAGGGGTACCAGTTCTACTGCGTGACCCCGAAGACGCGGCACCGGGTGCACAGCCAGTGGTCGGTGAATGACTGGGTGCAGATTTACGAGTCGAACTTCGGCGATCCGTACCGGATGGACAAACGGACGCCGGGCGTCGGCGAGCACCAGTTGCACATCAATCCGCAGGCGGCCAAGGACCGCGGCATCAACGACGGCGACTACGTCTATGTGGACGGGAACCCGGTGGACCGGCCGTACCGCGGCTGGAAACCCTCGGATCCGTTCTACAAGGTCGCGCGGTTGATGATCCGTGCGAAGTACAACCCGGCCTATCCGTACCACGTCACGATGGCAAAGCACGCCCCGTACGTGTCGACGGCGAAGTCGGTCAAAGGCCACGAGACACGTCCGGACGGACGCGCCATCGCGGTGGACACCGGTTATCAATCCAACTTCCGGTACGGGGCCCAACAGTCCTTTACCCGGTCGTGGTTGATGCCGATGCACCAAACCGACTCACTCCCGGGCAAGCACGCGATTGCCTGGAAGTTCAAGTGGGGCTATGCCATCGACCACCATGCGGTCAACACGACGCCGAAAGAATGCTTGATCCGCATCACCAAGGCGGAAGACGGCGGTATCGGCGCCCGCGGCCCATGGGAACCGGTGCGTACCGGCTTCACTCCGGGTCAGGAGAACGAGTTCATGATCAAGTGGCTCAAAGGCGAA
>JBKPSD010000015.1:0-31536 GCA_046734935.1 Nitrospirota bacterium
ACGCTAGCCCCCGCGCGCGTGCATCTCGAGATGCGGATCCTCGCGCAACCGATCGATGCCGATGAGGCCGCCTTCCCGCAAACCGGCTCGCTCGAGCGACTTGCGCTCCTCCGCGCCGCGGTCACGCCGCGACTCCCAGCCGGCACGAATCAGCGACCGCATGTCATCGGCCGCCACGCCTTCACGGAGCGGCTTGCGCAAGTCCGTACCCGTCGTCGCGTACAAACAGCGGTACCACATGCCGTCGGCCGTCACACGGCTGCGGTCACAGGCGGAGCAGAACGGCGTAGTGGTGGAGGGAATGATGCCGAACGTTGTGCCGTCCGGCAGACGGAACCGCTGGGCGGGGGCCGACCCTCGTTCGGGCAACGGTTCAATCGCTCCGTAGTATTTGCCGAGCAGCGCCAGCATGGCCTCGCGCGAAAGCACCTTTTCAGGAGCCCACCGGTTTGCACCGCCGACGTCCATGTACTCGATTAACCGCACTTCGGCCTGCAAATGCTTCCCGAATTCAACCAGGCCCGCCAATTCATCGTCGTTGAAGCCGCGGATGGCGACGGTGTCGAGCTTCAGCCCGGTAAAGCCGGCGCGGCCGGCAGCTTCAATTCCCTCCATGACCCGCGCGAATTCGTCCCGCCTGGTAAGTTGTCGAAACCGCTCGGGCCTCAGCGTATCCAGACTGATGGTCACGCGGTTCAATCCAGCCTGATAGAGGGCTTCGGCATATTCGCCAAAAAGGATCCCATTGGTCGTGAGCGCGATTTCCTTGATATTGCGATTCTGCAACAGCAGGCGGATCAGACGGGGCAGGTCCCGGCGCAAGAGGGGCTCCCCTCCCGTCAATCGAACTTTGTCGACGCCGAGCTCGGTAAAGTAGCCGGCAAGCGTCGCCATCTCCTCGAACGTCAGCACGTCCTCCCGGGGAAGCCAGACATACTCCTCCTCCGGCATGCAGTAGGAGCATCGCAAGTTGCAGCGGTCAGTCACAGACAGCCGCAGGCTTTTCAGCGGCCGCCCGAACGCATCCACGGGGTTCTGCCCGGAAGCGTTATGAGGTTCGGTTTCTTCCATGAACCACCGTTCAGACAGCGTTAATTGAGGCCCGAGGCGTACTCTTTCCCGTACGACGAGGGTCTGAACGATGCGAGAACGACGCTGTGCGACATTTTCACCATCCTCATGGATGCTCCTCCACCCACACTTCTCCCGTCGGCGTATGCTCCAGTTTCCAAATCGGCGTGATTTGCTTCAATTCGTCGATGGCCCATTTGCAGGCCCGGAAGGCATCGGCCCGATGCTCTGCGCCGGCGACGATCAGGACGATATTCTCACCGATCGTGATTTCTCCGTACCGGTGAACGATGAGCAACTCGAGAATGTCAAAATCCTTGATCGCGCGCTCGCGGATTTCCCGGAGCTTTTTCTGGGCCATCCCTTCATAATGTTCAAACGTGATGCTATCGACCTGTCGTCCTTTTGAATGGTCTCTCGCCGTGCCGAGAAAAATGGAGATGCCGCCGATCCGCTTCGACCGGCTACGGACGCGGTTGATTTCGGCGTCGACGGAAAAATCCTCGCGCTGGACGCGTACGAACAGGTCATTGTGGTCAGCTGCGCTCATTGGACCTCATCGGCATTGCTTGTCGATTCCTCGCGCATCTTGCCCGGCGATGTCCCTCCTGCGAACGGGGAAGGAGGGCGACTTCATCGCCTTCCTCTACCTTGGTGTCTTCGTGCGCGATTTCCTGATTGACGGAGACGAGAATTTTCTTCTTGTAGATCAGCTCTCCGAGCTTCGGGTACCGTTTATTGACGAGCTCGACGACGTTTTTCACCGATTGGTTTTTTCCCAAGGCGAGGATCAGGCTGGACTGATTTTCAGCCAGCGCCTTCGTCATGCCGAAGAGTTTGACTGTAATCATGCGCTAACGCTCAGATGTCCCTACACTCACTGCGCTGCGGCGACGGTTCACCCTCGCGGTCGTAGGTGCCAGATTTGCCGCCCGACTTGGACAGCAACCAGATATCGCCGAAGCTGATCCCCCGGTCGACCGCCTTGCACATGTCGTAAATCGTCAGCGCGGCGACCGAAACGGCCGTCATCGCTTCCATTTCGACCCCAGTCTGTCCGCTGGTTTTTGCGGTCGCAGTCACCGTGATGGAGCATCGACCTTCACGGTCCGGTTGCGGCTCTTCCTTGAAGGAGATGTCTACCGACGTGAGCAGCAGAGGATGACACATCGGGATCAGGTCCGGCGTCTTCTTGGCCCCCATGACTCCCGCGACTTGGGCGACGGCTAGAACATCCCCCTTGGCGATTTTCCCGCGCCGGATCTTTTCGAGGGTTTCGGGCTGAAGATAGACCTTCGCCTGAGCAGTCGCCACGCGGTCGCTCTGAGCCTTGCCTCCGACGTCGACCATCCGTGCGCGGCCCGATTCGTTAAAGTGTGTAAAATCGGCCATTTTCCCCGCTGAATCAGCCGGTTAGATTGCGGCGACCGGTAATTATATGAGGGGGGGTAATAACGAGTCAAGGTCGGAACATAGCGGGTCTTTGCGGATCGCGCCGATCAAAGCTCCTTTTTTCACCCACCGCCCAGTCGCGGCGAGACGCGGCTTGCACCAAGCGCCCACGGCTTCCGGGGCACCTTTTCTGTGATCGCACAGGACCCGCAATCTTCTAGTCCCCTTCTTACGATTGGTTGACAGCCGCTCTTTTTATCAAAGAGAATAACGACTTATGGCTGACAAAATTATCATCGAGCGCCTGGAATTTGAAGGGCGATGCGGCATTAGCCCGGACGAGCGGCGCCGGCCGCAACCGATGGCGATCGACCTGGAACTCGACTGCGAGACAGCCCTGGCCGCATTATCCGGCCGTCTGGGCGACACTGTGGACTACGCACTCGTCGCTGAAAGAATTGTCGCACTCGCAGGGAAGGAAGTCGATACGCTGCTGGAGACGCTGGCCGAAAAAATCCTGTCCATGCTGTTCACGGACTTTCCGATCGGCCGTGCGCGTTTGTGGCTTCGAAAGCTGGCCCCTCCCATGGCCCAGAAAACAGGTTCCGTCGGAGTGCGGCTTGACCGGCCGCGGGCGGCCCATCGGACGCTAGGCGCCGATTCCGTGCCGTCGCGGTTCGTCACCCAGCAGTTGTGCCGCCTACCCAAAGGTAGAGCGCTCGATGTCGCCTGCGGCAGCGGACGTCATGCGCTGTATCTGGCTGCCAACGGCTTTGAAGTAGACGCCATCGATCGTGACCGGGAAAGTCTGGCAACGCTTTCAGCGGCGGCAGCGCAGCGGCATCTTTCCCATTTCGCCGTCAAAGAGGTCGATCTCGAACGGACGACCGATGAACGCCCGGAATTCCCCGCGAATGCCTATGACGTCGTCCTCGTGTCCTTCTATCTCCACCGCCCGTTGTTTCCATGGCTGATCGACGCGCTGAAACCCAAAGGTGTCTTGCTCTACGAAACGTTTACGATCGAGAACTATCAGCGCCACCGTCATCCCCGCCGCTGGGAGTTTTGCTTGGCGCAGAACGAACTGCTCCGTTTGACGTCCTCGCTTCGCGTCCTGTCGTATGACGAAGGGGAACACGAAGGCGGCCATGGGAATGGCTCGGTCTTCACGGCACGGTTGGTGGCCGAAAAGCCGGCTCAAGCCGTTCCTACCCGCGAGTCCGCATGAGCCGCATCGATCTCCACCTCCATACAACGCATTCGGACGGAAGCCTGCCGCCGGCGGAGGTCCTCAAGTTGGCCGCCAAAGCCAGCGTCAGCGCATTAGCGATCACCGACCACGACATCACCAGCGGGATTCCCGAAGCGATGGCGGCCGGCCTCGAGCTCGGCATCGAAGTGATTCCCGGCGTCGAAATCAGTTCGTTCGACGGCCGGAGCGAACTGCACATCCTCGGATACTGCTTGGACTGGCAGGATCCGGTCCTGAATGAGCGCCTGGCGACGCTCCGAGAGAGCCGGCACCGCCGCAATCCGCTGATCATCGAACGCCTCCGGGCAGCCGGGCTGGACATTACGTACGACGAGGTTCGCTCCCTCGCGGGCACGGAATCAGTCGGACGGCCGCATATCGCGCAACTGCTCATGCGAAAACAATATGTGTCGTCCGCCAAGGAGGCCTTTGACCGGTATCTTGCGGAAGGAAAGCCGGCTTATGTCGCCCGCGAACTGCCTGCGCCCGCCGAGGCGATCAGCTGGATCAGAGACGCCAAGGGTGTTGCGGTGCTCGCGCATCCGACGTGGGTCAAAGACGGCGGCGAGGGTCTCTACGGGTGCGTGAAAGGGCTCAAGGATTTCGGCCTCGGCGGCGTCGAGGTGCACTACAGCACGCACAGCAAATCCCAGACTGCAAGTTATCTTGAATTGGCGCAGCGGCTCGAGCTGCTTGTCACCGGCGGCAGTGATTATCACGGGGTCACGAAGCCGGATATCGAGGTCGGCTACGGTCGCGGCGATTTGAAAGTGAATCCCCGGTTCCTGGAGCCCCTCAAAGCCGCCGCGGCCCGGCGCTGAGAGAAATCCGCCTGCCACGCGAGTGCGCGTGCCCCTAACGCGCGCAATCACCGCACGTTTGCTGCAAAAACGTTGACACTCGGTCGCCGTCCGTTAGACTGAACTCCATTCACTTTTTTCCTCGGGAACGATGTCCAAAAACCTCCACTGGATCATTCCTCATGCAAGCGGAATTCTCGCGGCGCTCCTATTGGGGCCCCTGCTGAGCGGCATGGCATGGGTTGAGTTTTTCAGCATTCCCCTGACGTCGATTACCGGCGGCAACGCGGTGCGCCTTGTGAGTCAAGGCATCGCCCTGGGATTGGTCCTGGCTCTCGGCGTGTCCGCCTACCAACAACTCGCCGACAACGGTCGGGCCTCGAGCTTTCTTCGGGCCATCGTCCTGCCAGCCGCTGTCTTGACCGTGGTTCTGTTCGGAGGGAAAACGCTCCTTTCATTGGGGTCACCGCTCATCCACCAAGTCGGCGCAACGCTGTTCATACAGACTTACACGATTGCGCTGCTGGCTTGCGGCCTCTGGCTGAGCATCGCATGGCTTCGCCATCTGGAGCCGCTGCGCAACGCCTTCGCACCTCCCCCGGCCAAGCGAAAACCTGCGCGAACCGCCGTCATCGAGGAACCTCCCGCCTTCGAGTCGAGCGAGGAAATCGCCTGGCAACCGGCGGAGAAAACTCAACCGGTCGGCATGAACGGCCAGGCACCCGCCGCTCTCGGGCGCTACAAGATCCTCAAGGAACTCGGCCGGGGCGCCATGGGCCTCGTTTACCTCGGCAAGGACCCGACGATCCAGCGCTTCGTCGCGATTAAAACCATGCGCCTCGACCAACTGGACGAACCGGAGGAGAAACTGCAGGAGATCAAAGGGCGGTTCTTCCGTGAAGCCGAGTCCGCCGGACGATTGTCGCATCCGAACATCGTCACGATTTACGACGCGGGCGAACAAGACGAGCTGGGCTATATCGCCATGGAACTCGTCGAAGGACGGTCGCTCAAGGAATGGTCACGAAAGCCGCATCTCATGCCGCTATCCGATCTCGTTCAAACGCTGGCTTCCGTCGCCGACGCTCTCGACTATGCGCACCAACAGGGCGTCATACACCGCGACATCAAGCCTGCGAACATCATGATCACCAAAGACCGGCTGGTAAAAGTCATGGATTTCGGCATCGCGAAGATCGCCTCCAGCAGCAAGACGCAGACGGATGTCGTGCTCGGCACGCCGACGTACATGTCTCCGGAACAGATCTCGG
Organism: Nitrospirota bacterium; assembly: GCA_046734935.1. GTDB lineage: Bacteria > Nitrospirota > Nitrospiria > Nitrospirales > Nitrospiraceae > Nitrospira_C. The sequence continues at coordinate 5,787 of JBKPSD010000015.1, forward strand.
GAAAGAAAGTCGACGGCCGGTCGGATGTTTTCTCGCTGGGCGTCGTGTTGTATGAACTGCTGACAGGGCAGCCGCCCTTCACGGCAGACAACCTCTCGGCGCTGCTCTTCGCCATTGCACACCATCCTCATCCCGATCTGCAGACACTCCGTCCCGACGTTCCACCCATGTTCCACGAGGTCGCCAACCGCGCCCTGCAAAAAGAGCTGCCTCAGCGCTATCGCCGTGCGGGAGAGTTAGCACAAGACCTGCGGGCGTGCCTGCATACGCTCGCGGCATAAAAGAAAGGTCCCGTGGCAGAGATTCGTCTCCACTTTGCGAAATCCGACATCGGACGGAAGCGGGCGCATAACGAGGACTGTTTTGTCGCGGACGGTGCCCTTGGACTCTATGTCGTCTGCGATGGAATGGGAGGCGGAAACGCGGGCGAGGTGGCCAGCCGCATGGCGATCGAGACGATCGTGGCCCATGTTCGGTCATCGGGCAGGAAACGATCGACTGCACCGACGGCGCCTCCTGACGACCCCAACCTGACGCCCGCGACCAATCAGCTGATGCAGGCCATCCACGCCGCCAACACGGAGGTGTTCCGCGCCTCTTGGGAGCAGCCGAAATATGCCGGAATGGGCACTACGGTCGCCGCTGCACGTCTGTCCGGGCATTCGCTATCGGTCGCCCACGTGGGAGATAGCCGGGTGTACCTCATCAGAGAAGGGGTGATGCAGCCCCTGACCGCCGACCATTCGTGGGTGGCCGAGCAGGTCGCGCAGGGATACATGACCGAGGAAGAGGCGGAACGCTCGCCGCGACGGAACATCGTCACGCGGGCCGTGGGCGTTGAAAGCACGATCGACATCGACGTGATTGAGATGCCGGTCTTCAACGGCGACCTCCTGCTCTTGTGCTCTGACGGCCTCACCCGCGGCGTGACATCCCGCGACATCCTCAGGACGCTCGAACAGGACGCCGATCTTCGCGAAAAGGCCGACCATCTGATTTCCCTGGCCAACGAGGCCGGAGGAGACGACAACGTCACGGTCATGTTGATCGTCGTCGGCGGCGGGGGCAGCGCGCGGCTTTGGCAGCGCCTCAAGGCACGCTGGTTTTTGAAGGCTTCGTAACATTCAGAGGAGCATGCACCATGGGATATATCCTCACCGATTCGGCAAAACTGCTCGTCAAACTGCACGGCCAAGGGTCGCGATCGATCGAACTGACAGGCGACCAGTTCACGATCGGCCGCAAGACGGATAACGATCTCCCGATCGAGGACCACACGGTCTCGAGCCGTCATGCCAAACTCGTCAGAGTGCAATCCGTCTACTTCATCGAAGACCTCAACAGCACGAACGGGACGGCGGTCAATGGCAAATCGATCGAGCGGGCGCAGCTGCACGATGCCGACGTGATCACCATCGGGCAGCATCGCCTCATCTTCCAGGACAGTGCGTCGTCTCCGTCAGCGACGGCATCAGCCCCTGCCGGTATGGATCAGACCATTGCAATTCCCGGCAAACAGCAGACCGGGACCGCATCGATGACGGCCAAGATCTTGGTGACAGCGGGCAAAACCGACCGGTTGGAGTACCATCTGGCCAAGACGGCCAATCTCATCGGGTCGCAGGACGGAGCGGCAATCCGGCTTTCCGGGTGGTTTGCCCCGAAAGCCGCGGCCTTGATCTCCGCCCGTGGGGGCGTGTGGTCGATCAGTCCTTCACAAGGCACCAAACGGCTCGTGGTCAACGGAAAGAACGTCTTGGCGCAGCAGCAGTTGAAGGATGGCGATGTGATCGAGGTGGCGGGTGTCTCGATGACGTTCTACGTCGTGCGGCCGAGCGGCAAGTAGGAACACGCGCTTTACCGACTGCTATTTGAAGTACAGCGTCCCCTTGGGAAGCATCTCGTAACAGCCATCCGATACTTCCTGGGCATGCTGCTGGAGGCACTGGAGCGTCTGTCCCACGCCCGGTCTCAGATCGGGGCAGAACCGCCTGATATCCGCCTGACACGCCAGCTTGAATTGGCTCCGCTCTTCCTTCCATTTGACTAAGCGTTCGCGAATCTGCTGCTGACAGGCAGCCGGCAAGTGTTGGGCGCGCTTTTCGAGACATTGCCGCCGGCCTTGTCCATCGCTGGCCTCCGGACACAATTGTTCGACTTCGGCTTCGCACCGCAGACGGGCGACCTGCGCGGTGCGAGGATCCAATGCCGTCACTGCAGGCGGGATTTCTCCCCTCCGCGTCCCTCGCGGCGGTTCGGACGCCTGCGGGCCCGAAGGCACACCGGGAATCGACAGATCCAAGACGGGTACTGGAACAGGCTGTGCCTGCACGCTTTGAGCGTTGGGCGCAGGCGATTCTTTGGCGGACAGCTCCTGTTGGGAAGGCAGATTATTGACAATGGCGACCCAGACAATGCCAAGGCCGACAAACGTCACCGCGCCGGCGAGAATCCGATTGAACACAGGCTGCTGACTCATGATCGGCCCTCCGACAGGACCTCAGCATAGGTCAGGACACGGAAAAAAGCGATGAAATGCGGGGATTGAACACCAGAGAGAAGTGTACGGCAGGATAGACACCTGCAAAGGCCTGTGCCGAAGCAAGACCGCCGGACTCTTGTCACCATTCGAACTAGTTTTCAGGGGCTTCGACGATATGATTCTCAAACCGCGTGCAGCCCTCTGCGAGGAGGCGGTTGGTCAGCATTTCTCCCGGCCATTCGATCGGCAGGTCGGCGGTAAACACCCAGACGTCGGGCGATGTCCACACCGGACCGTGGTCTTCCGGAAGTTCGGGATCGAAGAGATCTGTCCAGACCGGCATGTACACGCCGTTTCCACACTGCGTGTGAAGATGTACGATCGTGCGTGCTCTGACGAGCGGATCAAGATCGCGCCACACAGCCGCCGTTTCATCCGCCAGATGATGAAGCCGCACGGCATTTTGAGCGTCGAACATCGCATAGGCCGCGTACACGGGCGCCTCGATGGTGTCCGGCGCCAGCGCGAGCTCAGGACATTGCTCGACCAATCCTTCGAGCAAGGCGCGCCGGTGCGGGTCCTCGAGCGAATCCGGCAGACCGGCATCGGGCACGCCGATCAGCTCGAAGAACAAAAACGCCGTGTTCTCGACGGGGGGATAAAGCCGGGCCGCAATCGAACGGCCGCGCTGAGATTCCGCCACAGTGCTGAGATGCTCATTCAACGTCTGAAGGCTCAACGCCTCCAGCGTGGCGTCGGTCAACAATCTGGGCTCCACCCGCACGACGGTGCCGGACGCCAGCCGGAGGTGCCGGTGCAGCACTTCCGCAGTGGCCACGGGATCAATCTTGAGCTTCAAGGGATGCGACAGATTGGCCTGGAGCGGAAGTTCTAGAGCCGCCATCACGGCATAGGAGAGTTTCTCATCGGCTGCGGCATCGAGCATCACGGAGCACGACGCCTCGGCGACCAAGTCGAACAGCCACTCGGCCATGTCTTCGTCGAGCGCGGCCAGCACCGTCAACAGATCTTCTTCACGGCCCTGTTCGAGAAACGCCTGCAGCGTATCAATCGCCGCGTCCGTGTCACCATGATCGTGACGGCGGGCGTTGATGAGATGGATCAGATCTCTGGTCAGCGGATCCGGACGGGACCAACTTTGCATGCGATACTCCACGCACTCGGCGACGAGCCGTCGTCATCCATGTTGCCAAACTTTCTATCGAGGAGCAAGCGCTCAGCGCCTTTAAGTCGCACTCACCCTGGACGGCGCCCAAGGCTTTACTCCCCGACGACTTTCACCAACACGCGCTTTTTGCGCCTGCCGTCGAACTCGCCGTAGAAAATCTGTTCCCAGGGGCCGAAGTCCAGCCGGCCGTTCGTGATCGCCACGACGACTTCGCGTCCCATGACTTGGCGCTTGATGTGAGCGTCCCCGTTGTCTTCGCCCGTTTCATTATGGCGGTACACATCGCCGTGAGGCGCGAGCCGCTCCAAAAAGCGATCATAGTCCTGAAGCAACCCCTGTTCGTCGTCGTTAATGTACACGCTCGCCGTAATGTGCATGGCGTTCACCAGGACGAGCCCTTCCTGAACGCCGCTCTTCCTGACGATCTCTTCTACTTGGCGGGTGATATTGATATAGGCGCGACGGGTTTTTGTTTCGAACCAGAGCTCTTCACGGTACGAGCGCATGATCGTGTCACCGGCGCTGCATTGTGCGGCCGCGCGCGGGAAAGATGCAAGTGCGGCCGACCGATGTCGTCAAAGCGAACGGCCGGCGGCTATAATACCGCATGCGTTCTGTCCGCCCGGTTCGGTCGTCGCCGCCTTCCCATCCCGTGCCACGGCTCTCGCCGGAGGCCAAGACGGTGCTGCGCAAACGGTACCTGAACCGGAACCATCACGGCGCCGTCACGGAAACCATTCCGCAGATGTTCTGGCGTATCGCCACGGACATCGCTCAGGCGGAACAACTCTATCCTGCGTCAACCCGGCTTCACCGGGCCGAGCGGCGTTTTTACGAATCTATGGCCCGCCTCGAATTTCTGCCGAATTCGCCGACGCTCATGAACGCGGGCCGTCCGCTCCAGCAGTTGGCCGCCTGCTTCGTGCTGCCGGTGGAGGATTCGCTCGGCGCGATCCTGGACGCCGTCAAACAGCAGACGCTGATTCACCAGTCCGGAGGCGGAACCGGCTTTTCCTTCAGCCGGCTGCGCCCGCACGACGACCTCGTGTCCTCGACACACGGAATTGCCTCGGGCCCGGTGTCCTTCATGCGAATTTTCAATATGGCCACGGACGTCGTCAAACAAGGCGGCGCGCGGCGCGGGGCCAACATGGGCATCCTCCGGGTGGATCACCCCGACGTGCTCGAGTTCATCTCTATCAAAGAGGACCAGCAGGAGATGAACAACTTCAACCTGTCCGTCGGACTCACGGCGGAATTTATGCGCGCCCTCGAACAGCGCCGCCGCTACGCTCTCATCAACCCTCGCACGGGAAAGGCGAGCGGGCGGCTTTCGGCACAGCAAGTCTTCGACCGTCTGACACAAGCCGCATGGGCCACCGGAGAGCCGGGCGTCATTTTTTTGGACCGCATCAACGCTGCCAACCCGACGCCGAAGCTAGGCAGCATCGAAGCGACGAACCCCTGCGCCGAGCAACCGCTGCTGCCCTTTGAATCCTGCACCCTCGGATCGATCGACGTATCGAAGTTCGTGCAGCGCGCGGCCGGCCAGCCGGCAATCGATTACGTCCGGCTGCAGGAGACGATTCAACTCGCGGTCCGGTTTCTCGACGATGTGCTCGACCGCAACCACTATCCCCTGAAGGAGATCGAGATCGCGACACTGCGGACAAGAAAGATCGGCCTGGGCATCATGGGATTCGCCGATTTGCTGATCACCCTGGGCATCGCCTACGACACCGATGCCGCCCTTGAGCAGGCCGGGTCGCTGATGTCGTTTGTCCAGACAACAGCACACGAAGCATCCCGTCAACTCGCGGCAGAGCGCGGCCCGTTTCCCGCCTACCGCGGCAGCCGGCTTGAAACCCGCCGCGACCGCAGACGGAACGCCACGGTGACGACGATTGCGCCGACCGGGACGATCAGTCTGATCGCCGGTTGTTCAGCGGGGATTGAACCGCTGTATGGCGTGCGGATTCTCCGCCGGGCGCTCGACGGAATGGAAATGACCATGCTGCATCCAGGCTTTGCGCGAATGATCCGGAAGCAGGGCATGAGCCTCGACAAGCTGCAAGCCGAATTGGCGGCAAGCACCTCTCTACGGCACATCACCCGCATTCCGGAGGACATTCGCCGCCTCTTCGTGACGGCACACGACGTCCCACCCGAACATCACGTGCGCATGCAGGCCGCGTTTCAGCGTTACAGCGACAGCGGCGTCTCAAAAACCATCAATCTGCCCGCCTCGGCATCGATTGCCGACGTGGCCGACGCGTTCCTCCTGGCTTACCAATTGGGATGCAAAGGCTTGACGGTGTTCCGCAGCGGCAGCCGGGAACACCAGGTCCTTTCGTGCTCTCCCGCGCAGCCTTGTTGATCGCGAGTCGTGCAGATTCAAAGGGAAAATTGACTCTCCGGGGGGATGGTGATAAGACAAGGCTCGATTGCTGAGCTTTGGAGGTATTCGATGGCCCGCCAACCGGAGCCGGATTTGGAGTTCACGGAAGAAGAACTGGACCAGACGACCGCGACGCGCCCGGTGTCTGCGATGAAGCCGGGAAAGAAGTCGCGAGGCGGACGCCCGCTGCTCTGGATCTTCCTGCTGCTCTTGGTTGGAGGAATCGGTTATCTCGCCATGGAGCCCGAACAGCTGGCGGATTGGCTGGCTCCCTTTACAGGGGACAGTCCTTCAGAGCCGGCCGCCGTGGCCACGAGGCCGAAGCCCGCGCCCCCGACCGTGCCTCCACCCATTCCACCGGCGGACGCTCCGGCGGCGCCCCCGGCCGCGTCGGATACTCTTCCGACACCCGCTGCGCCGACAGTTCCTCCGTCAACGCCTCCCTCGTCGATGGCTCCAGCAACGACACCGACCACACCTCCTGTCACCGTCGCGTCACCGATGTTTGCCGAAGGGCAAAAGGTGACGGCGATCGGCAACCCGACTGCTCCCGCGGAAACGATTCCGCTCTCCCTGGATCCTGCCGGCATGAAGCCCGGCCCCGTGATTCGCCCGGGCATCACGCTGAATGTGCTCGACGGAGACCTCCAGCCCGGCGGCTGGGTGTACTCCGTTCGCACGGACGACGGCGTGAAGGGATGGATCCCGGAAAAACGGCTGCGTCTGAAATTCTGAACTCCTTCACCACGTGCCTCCGCTTCCCTGTGCTATAATCCGCGCCGAAACTTCCGCATGATCTCCCGTCGTTTCTATGCCGACACTCCAGGCGATCATTTTTGATTTCGACGGCGTCATTGCCAATACAGAACCCTTACATTTTGCCGGCCTGCATCAGACGCTGAAGGAAATCGGCATCGAACTGACGGAACCCGAATACTACGCCGAGTACCTTGGGTACGACGACCGCGGCTGCATTCTGGCCGCTCTTGCCGCCAACCGTCGTCCGGCCGACCGCGGCACGGTCGAGCGTCTGATGACGCGAAAAGCCGAGGCCTATCTCGAATCGGTCACGCAGCATCAGGTGATTTTCCCCGGCGTTCCCGAGTTCGTACGGGAAGCCGCCCGTTCCTATCCCCTGGCCATTGCCTCCGGCGCCCTGCGCCATGAAATTGAATACATTCTTGAGAGCGCAGGCCTGAGAAGCATCTTCGCGCACATCACGAGTGCAGAGGACGTGACCAGGGGCAAGCCCGATCCGCAGCCGTTTCTCCTCACATTGAAAGCGCTTCAACAAACCAAGCCCGCACTGATGCCGGCGTCCTGCCTGGTGATCGAGGATTCACTTCCCGGAATCCGGAGCGCGGCCGCCGCGGGCATGAAAGTGCTGGCCGTAGCGAACACGCATACCGTGCAGGACCTGCATGAGGCGCATGCGATCACGCACGGCTTCTCAGACATCAGACTGGCCGATTTGGAGAGGCGCTTATGGCCGGCACCATGAGAGGAAAGCCGTGAGGATTTGCTCGCTCGTCCCCGGCGCCACGGAAGTCGTCGTCGGGCTTGGCTTCGCCGACGCGCTCGTCGGCATCAGCCACGAATGTGATTACCCCGAAACCATCCGCGGAATTCCCGTGCTCGTACGTCCCGTCGTCGACTCGGAAACCGGCACGAGTGCGGGCATCGACAGCCAGGTCAAGGCGCTGGCCTCATCCGGGCAATCGCTGTATCAGGTGGATGAGCGCGCTCTGTTCGAAGCCCAACCCGACGTGATTGTGATGCAGGACATGTGTCACGTCTGCGCCGTGACGCCGAATCAACTCGAACGCGCCATAAGTTCGCTGGCACAGCGGCCGCGGCTCGTCACGCTCGCGCCGCAATCGCTCGCCGATGTGATCAACGACGTGGAACGCATCGGCGCCGCGTTGGGTGCGGACGCTCGCGGCAGGGACCTGGCCCATGCTCTTCGGAGCCGGGTGGCCGCGGTTCGCGCCGAAGCGGCCGGCCGGCGGTCGCCGCGCGTCGCCTGCCTCGAATGGCTCAACCCTCTCTATATCGGTGGTCACTGGGTGCCTGAAATGGTGCACATCGCCGGAGGCCACGATGTTCTTGGCCGGAGCGGTCAGCCATCGCGCGAGGTCACGATGGAAGAGGTGCGCGCGGCCGCCCCCGATATCGTCACTTTCATGCCCTGCGGATTCTCGCTCGCGCGCACGGTCTCTGAACTGACGGTGCTTCAACGAAGCGATCCGGCCTGGCGCGCCCTGATGTCCACGCCAAAAAGATATGCGGTCGACGCAGGCTCCTATTTCAGCCGGCCCGGGCCACGCCTCGTGGACGGCCTCGAACTCATGGCTGACATTTGCGCCGCCCGCGTGCAAGCCGGCCGCCTCTCGGATCGGGTTCGTGACTTGACGGGCACGGCACTCACAGGGCAAGACGTATGACCATCACGGTCGCCGAGGCTCAGACCTATTGCACCAACCTCACAAAGCAGAGCGGCAGCAACTTTTATTATTCGTTCTTTTTCCTGCCGAGCGCGAAGCGCGAGGCCATGTACACGGTCTATGCCTTCTGCAAAGCCGTGGACAGCGCCGTCGACGAGCCGCCCCTCGGCAGCGATCCCAAGGAGGAACTTCGCCGCTGGCGGGCGGAACTCGACCTCGTTTACGACGGCGAGCCGACGTGGCCGCTCATGATCAGCCTGGCGCACCATGCCCGCCGGCTTTCGATTCCCAAGGCGTACTTCGAGGAGCTCATCAAGGGCGTCGAAATGGATCTGACGACGACGCGTTATGGCACCTTCGATGAGCTGTCGTTGTATTGCTACCGCGTTGCCTCCATCGTCGGCCTGATTTGTCTGCATATTTTCGGGCCAACTTCTGCTCATGCGCAAGACTATGCCGTCGATCTCGGCATGGCCTTCCAACTGACCAACATTCTCCGGGATCTCGGCACGGACGCCGAACAGGGGCGAATCTACCTTCCGCGCGAGGACCTCGCTCGATTCGGCTACGGCGAAGCGGACTTCCTGGAGCGCAAGGAGAGTCCCCGTTTGTCTGAGTTGATCCGCTTCGAGACGCAGCGGGCAAGAACGTATTATGAAAAGGCTCAGGCGGCATTGGACGCGCTTCCCGCCAAAGACCGCCGTGCGCTGACCGTTGCGGAAATCATGCGGGCCGTGTACTCGCGCATCCTCACGCGCATCGAACGTCCGGATTATGCCGTGTTCGGTCCTCGAGTCCGCCTCTCTACGTCCAACCGGCTGGCCATCGCAGCCGGCGTGTGGCTTCGCTCCAAATTCCCGTGACGCCGGACGTCCGTCAATCCGTGATCGTGCTGGGCGCCGGGCCGGCCGGTCTGACGGCCGCGTACCGGCTTGCCGTGAGCGGATGCCAAGTCACGCTCCTGTCGTCGTCCTCCTTACCCGGTCAACAGTTGAGGCGCGCCGGCGACCCGCCTTCGACGATTCTCGGCTGCCATCACGCCACCTGGGCCCTGCTGCGCGCGCTTGGGGTGCAACGCAGTCCATCCGCGTTTGCCGAAGCCACCCTCGAGTTCCTCCTGCCGGATGGCCGGTTTGTCCGCTACCCCAAGACCTGGTTCCCGACCCCGCTTCAACAATTGCTGACGATCGGACGTTTTGCCGGGCTGCCGCCGTCGGAGCGTTGGAAACTGCTTACATGGCTCGAGGAGCTATGGGAAGGCTCTGTGGATTTACCGCCTGACCTCGAGCAGCGGACGGCCCAGCAATGGCTGGAGTCGCTCGGCTACAGTCCGGCGTCGTTACAGTCCATATGGAATCGGCTCGCCGGCTGGCTCACCGGCAACGACCTAGGACAGCTGTCCGCCGATGCGTTCGTGATGGCGCTCAAACCGTTCTTCTTGTCCGGGGGAGCGAGCAGCCGGATCTGGGTCCCGCGGTTGGCTTGGGATCGCCTACTCATCGAACCGATCAAAGAAGCGCTGATCAAGAACCACGCGACGGTGACCACGCCGGTTGAAGTTGTACGGTTCGAAATTCAGGAGAATCGAGTCAGCGGGGTCCGCCTTAGGGACGGAACGGTTCTTCGGGCGGATTGGTATGTGTCTGCGGTCGGCGCTCCGCAGCTGACGCCCTTGCTGCCGGAGCGTTGGCTCACCCGTTATGCCTATTTCCAGCATCTCGTCGATCTGCGAACGTTCCCTTATCGCGTGATCCATGCGTGCACCGCCGCCACCTTGACCGCACCGCGGCAGATTCTCCCGTCTTCCGGGGCGTTCCAATGGATCGCCTGCATCCCGTCGAACGCCGACCGACAGGTACGCGCTCTTCTTGCTCTGCCTCACGACCGGCCGGTGGCCGACTCGAAACAAGAAGCGACCAGCCTTCTTCGCGCCCTCAAACTTCTAAGGGCCGATGAGCGTCTCACCGGTTTCAGCGATGAGATCACCGCGTCCGCCGCGCTCTCACTCGCGCCCGGAACCAAGATTCGCCGTCCGCTCCAACGAAGCCCGATTGCCAATCTTCTTTTGGCGGGGGCTTGGACCGATACCGGCTGGCCGGCCAACGTGGAAAGCGCCATCATTAGCGGCGAACGATGTGCCGAAATCATCGTGCATCGCGAGACTCGTGCAGTTTAGTACGGCTTCAGTTTTTCTCCCGGTTGACAAGGTTGGATACCGCTCCTAAGATGCCTCTCCATTGATGTGCTCGTCATGACGCTTCAGGAACTCGGCAAATCTCTTCACAACTGTCAGCAGTGCAAACTGGCCAAACTGGGCCGGACGCAAGTGGTGTTCGGCGTGGGAAATCCACATGCCAGCATCATGTTCGTCGGCGAAGCCCCCGGCTTCAACGAAGACCAGAAGGGCGAACCATTCGTGGGCGCGGCGGGAAAACTCCTGAACGATCTGCTGGCCTCGGCGAACCTGTCACGCGATCAGATTTACATCGCCAACGTCATCAAGTGCCGGCCGCCCAACAACCGCGATCCGGAGCCGGATGAAGTGAATACTTGTAAACCGTTCCTCATGCAGCAGATCCAAATGATTCGGCCCAAGCTGGTCTGCACCCTGGGCAACTGGGCGACTCAGACGCTTCTGGAACGGAAAGTGGGGATCACGAAAGTAAAGGCGCAGGCCTTTTACATGAAGGACTTCGTCATCTTCCCCCTCCTGCATCCGGCGGCCGCACTCCACCAAGGGAACCTGCTCGACACATTAAAGGAAGACTTCAAGAAACTGAAGGAATTCCTTGACCGGCATACACCACCGCCGCCAGCGACAGAGACAGCTGCGCCCGCCGCACCCACCTGCAACATTGAACCGCCTAGCCCCGCCCAGATGGATCTGTTCGGCTAAGCCGGCTGGGAGGCAAAGACTTATCCGCGTATGTGGTCGACGAAGCGTAACGGCGAGCCAGAAGGCAGTGGCCAAGCGGATCAACGTGGGGCGTGAACTAATGCTCAGGGTTTGGCGGGTTTCTCTTTGGAAGACGACGCCTCGGCTACGCCTTCCACGCTTTCCTCGTCGGCAATCTTCTCTTCCTCCGGCACATCGAACCACTGCACCAGCATCTCGTCCCACCAGGCCTCGTCTACGTCGCTGCCGGGATCGATACCGAGGAACGCTACGTCATCCTTGGTGAGATCGTTTCCCACTTGATTCGGCTGGTGCTTCGCCCGCTCGATCACTTCTTTCGTGGCAAAGCCGCCGATGACCCATGAGTCAGGGTCGGCGCGGCGCGACTTGTAGGCTTTGAGGCCGACTTTCAAGTACATGAAAATCTGCTGCTGAACGGGATCGCCGACGCCAGACTGCGGCAGGCTGAGAGTTTTTTCAATCTTCTTGCGCCAATGCCGGTCGTCATATCGCGACGTCACAAGCTGGAGCATCTTCTTTCCGAGTTCAAGATCAAGCGGCATGCACATCCTCCCCAAACAGCGTCTGCTGTCTCACCATTTGGATTCTCGACTCATTTCCGTCCGTACTTCGCCGTGAACGAGGCCTTGCCCACCTTGTTCTGATTCAGGTAATAGCCCACCATCGCGCCGGACGCCTCTTTCTGCAACGGGAGCTGGTCCACTTTCAACGCGTACACCGTGAAAATGTAGCGGTGCGGCTTGTCTCCCGGCGGTGGACAGGGCCCACCGTAGCCCGGCTGACCGAAGTCGGTCATAGATTGGATGCTGCCCTGCGGTGCTCCTCCGCCCTCCGGCTTTCCAGCCCCCGCCGGCAGCGAAGTGGTATCCGGGGAAATATTGAAGATGACCCAGTGCCACCAGCCGCTGCCCGTCGGCGCATCCGGGTCATACACCGTCACGGCAAAGCTCTTCGTGCCTTTCGGTGGGCGCTCCCACCGTAATTCGGGCGACGTGTTGCTGCCCGTGCATCCAAATCCGTTGAACACATGTTCATTGCTGATCGTGCCCTTGTCTTTCACCGTGGGACTGGTCAGCCGAAAATCGGCGGCCGCGGCAAGGCCGGGTAGCATGAATAGGGCAAGCAGCGTGCTCAGTGTCCGTGGCATAGCGTATCCTCCGCTCTCGGTCTACTTCATCTTTTGATAGGTGCCCATCAGACGGGCCTCACTCAGAATGTGGCCCCTCATGGCATCTTCGAGCTTGGCCTTGGTCGGTTGCTTCAGATCAGGCAACACGGCATCCAATGCGTAGAGTTTGTGAAAGTATCGGTGACGACCGACGGGCGGGCATGGCCCTCCGTAGCCCGTACGCTTCCAGTCGTTGATGCCCTCCTTGGTTCCAGGAGGCAGTGCCTTCACGCTCTCCGGCAGACCGTCAACCGTCGGCGGCAGGTTGTACAGCACCCAATGGACCCAGGTCATTTTCGGCGCCGCGGGGTCCGGAGCGTCCGGATCATCGACGATTAGCGCCAAGCTCTTCGTTTCAGGCGGAAGATCCGACCACGAAACGGGGGGCGACAGGTCTTTGCCTTCGCAGGTGTACATCGACGGAATGGCCCCTTCATGGGAGAATGCCGTTGATATGATCCGCATCGTCCCCTCCCCGCGAGCCAATGGGGCCAGCGCTGTCATGGTGATCATCAAAGCGGCGGCCTGCAGCGCGCGATCGATGTGTTGAAGTCGGCCCGTCAATTGCCCGCAACCATCATTTCGGCGATTTTCACCGTGGGACTCGCAATTCGCCCTCGGAACACAAGATCGCTGCCGATCAACTCGACGTCCTTGAACATCTGTTTCAAATTGCCGGCGATGGTAATTTCCTCGACCGGATACGCCAACTCGCCGTTTTCGATCCAGAATCCGCCCGCCCCGCGAGAGTAGTCGCCGGTCACCATGTTGATACCGAAGCCGATCAGTTCCGTCACATAGAGACCGTCCTTCACGCCCCGAATAATCTCCTCCGCCGAGCGCGTTCCGGGCGTCAGATAGAAATTCGTGGGTCCCACTGACGGGCTTTCTCCCACGCTCCTTGACGCATTGCCGGTGGAGGGCAGTCCCAGCTTTTTTCCGGAATAGGTGTCGAGAAGAAAACTCGACAACACTCCCCTGTCGACGATCGTGTTTTTTCTCGTAGGCAATCCCTCCCCGTCGAACGGCCGGGACCCGAGCCCTCCCACGAGCCGCCCGTCGTCGTAGACCGTAAACCAATCCGGTGCCAGCTGTTTCCCCAATTGTCCGCCCAGAAAAGAAGCGCCCTTATAGAGGGCATAGCCTGAGGCGGCACTGCAGAGATTGCCCAACAGGCTGCCGGCGGATTCCTGATCGAACACGACGGGCACGCGTTTCGTCCCCGCTTTGCGCGCGCCGAGCCGCCGGACCGTGCGCTTGGCAGCCTCGATGCCGATCGCTTCGGGCGCATCGAGCTTGCGGAATTTTCGGCGCACGTCATACCAGGCGTCGCGCTGCATCTTGCCCGAGACGGGATCGACCGCGACCGGCGAGACGGCCAGCGAATAGCTGGAGCTGCGATACTCACCGATAAATCCATGGCTGTTGCCGAGGACCACGCGCCCCCATGACGAATCGAAATCCGCTCCCTCGGAGTTCGTGATCCGCTCGTCGGTCGCGAGCGCCGCAGCTTCGGCTCTCTTGGCAAGCTCGATCTGCCGGTCGGTATCGAGTCGGGTGTCGTCATAGAGATCGAGGTCCGGTTGTTCGGTCGCCATCTGCTCGACGGCCGGCAGGCCGGAGACCGGATCTTCGACCACGGCTTTGGCGAGGGTGCAGGTTTCGGCCACCAGGCGCCGGAGCGACTGCGCTGAAAAATCCGACGTCGATGAACTGGCCGACCGCTTGCCGACGAAGATACGCAGCCCCAGCCGCTTCTCCCGCGCCTTCGAGAGCCGGTCCACGGAACCGAGACGGATTTGCACAGACAAATTTTCTCCGTCCGCGACCACGACGTCCGCTTCCGTCGCGCCACTTTCCTTCGCCATCACCAGGACGTCCTGGGCAAGCTCGCGTAGACTCCCGTTGACCGGCTTTATCAACGCGTCCTTTTCAGAGTGCCGTGTCATATCTCGGGCGCATCCTCCACTGACTTGTGACGAATGACGAATTATCCAGCCTGCGTGCCGCCGACCGTGATTTCATCGATTCGGATCGTGGGCAATCCGACCCCGACCGGCACGGACTGGCCTTCCTTGCCGCATGTGCCGATGCCTTCATCCAGCTTCAAGTCATGGCCGACCATCGAGACCTTGGTCAGGATGTCCGGGCCGCTGCCGATGAGGGTCGCCCCTTTGACCGGCTTTGTGACCTTTCCCCCTTCGATCAAATAGGCTTCGCTGGCCGAGAACACGAATTTGCCGTTGGTGATGTCGACCTGGCCGCCGCCAAATGACACTGCGTACAGTCCCTTGTTCACCGATTTGATGATGTCCTCAGGGTTTGACTCGCCTGCCAGCATGAACGTATTGGTCATGCGCGGAAGCACGATGCTTTGATAGCTTTCCCGCCGTCCGTTGCCGGTCAGGGGAATGCCCAAGAGCCGCGCGTTCAGCTTATCGGTGATATATCCCCGCAAGATGCCGTTTTCAATCAGCATGGTGCGAGCGGTCACGGTTCCTTCGTCGTCCATGTTCAGCGAGCCGCGTCGCCCCGGCAAGGTCCCGTCGTCCACGATCGTGCAGACGTCGGAGGCCACCCGTTTGCCGAGCAGATTCGAGAAGGCCGAGGTCTTCTTTCGGTTGAAATCCGCTTCGAGTCCATGGCCGATCGCTTCATGCAGGAGAATGCCCGGCCAACCGCCCCCGAGGACGACGGGCATGACGCCGGCCGGCGCCTCCACCGCCGACAGATTGAGCACCGCGATGCGGGCGGCTTCCCTGGCATATTGGAGATACCGGTCGTCCTCACGATAGAACTCGAATCCGATCCGGCCGCCTCCGCCAAAGGATCCGATCTGACGATTTCCTCGTTCTTCGGCGATACAGGTCACTTGCAGGCGCGACAACGGCTGCACGTCGCCGACCAACGTGCCGTCGGAGGTGGCCACCATGACGATTTTGTATTCCGTATTGAAGGAAGCCATCACGTTCTTGATACGGGGATCGTATCGGCGGGCTTCGGTATCGATGCGGTTCAAGAGCGAAACGCGGTCCGCCGTTGCGACTTCCGCCTGCGAGTGGGCGACCGGATACAGATCCCTCGCCGGTCTCGAATGCACGGGAACCGGGACCGCTTGCGTCCCGCCGGCCGAATTCGCGATGTAGCGGGCCGTGTCGGCGGCGAGTTCAAGATCATGCCTGGTCAAATCATCGGAGTAGGCAAACCCGGTTTTTTCTCCGGCCGTCGCGCGGACACCCACGCCCTGCGAGATGCTCTTCGTCGCCCGCTTCACGAGCGACTCTTCCATAGAGACGGATTCCGAGATGCAGGATTCGAAGTAAAGATCCGCATAATCCACATTCTGGACCTTGACCCGGCCGAGTGCTGCCAGAACGTCTTGTTCGGTGACGCCGAACGAATCCAAGGGAATCAGTTGTCCCATCGTCTAAAATTCCTTATAAAAGCGTCAATGTGGGCGGAGGGCAGAGTATAGCCCATTCATTTTTCAAGGCGCAATCCGAGCGCTTCCAACTCTTCGCTTTTTCACACGTTTTGGGAAATATCGTTTGACTTTCATCGGGACCGTCAGTAGACTTTCCTTCACCTGCCATACGCGCTTCTTAGAAAGGACCTAAGCCAAACCAGCACTCATGGACACGCCGCCTCCTTCCAGAATTGACCATTTGTCGGACACAGAACTGACGGCGAAACTCGATCCGGATCTGCTCCCGAAGCATCTCGCGATTATTATGGACGGGAACGGACGCTGGGCCGAGGCCAGGAGTCTGCCCAGGATTGCCGGTCACCGGGAAGGCATCAAGTCAGTTCGCGATACCATCTCATTGTGTCTCGAACTCGGGATTCAAGCACTCACGATTTATGCCTTTTCACAGGAAAACTGGAAGCGGCCAACGACCGAAATCGACGGGTTAATGGGATTGCTCGAACATTACCTGTCCACCGAGCGCAATAAGTTGATCGAACAGGGAGTACGCTTTCGCACGATCGGACGCACGGATGCGCTTCCCACCTCTGCCCTCCAGTGGGTGCGGGCGGCCGAGCAGGAGACGGCGCATCTCGACAAGCTCCAGCTGACGGTGGCACTGAGCTATGGCGGGCGTTCTGAAATCGTCGACGCCGTCCGCGGGCTGATCCGTGACGTTCAGGACGGGAAATTCCACGCCGAGGACATCGACGAAGTCCACGTACAACAGTATCTGTACACCCACGGTTTACCCGACCCCGATCTGCTGATCCGTACGAGCGGCGAGACGCGCATCAGTAACTTTCTCCTCTGGCAGCTGGCCTACACGGAGCTCTACTTTACGCCGACGCTCTGGCCCGATTTCCGTCGCCGTGAGCTGTTGCTGGCCCTGCTCGAATTTCAGCGGCGGGAACGACGCTTCGGCCGCGTCTTCACCAGCCTGTCTTCGTAGTCCCGGAACCAACACATGCTTGAGTGCGGAACGACCAATCCGGAACCGGCGCAGACCGTCCACAAGGCCGCGACGCGCTTCGATTCCCGCCGCATCTATACCGTTCTGCTTGTGGTTCCGCTGCTGTACGGCGTCATCCGCTATCTTCCTTCCGTCATGTTCACCGCCGTCGTGGCGGTCGTCGGCGGCTTGTCCCTCCACGAACTGTATCGACTCTGCTTTCCGCCGACTTCCCGGCCGTTGGCGGCCCTGATCGGTCTGTTCGGCTGCGTGGCGCTGATTGCCGGACCTCATGAACCGGCGCTCGTGCCCGCGGCGCTGCTGATCGCCGTGATGGCCGTCCTTTCTCTGCCGGTCTTGTTGGACGTGCCGCTGTTTGAAAACCTGAGGCAGAGCGCCATCGTGCTGACCGGCATGCTGTACGTCGGCCTCACGCTGAGCTATCTCGTCCTCCTGCGGCTGCTGCCCCAGGGAGAATTCTTGGTGTTGTTTCTCTTATTGGTGACATGGGCGGCCGATACCGGGGCGTACTATGTCGGCACGCTGTACGGACGGCGCCGCCTTGCCCCGAGGATCAGTCCGAAAAAAACGGTCGAAGGCTTGGCGGGCGGCCTTGCCGGCGCGACCATTGTCGCCTGCACCGCCCGCTGGACCTTCGTGCCTGACCTCTCAGTAGCGGATACACTGGTGCTCGCGGTGCTGCTGACCTTGGCCGGCCTCTGGGGCGATCTCGTGGAGTCGGCGATCAAACGGAGCGCGGGCGTCAAGGATTCCGGCGGTTTGCTGCCTGGGCACGGCGGCATGCTTGATCGGCTGGATAGTCTCTTGTTCACCGCGCCCGCCTTCTACTACTATGTGACGTTCATGGGACGAGTGGCTTCTCACCCCTGAGGACCCGATATGAAATCCATCGTCATTCTTGGCTCAACCGGATCCATCGGCACCAACACGCTGGATATCGTCGAGCGCTTTCCCGACGAATTCCGCGTCGTGGGCCTGACCGCCGGGAACAACGATGAGATGTTGGCGGATCAAATCCGCCGCTTCAGACCGCAGGCAGTGGCCATGTCGACCGAGGGGGCGGCGCTGAGACTCAAGCGGCGATGCTCGGGCCTGCCTGTCGAGATCGGGAGCGGCCCGGAGGGCCTCGCGGCAGTCGCCTCGCTCGCGGACGCAGAATTGGTTGTTTCCGCGATCGTTGGAGGCGCCGGCCTAGTCCCGACGCTGGCGGCGATCCGGAGCAAGAAACACATCGCCTTGGCGAACAAGGAACCGATGGTCATGGCGGGCCAGTTGATGCAGGAAGAAGCCCGCCGGGCAGGCGTCAGGATCTTCCCCGTCGACAGCGAGCACAGCGCGATCTTTCAATCTCTCGAGGGCCACCGGATTAAGGATGTGCGGCGCCTGATTCTCACGGCGTCCGGCGGGGCGCTCTGGAATGTGCCCAAGGAGGCACTCCTCGAAGTGACGCCCGAGCGTGCCTTACAGCACCCCAATTGGAAAATGGGCGCGAAGATCACGATCGACTCGGCGACGTTGATGAACAAGGGCCTCGAAGTCGTGGAAGCCCGATGGCTCTTCGACATTCCCGAATCGCGGATTGACGTCTTGATTCACCGGGAAAGCATCATCCACTCTCTGGTGGAGTATGAAGACCGCTCCATGATTTCCCAATTGGGGCTGCCGGACATGCGCACGCCCATCTCGTATGCTATGCGCTACCCAGACCGGCTGCCGCTCGATCTCCCCTCTTTGGATCTCACGGAGATCGGAACTCTGACGTTCTGCAAGCCTGACCACGATCGGTTTCCCTGCTTGCGGCTGGGCTACGAATCGCTGCGGGTCGGCGGCACTCTGCCGGCGGCCATGAACGCCGCCAATGAGATCGCCGTCGACGCGTTTCTCAACGGCGGCATCCGTTTCACGGATATTTCTGATATCATCCAAAGCACAATGCAGGCCCACACCGCTCAACCCGTGCGTTCCGTCGAAGCGGCGCTGGACGCCGACCGGTGGGCGCGAGAAAAGGCGGAGTCGCTGGTCCACGCCCTCGCCCGCTGAGCCTATGGTACATTGATTGTCATTGCCAACCTTCAACACCGAGCATACATCATGACCTTTGCTGCCTTAACCTGGTCTTCCGATAGTCTCTGGCTCTTGATGCAGAAGGCCTGGTGGTTTCTCGTCGTCTTGGGAGTCCTCGTCGCCTTCCATGAACTCGGCCATTTCTTGGCCGCCCGCTGGGTCGGCGTCAAAGTACTGAAGTTCTCGTTAGGGTTCGGGCCTAAACTCTTGGGCCGGCAGGTGGGCGAGACGGAATATCTCGTCTCGGCGATTCCTTTGGGCGGCTATGTCAAGCTGTTCGGCGAAGACGAGGCGGAAGCGATTACGCCCGAGGACCGCAAGCGCTCCTTTGTCCATCAGTCTCTGTGGGGCAAGGTGTTGATTGTCTCCGCAGGGCCTGGGTTCAATTTCATTCTTGCCTACCTCATCTTTGCCGCCTGGCTCTCGACCGGCTACACGCTTCCCGTCCCCTCATTCAAAGACATTGCGCCGGTGCTGGAAGCGGTGGCACCTGATTCGCCGGCCGCGAAGGCCGGGCTGATGGTCGGCGATCAAATCAAGAAAATCGACGGTCGCGACATCGCCACTCGTGTTGAATTGCTGGACGCCGCCGCCAAAGGCAAAGGCGCGACCCTTACGCTCGAGGTACTGCGGGACGGCCGCACCCAGACGCTCACCGTCACGCCCACCGCGGCTGCGGTTCAAAGTCAGAAGGGCGAGGAGGCCGGCTATTATCTCGGCATCGAGGAAATCCCGCCGGTCGTGAACGAAGTCGTCCCAGGCAAGCCGGCCGCGGCGGCGGGCTTCAAGGAAGGGGACCGGGTGCTGTCTATCGACGGCGCGCTCATCCATACCTGGACGCAGATGACGGCGCTGGTCAAAGACAGCCCCGGCAAAACGCTTCACGTCGACGTCCTGCGAGACGGCCACCGCGTCTCGTTGGCGGTGACTCCTGCGGCTGAAAGCACGACCGTCAACGGACAGCCGGTGCAAGTGGGCAAGATCGGCATCGCCGGACCCGATCGCTCGTTGATGAAATCAGCCACGCCGCTGGCGGCCATCTACAACGGCCTGGAGGCGACGTGGAAATGGACGGAACTGACGATCGTCGGCTTGTATAAGATGATCGTCGGTGACATTTCGAGCAAGAACATCGGCGGCCCGTTGACGATCGCCAAGATCTCCGGCGAAGCCGCTGCGCAAGGCCCGGCCAACGTCATTTTTCTCATCGCGCTGTTGAGCATCAACCTGGGCGTCTTGAATTTACTGCCCATCCCGATCCTCGACGGCGGCCACTTGCTTTTCTTCCTCATCGAGGGCATCCTGCGCAAACCGTTGGGCGAGCGGCAGCGTGAGCTGGCGCAGCAGGTCGGATTGGTGCTGCTCGTCGGCGTCATGATCTTTGCCTTTTGGAACGACCTCGAACGGATCTTCTTCTCCCACTGACGTTTCATGCGGACTTCTCAACTTCTTCTCCCCACTCTCCGGGAAGATCCCGGGGAAGCCGAAATCGTCAGCCACCGATTGATGCTGCGCGCTGGGCTGATCCGCAAGGTGGCCGCCGGCATCTACACGTATCTCCCACTCGGTCTGCGGGTGATCCGCAAAGTGGAGCGGATCGTGAGGGAAGAGATGAACCGGGCGGGCGCGCAGGAGGTATTGATGCCGATCGTGTCTCCGGCTGAACTGTGGAAGGAGACCGGCCGGTGGGACTATTACGGCAAGGAAATGTTCCGGCTCAAGGACCGGCACGAACGCGACTTTTGCCTCGGCCCGACCCACGAAGAAGTGATCACGGACTTGTTCCGGCGCGAAGTCCGGTCTTACCGGCAACTGCCGCTGAATTTCTATCAGATCCAAACCAAATTCCGGGACGAGATCCGGCCCCGTTTCGGGCTCATGCGCGGCCGGGAATTTATCATGAAGGACGCGTACAGCTTCGACAAAGACGAGGCCGGCGCCCGCGTGAGCTATCAAAAAATGTATGACGCCTATCACCGGGTGTTTTCGCGCTGCGGGCTGAACTTCAGGGCGGTGGAAGCCGATACGGGGTTGATCGGCGGCACTTCATCCCACGAGTTCATGGTCCTCGCCGACACCGGCGAAGAAACGATCGTCTACAGCGACGGCGGCAGTTATGCGGCGAACGTCGAACGGGCCGAGGTGCTGGCCCCGGACTTCGACGCCAAAGAAGAGATCCGTCCGATGCGTAGCGTGAGCACGCCTGGCTGCCGGACGGTCGAAGAAGTGACGAAGTTCCTCAAGGTCGATGCCTCACAGCTGGTCAAGACCCTGCTCTATACAACCGGCTCTGAAACCGTCGCCGTGTTGATCCGCGGGGACCATGATGCGAACGAAATCAAGCTGAAGCGCCTGCTCGGCGTGACCGATTTGGAGCTGGCCGGCCCCGCAATCGTCGAGAAAGTCACTGGTGCTCCGGTTGGCTTTGCGGGGCCGGTCGGGCTGAACCTACGTATCGTCGCCGATCATGCGGTCAAGACGGCCACCAATGCGGTGGTCGGCGGGAATCGCCTCGATACGCATCTGGTCGATGTCAACTGTCCGCGCGACTTCCAGGTAGGGCAATTCGCGGATCTGCGCAACGCCCGGGCAGGGGATATTTCTCCGCGAAAGGACGGCGTACTGAAGACCGCCAAAGGCATCGAGGTCGGGCATGTGTTCATGCTGGGCACCAAATACAGTGTGGCGATGAATGCCTCGTTTCTGGATCCCAACGGCAAAGAATGTCCGGCGGTGATGGGCTGCTATGGCATCGGCGTCGGCCGGACGGCCGCCGCTGCGATCGAACAGAATCATGACGAGAAGGGCATCGTGTGGCCATTTCCGATCGCGCCGTTTCATGTCCATCTCATTTCGTTGGGACACTCTGTCGGAGTGACCGAGGCGGTCAGCACGCTGTACGCAGGGCTCGAGGCGTCAGGTCTCGAAGTCCTGTGGGACGATCGCGACGAGCGGGCGGGCGTCAAGTTCAACGATGCCGACCTGATCGGGGCACCCTACCAGGTGATCGTCGGCGACAAAGGCCTCGCGGAAGGCCTCGTGGAAGTGAAGACGCGCAAAACCGGCGTAAAGACTAGGCTCGCTCCCGCCGGAATCCCGGCCGCAATACTCGCCATGGCGTCATCGGTGTCGGCAGCCTCCTGACCTCCCCGTCGTTTCTTCAACCTGGCTTTCCAGGCGCTCCCGAAAGTGCCTTTTCCTTGCCTTCCCGCCCTGTTGGGCTAGACTGAGTCTCGACTCAAGAAAGCACGTGATGAAGCCGGCCGTCGCCAACCGCCGGATATCCCCACAGGAGCTCAGATGCAGGCCAAACCTCCCACGCAAAACTTGCAGGAACTACAACAAAAAGTCGAGTTCGCGGAACATGTGAAGCGGATCACCAGCCAAATCCATGCCGCGAGCAATCTCGACCAGATCCTTCTCGATTTGCACAAAGAAATCCTGGGTCTCTTCGACGCCGAAGACCTGACGCTGTTTGCCTTCGATGCGGAAAAGAAGGAAATCTTCTACAAGGTACCCCACATCGATACGATCGAAGAAGTCCGCATTCCGATCACGGAGCAAAGCCTGGCCGGCTTTTGCGCGAAATATCTGCGGCCAGTGAATATCGCGGACGCCTATAACACGCTCGAACTCCAAGGGATTCATCCGTCGCTGAGCCACGACACCTCCTATGACAAACGCACGGGCTTCAAGACCAAGCAGGTGTTGACCTATCCGATCGTCGCCGACAACAAGTACCTCATGGGCGTACTCCAGCTGCTCAACAAGAAGAGCGGACTGCGGTTCACCCGGAAAGACGAAGAGTCGGTCGCGGAAGTGGCCAAGGCGCTGGGCATCGCCTTCTTCAATCTCAAAAAGGTCACCACGAAGAAGGCCTCCACCAAGTTCGACCTGCTCGTGACGAACGGAAAAATCACCCAAAACGAGCTCGACAACGCCATTGCAGAGGCTCGGAAGAGCATTTCATCCGACCTCGAAAGCATTCTCATCGAAAAGTACAAAGTACCGAAATTGGACATCGGCAGGTCCATTGCGCAATTTCACAAGTGCCCGTACATCGAATACAGCGAGCGCACCCTCGTCGACATCGAACTGCTGAGAAACCTCAACGTCGATTATCTGAAGAAGAACCACTGGATGCCGCTGAAGCGGGACCGGACCGCCATCGAGATCCTGACGGACGATCCGGGCGACCTGGACCGGGTCGCGGACATCAAACGGACCTTTCCCGGCCTCAACATTCGATTTGCCGTCAGCCTCAGACGCGACATCGCCCAGTTCTTGAATTCCGCGACCGGCGGCGATTCCGGCGCCGGCCGCAAGCTGGACGAGAACGTCTCCGACATTCTCGGCGAACTCGTGACCGAGGCTCAGTCCGAGGCGGCCGAAGAGCAAGGCCTCGGCGGCGGGCTGGATGAAAACGACAGCGCCATCGTCCGCTTGGCCAATCAAATCATCGCCGACGCCTACCGGCAGAACGCCTCGGATATCCACATCGAGCCCTACGGCGAGAAACGGGAAACGCTCGTGCGCTTCCGGGTCGACGGCGACTGCTTCGAATACATGAAGATTCCCCAGAGCTATCGACGCGCGATCGTCTCGCGGCTGAAGATCATGGCGAGCCTCGACATTGCCGAGCGCAGAAAACCGCAAGACGGGAAAATCAAATTCAAACTCAGCGAGACCCGTGAAATCGAGCTCCGCGTCGCGACGATTCCGACCGCCGGCTACAACGAAGACGTCGTGATGCGTATTCTCGCCGCGAGCGAGCCATTGCCGCTCGACAAAATGGGCTTCTCCGACCGGAACCTCAAGGCCATCAAGGACATCGCCGAAAAGCCGTACGGCATCATTCTCTGTGTCGGTCCGACCGGTTCGGGAAAAACGACGACCCTTCACTCGGTGCTCGGGTTCATCAACACCCCGGACATCAAGATTTGGACGGCGGAAGATCCCGTCGAAATCACGCAATACGGGCTCAGACAAGTACAGGTGCAGCCGAAGATCGACTTCACGTTTGCCAAGGCCATGCGGGCGTTCCTCCGCGCCGATCCGGACGTCATCATGGTGGGCGAAATGCGGGATAAAGAAACGGCCGAAATCGGCATCGAAGCCTCGCTCACCGGCCACCTAGTCCTGAGCACCCTGCACACGAACAGCGCAGTGGAAACCGTGACCCGGCTACTCGATATGGGCTGCGATTCCTTTAGTTTCGCCGATGCCATGCTCGGCGTGCTGGCTCAGCGTCTATCCCGTCGGGTCTGCAAAGATTGCAAGGAGCAGTATCCCGGCACGAAGGAAGAATACGATGAAATCCGCCAAGGCTACGGCCCGGAAGGCTGGGACAAACTCGGCATTCCGTTCGACAACACCTTTCGCCTGGCGCGCGGCAAGGGCTGTGAGAGCTGTAACCGGAGCGGATTCAAAGGCCGGGTGGCCTTGCACGAACTCCTGCTCGGTACGGACAACCTCAAGCGGCTGATCCAGACCAAAGCGAAGACGGAAGAAATGGTCAAAGCCGCAGTGGAAGACGGGATGACCACCCTCATGCAGGATGGCATCCAGAAGTGTCTCCAGGGGCTCACGACGTTCAAGGAAGTGAAAGCGGTCGCCATCAAGTAACGGGATCCCGGCCCTCGGCCGGGATCCTTCCTCTCGCGCAGCCGCACCAAAAACAATCTCAAATCTCAAATTCACACTCAGAAGGAACGTCGGTATCCTTCTTGTCCGCCATTTGAGGTTTGAAAACTGAGATATGAGATTGAAGTGACCGGCGTCAGATCGACGTTTGGGAAGAGCGGGCAAGGAACTTCTTGAGGCGAGTCTCCACCGACAGCGGCATCGACAGGAATTCCACTCCTATCAGCTGATCACTGATCCATCGCACCGTGGCATCAAGTTGCATGGCCGCCATCTGGTCAGGCATCCGGAGACTCACGGCCAGATGATCTCCTGGATTCATGGCCGCGGTGCTCATGATCTTGGCCCCTCTCAACGAGACGTCGAGGACGACGCCAAGGCCATTGCGGTCCGCTGCCGTCCAGCGCTTGAGTCCCAGGAGAGAAAAGGCGCAGGGAAACGGAGCGGACACACGATGCCGCGGATGCCGCCGCAGTTCCACGCCCAGTTGGCCTTGTGGCTCGACTTGCGCCATGCTATCCCGCTCTTCTCGACGCAATCGACACGAATCTTTTCAGCCGATCATGAGCATCGAAGGACAGACGGCGAAATGCGAGGCCGTAGAACTGATCCTTCGTCCATCGAACGGTCGCCACGGCGATATCCGCCGGGCGGATCTGCTTCGGCAGCCGGAGACTGACGGTCACTTCGTCGCCGGGCTTGAACGGAGCCTCGGTGCTCACCCGTGCGCCCCGGATCGAGAGATCGTACACGAGCCCCCAGTCTCGGTGCCGTCTTCTCAGCCACCGCCTCGGCCTGACCGGTGAGAGCGCGCAGGCGAAGGGCGTCTCAATCCGGACCCGCGGATGGCGCCTGAAGCGATTGAGCGTGGACGGCCGCGGCGCCTCTGTATCCATCTGTCCTTGCATGCATCTACTGTACACAAGGCCGGACGGATCAGTTACTGATTTCGAAGAATCGGCGGGACCATGCGGGTTCTCGTGCCTATGGTTCGGCGACCTGGAAC
>JBKPSD010000016.1:0-23855 GCA_046734935.1 Nitrospirota bacterium
ATCGCAGCAGCCTCAACCAAACGGAGATGTTGATCTTCCGTCGTCAATTGGGCTTGGTCCTCTAGGAACAGCGCACGAAGCTTCAGCAAGGCCGCCTCGACCATTTTGGGATACACGCGGTCCGAGAGAGCGCCTAGAATCTGCGAGGACACGAAGCTGCTCAGGTTTTTTACGGTGGGCAGATGGGCAAACGCGTCACGACTGGCGAATTCAATGGGACGCGCAAGGCGGTCCAACCATTGCTGAAACTGCCCCATGGAATTGGGCTCGGGGGAGCGCCACATGCGGGCAGATCGTAGCACAGGCTCCGCGGCTCCTCAATGGAAGCGGGGTGAAGGGGTCCTCCCGCGGAGTCCTGTAGACTTCCTTACAATTTCTTTGGGGTCCCCGCCCCCGGTGCTACACTGGCGCCAGGCTGAAAGGTCTGCCTCCATGTACCGTCGAAACATTTCGAATGTGCTCTATCCGATCGCCGGACTCCTGGCGCTCATTATCGTCTATCAGGCCGTCGTCAAACCGAACTACATTCAGCCTCCGCCCTCTGCACCCGGTGACCATGAAACGGTCAACAGACAAGAACAGGCCCGTGACCAGGCGCATGAGCCCCCCGCCGAGGAGCCGCCGCCGGAAGCACAAAAGCAATTGCGGCTCATGGATGCGGGCGGCATTCCCGACTCAAGACACCATGACCTTTTGGAGGCCATACGGGACCAAGTCGAGAAAGGCGATCTCAAAAACGCCGAAATTCGCCTGAACGGCCTCCCCCCCGAACTGAAAGCCGACGCGCAGATTCGTCCCTACGTGGCGATTCTCTGGAACAATCTCGGCATCGAACAGGAAAAGGTGGACGGCACGAAGGCGTCGCTCAAATCGTTCAAGCAGTCCGCGTCCCTCGATCCGAAAAATCCGGTTATCCTCATGAACCTGGCCCATGCCTATTGGGAACAACGCGACCCCGCCATGAACCAAGACTTCCTGGAACGGCTGATCGAGCTCGCGCCGCAAGAGCCGTTCCCGCATATGGCGCTCGCCGACTGGCTTCAGGAGCGCGGCCGTCTGCCTGAGGCGGCACGCCACTTGGATCAAGCCGCCGAACGGGCGGGAACGGATCCCTCTCTGCAATCCTATCTGCGCACCGTCACGTCAAAGGTGCGAAAGACCGACCAGATGGAAAGCGGCCTCGTAAGACGTGACGGCGCGCACTTTACAGTGAAATACGACGGCGACAATGACGTCGACTCCTGGACAATCGTGCTGGATATCCTCGAAGAGGCCTATAGGGAAATCGGCCAGAAGTTCGGACATTATCCCTCGAAGCCCATGGTCGTCGTCCTCCATCCGAACGCGACCTTCCAAGCGAACACAGGAAGCCCCGCCTGGGCCGATGGGTTATTCGATCCAATCTTGGGCCGCATTCACCTGCCGATCCAGGGCGCATTGACGGACCGCGCCTGGTTGAAGCGGGTCCTTCGTCACGAGTTTGTGCATGCTTTGCTTCACGACCACCAGGGCGTCAATAACAATGCTTTGCCGACCTGGCTCAACGAGGGGCTGGCCATGCAGCTGTCCAGCGATCACTGGCCGGATGTCGATGAACTGACCCGGAGCGAGATATCGTTCATGCCTCTGGCGACGTTGGAAGGGAGTTGGGCGAACCTGTCGGCGGACGCAGCGTCAGTGGCGTACCTCGAGGCGGATTCCGCCACGCATTACATGGTCAGCCGTTATGGGATGCACGAGGTGCAGCAGCTGCTCGGAAGGCTCAAGAAAAAGCAAACGCTGGCAGCGGCAATTCAAGCCGAACTGTCTCTGTCGTACGACCAGTTTCAATCCCGCTGGCTGGCGCAGTGGCAGGAAGGGCATGCGAAGACGTCCTAAGTTGTCGATCACGCCCCGAGAAGCCTGCAGTTTCATCCGACTGCTCCGTTGACGACTCTTCATCCTCTTCAGCCGGTTCCACCTTATCTTCCCACAGCCATAACCGGCCGGCGAGATCCGGCATCTTGATCCGGAAGTCGATATCTCTTGGGGCCGTCCCGGCCATGCCGATCACGCTGCGGCTGATCCGGTCGATTCGAACGGGCGCAGTTTCGGTAGAAAATTCATCCGACCAGACTAATTGTCCAGTTTGCGGATTGCGTGCCCGCAGCACAAAATATGGCTGCCCCGCCTCATTCGTCCGGGCAGCGGTTCTGGTCACTCGAGCCTTGGGCTGTACATGAGCCGCTACCCGATGGGTCGGCGTCTCGGAATGGTCTCCGACGGTAAGATTGAGCCGGCCTTCCCACAAGAAACGCCCATTCGATGCGTCGTATACACGAAGCGTAAATTCAGAGAGATTCCTGGTCCCGACGCCGACGCCTCCGGCGAAAATCCGCGTCCGGGGGTGGGTCGATGGCGGACCATCATCTTTGATGTCGAGTTCGTAGGTCTCCGCCGAAAGCACTTCGCCGGACCGCGCATTGTAGGTTTTGACGGTGATGAACGAGGTGTTTTCGTCCTGAAAGCCGAATCCGGCTGCTACCACGGCATTAGCGGCTGGGATAGCAAAGGGCTCGCCTGCCAAGACCGTGAAGGGGATGGTGAGAACGGTTAGACTGACGCTGCCTAGCCATAAAATAGACCGCATGCTTGAGTCTCCTGTTCGTGCAACCGACTATGCCAGGAAACGACTCAAGGAGAACATTCCCCGCTGTCGGGGGACAATCCCCCAAAAGGGGGTGGTCGGGACGTGCGTAGGATGTGTGGTAAGGAAGGATTCTCAGTGGACTTCTCCAAATAGCCGGTAACGATGCCTCGCCACGAAAGCGTAGAGCCGGTAGGCAAGCGGCTTCACGAGCGGAATCGCAAACAGCTTGGCCAGCACCCGCCCGCCCACTATTCCGGGCAGCAGGGGAAGAAAGGCGTCCAACCCGCTGGCAATATTCCCATCGGCAGTCACCAGAAAGGCGGCTTCCGGCCGGCCCCCCTGGTGTCGTGATCCAAGCACCTGTTTCGCTTCATCGCTCTCATAGGGGATGATCCGTAGCTCCTGACCTCCGGATAAGCGTTCAAGGCCGTCCTTTGCCGTCACGCACATCCGGCAACGGCCATCGTAGATGAGGAGACATTGCGATGAGCCGGATTCCACCATATGTTGCCTCAGCACCGTTGCCCGCCGGGGACGCGGCGGGTAAGATTCGCCCATGCCGCACCGAAACGTTCTCGTTGTGACGCTGCTGACGCTTGCCAGCGTGGGTGCCGCCACGCTCTTGCTCGTGGTGCGGCCGGCAGCACACCCGACGGCTCACGCGGCGTGGTGGCTCTTTCTCGTCCTGCTTCCTGTCATTCTTATAGTCATGGTTCTCACGGGGAAAGCCTGGACGGCCATGGTCTGCGTCGCGTACGGGACCATAGGATTGGCGCTCGACGTGGCGACAGTGGTGAGCATCGTCGGCGGACCGGAGGGATCGGATCTGATGCTCGGGCTCAGTATCGTCAGCGCGAGCGCGAACTTCCTGCTGATCGTGTCCGCGGGGCGAGCCTTCTGGGCCGCGTTGGAGAGACAACAGCCTCCAAAATTCCGCCCTCCCAGTCCTCCTTCCCCTTAATCATCCGTACCGGTTTGACGGACGTAAACCCGGCCGTCTTCAGCCATGCGGTCGTCTCGGCGACCGAATAGGTATTGCCGGTATCCGTAAAGAGCAGCATGGACACTGCAAAGAGACTGGCTTCTTCGGGGTACAACCCCTCGCGATCGTGGAGGAACGCATCCTGAATCACCAACCGTCCCTCCTCCGATAACGCCGCTCTGGCTCGGCGAAACACGCCCAGATTTTCATCCGGCGAATAGATGTGCAGTACATTGGAATACCAGATGACGTCAAAGCGGCCGGGGATATCATCCTTAAGCAAATCCAGCGGCAGATAGGACAGACGCGCACCCGCCTTGTGCGTGGACGCGATTTCTCTGGCGACTTCCAAGGCCGCCGGACGGTCGCAGACAGTGGCGCGAAGGCCCGGGTTCTTGGCCAGAAAGGCCATGGCATACGTCCCTGGGCCACCTCCGAGATCGAGCAGCGTCTTCGCCCCTTTCAACGGCAACTGACCGGCAATCATCGGCGCCGTCTCGAGAGTCCGATGATGCATGGCCCAGGTAAACTGACGCCGGTAGTCCGGCGCCTCGGGCTCGTCCTTGTCTAGCGGTTCCCCGGTCCGGACCGAGTCGGCCAGCCGCAGCCAGTCGCTTGCGTGATTCACAATCAGCTGCAGATAGCCTCCGCGATAGGCGGGGTCGTCGGCATTCAATGCGGTCGCCGCGAGACGGCTGTTTCGATAGCGGTTCCCCTCTTTGTGCAGCAACCCGGCCATGGCGAGATTGCGGCACAAAATAGACAGCCCGCGCTCGCTGACTTTCATTTCGCGAGCCAGGTCACGCAGCGGCCAGTTTTTCTTTCCGATGACCGTGAACAGCCTGAGCTCAAGGGCGGTAAGGATCACCCGAGGCAGGCGATAGGCAGACAAGGCATCGCGGAACTCTTCGAACGTCTTGATGGGCAGTGTCATGCCGCGCCGCCGATCTGCCGGCAGCACCAGCGCATTAAATCTTGAACTTTGGCCAAGTTCGCCAAATCGACGTCACGTTCAAACGTCACGGCGACATACTCTTCGTTCATTTCCGTTTGCTCGGAAAAGCCCGATTGCAGCAGCAGCGGACGAAACTTGGAGACGGCAGGCTGGATGAAGTATTTCGCCTGCTTTGCGACTTCGTCGGTGCCCAAGTCCTCCGGCGTGCCCTCCGACATGAGGCTCATGACATCGTCCATCGCGATACCGTACTGGCAGAGGAGCTTGCCTTCGGGCTTGATTTCCAGCAGCCAGCCGTCGCTTCCGAGATCAAGAGCCAGCGGGCCGCCGGGCTCGATCTCATACAGCTGTGGAAAGGCCTTGGACAATGTCGTGCGTGCTTCTCCCCAATGCGGCGACTTCACTTCGCTCATCCGTGCGACTCCTTCACGGCCGTCCGGGCAGCCTCAGCCGAGAGACGCGTTTGCAGCGCATCCAGCCGTTTGGTGTTTTCCTCAAGCTTGGGCAAGTGATATTTGCGGTCCATCTCGACGACGCGCTCGAGCAATTGCGCCGCGTCCCGTAACCTGCCCATGGCTTCGTAGCAGTCCGCCAACACATACCGGGCTCCTCCGATCCGGAGTTCGTCGCGGGACCGTTCGGCAATCGACTGGCTGGTATGGCAGCAGGCAACGGCATCGTCAAACCGCTGCTGCATCAAAAATGTTCTGGCCATCATCCGCCAGGCGTCCGCGACCCCGCCGTCGTTGCCCAGCCGGCGCATCAGCACCATCGACTTCTCGTAGCAGGCAATCGCCTCCCTGAAATCACCCTGTTCCCTGGCGATCAGCCCTAAATCGGAATAAAGCACGGCCTTGGCGGCCTCATCATGGGTCTTCATCATGAGATCGAGCGCTTCCAGGTAGTAGGCCTTCGCCCGTTCAAATTCTCCGGCATCAGCTCGCAGGTTCCCGAGATTGGCCAAGGTGGTTCCGATGCCTTTTTCGTCGCCGAAGATCTTCTGCAGCTCCAGCACTTCTTGATAATAATTTTGAGCCGCATCCCGGCGGCCGCTCACGGCGCAGATATTGCCCAAATTCCCCAACGTCGCCGCCAACGCCCGCTGATCGCCCGTGAGGCGATCGCATTCAAGGGCTTTCGCGTAACAGGTGTATGCCTCGGTATAGTGGCCACGGCCGAAATGCTCGTTGCCCTGGCGGTTCAATTCTTCCGACAGTCCGTTTTTGAGCGTCATGGTGCGTGGTGTCGACCGGCGGCAATCGATTGCGCTCATCGGCGCTAGCCGACGGCCCGTTCGACGGCCGCTTTTGCCTCAGTAAGAATCGAAGCTCCGTCGCCGACGAGGATGGCGTCGAACTGGTACTTCAACAGACGGCGCAATCCCGCCTTGGCTTTCGCGGCGTCGGCGTATTTCTCGGCGGGCAACAACGACAGCGCCCCGGGCGGTTTGCCGAGCAGCGCGTCGCCGACAATCAGCACACCCTTGCCCTGCTGAAGAAACAGCGCCGATTCGCCGGGCGATTTCTGGTCCTGCAGCTGGATGACCCAGATGCCGCCAGGCAGCAGTTCTCCGTCCTTATAGGTCTTCGTCGGCTTGAGATCCATTTGAGACGCATCGGCGTCGGGAACTTGGAGCTGGCAGCGGAAATCCGCCTGACAGGCCGCGGCTTCTCGGGCGTGGTCGCGATTGGTAACGATGATGTAGTCGAGTTGGCCCTGACGGCGAATCAATGTGGCCGCTTCGGCGGTCATGGGAGGCGGGTCTATGACGATCCGATGTTCCCCCACCGTGAGAAACAGCCCGTTGAAATTCAGCTGCTTCTCTTCCGAGAACCAGGACCACTGCCAGATGCCGGGGAAAAGTGCCTTCATCACGTGGCCCGTTACAACGATGCGACCGCATCCTTGACGGTTTTTGTGACTTTCATGAGGATGCTACCTTCGTTGGGCAGATCGATAATATCGTCCTCGGGTATCGTAATGAACTTGCGGTTGGACCCCTTGGTGAGAGAAATGAGGAACATGCTGTTCGACGGAGTGACGGGGATTACGACCTGCACTTGAGAGTCGACACCCTTGACCACCTCCAGGAACTTCTGCTTGCCCTCTTCTATCTCATCCATCTTGATGTTGTCCCTTCCTGTTGCCCCTTCCGACGTTGACTCGCTACATCTTATTACTTCCGCTCGCCAGCAGCCGGTCCACTTCCGCAATGATGTCGTCAGCCCCGGCGAGTTCCATGTTGCCGACACGCTGCCAGCGGATGACGCCCTGCTGATCGATGACATACACATTCGGAATGAATTTGCCCCCGCCGTACAGCTTATCGGTGACCTTCCCGGGATCCAAAAGGTACGGATACGTGACCTTGACTGGAAACGCGGAAAGAAATTCACCGACCTCCTTCTTGGAGTTGCCGGACGAATTCACACCGACCACCGCAACGTTCTTCCCCTGCGTTGCTTCGTAGACTTTTTGCAGGTTGGTACCCTGCATCATGCAGGGATCGCATATGTGGAAGAGCCCGAGGACCACGACCTTCCCCTTGTGCGAATCCAGGGACACGGGTTCGCCCGTGATGGCGTTGAGGGAGAAGGAGGGGGCCTTCTCACCGACTTTGAAGAAGCCCGCCGCCGTCGAGAGCTGGACGGCGAGGATGGGAACGAATAGAGCGCCGAAGATGATCGCAAGGCGTTTCATGTAAACCTCCGTGAGGCGAGCACTCTAAAAATTTGATCCTGACCAGAGCCGCAGTCGTTGTGCGGCTATCCTACCATGCAGTTTTTTTGGGGAGCAACGGCGGCGTGCTGGACAACGATGACTGAATCGGGGCCTAACTCGGCCGTTCGAACAGCCCGAGCTGAAACTCTTCGGCCCTGGTAAAGGAAATCGGGTATCGCTCGGTAAAGCAGGCGTTGCAGTAGTGGTCGGGTACGCCAGGGGCGGACTTCAGCATTCCGTCAAGGCTGAGATACGCCAAGCTGTCCGCGGTAATGTACTTTCGAATTTCCTCCGCCGAATGACTGGAGGCGATCAGTTCTTTCTTCGTCGGTGTATCAATGCCGTAAAAGCAGGGAGAAATGATCGGAGGCGAGCTGATCCGCATGTGCACTTCCTTGGCGCCGGCCTGACGGATCATCTTCACGATTTTACGGCTGGTCGTCCCGCGAACCAGCGAATCGTCGACCACGACGACGCGTTTCCCGTGCAGCACTTCCGGAACGGCATTGAGTTTCACTTTCACCCCGAAGTGCCGGATCGATTGTTCGGGCTCGATGAACGTGCGCCCGACGTAATGGTTCCTGATCAAGCCCGTTTCGAACGGTATGCCGGCGCCTTCGCTGTATCCCAACGCCGCCGGCACCCCCGAGTCCGGCACCGGAATAACGACGTCCGCCGGCACCCAGGACTCCTGCGCGAGCTGTCGTCCCAGAGCTTTGCGTGTGGCATAGACCGCGTTGGCCCCGAAAATTTTGCTGTCGGGCCGCGCAAAGTACACGTATTCGAAGATGCACATGGCCGGTTGCACCGCCGAAAACGGCTTGTAGCTCGTGACGCCCTGTTGGTTGAGCACGACGAGCTCCCCGGGTTCGATTTCGCGGACGACTTCAGCATCGAGTAGATCGAAGGCGCAGGTCTCCGACGCCACGAGATAGGTATCCCGCAGCCGACCGAGTGATAATGGCCTGAAGCCGTACGGGTCGCGGGCTGCGATGATGCCCTCGTCGGTGAGGAGCACGACAGAGAACGCTCCACGCACCTGGCTCAGTGCATCGATGATGCGGGCGAGCAGCGTGTCGGCGCGGGAATGGGCGATCAGGTGAATGATCACCTCGCTGTCCGAGGTCGATTGAAAGATCGCCCCGTAGGCCTCGAGCTCATTGCGAAGCATTTGCGCATTGATAAGGTTACCGTTATGCGCCAGAGCGAGATTGCCAAACGCGAAATTCACCGTGAGCGGCTGAACATTCTTGAGGTCCTGGCCTCCGGCGGTCGAATACCGGTTATGGCCGATGGCCATCGAGCCTGTGAGGTTCTTGAGCGTGTGATTGTTATAGATGTCGGCGACGAGTCCCATGCCCTTATGCACGTGGAAATGATCCCCGTCCGCCGACACGATCCCTGAGGCTTCCTGGCCGCGATGCTGCAGCGCATAGAGTCCGAGATACGTGAGGTTCGCCGCCTCCTTGTGGCCATAAATGCCAAACACGGCGCATTCGTCGTGAAATTTATCGGGGCTGACGATGGGAAGTTCTTTGCGCATCTTCAAGCGCTACTCCTGGCGTAATCGCTCTTCAATCGCATGAGTCCAGCGGTCCCGCACTTTCTCGATCGCCAGATCGATCCGGCAAGCCTCACTATGGCTGCCACGTTCTGCGTCGATCACCAATCGGTCTCCACCCACCGTGCCGATATGCGCAGCGGGAATGCCGGCCTCTGACGCACGACTCAACACTGATTCCACCGCATTGGGCCTGATCGAGAGGATAATCCGCGACTGGCTTTCGCCGAACAAGAGCGCGTCGCGCCGCAAGGACCCGAGTTCCAATTTTACCACAGCGCCGCGGGCGGCGCCCGGCCCTGAGACGCAGCATTCCGCCAATGCCACCGCGAGCCCGCCGTCCGAACAGTCATGGGCAGATTGAATCAATCCTTCATGAATCACATTCAATACGAATTCGTGAAGTCCCTTCTCCGTCTCGAGGTTCAACAACGGCGGAGATCCTTGCTCACGGTGCTGGAGCACTTTGAGGTATTCACTGCCACCGAGGTCGTCCCTCGTCTTGCCCAGGAGCACGATCGCGTCGCCGTCTGCCCGGAACCATTGGGTCATCGCGCGCTCGGCCTCTTCGAGCAGGCCGACCATGCCCAACATCGGCGTGGGATAGATCGAGAGTCCGTTGGTTTCGTTATAAAAGCTGACGTTTCCGCTCACGATCGGAATCCGAAAATGCTCGCAGGCGTCCTTAAGACCCTCGATGGCCAGGACGAACTGCCACATGACGTCGGGCCGTTCCGGGTTGCCGAAGTTAAGGCAATCCGTGAGGCCGATGGGCTCGGCACCTGAACAGACCAGGTTACGGGCCGCCTCTGCGACGGCCAATCGAGCACCCTCATAGGGATGGAGGAGGCAATACCGGCCGTTGCAATCGACCGTCATGGCGACGGCCTTGTTGGTACCTTTGATCCGAACTACGGCAGCATCCGATCCGGGCCTCACGATGGTGTTGGTGCGGACCATATGATCGTACTGTTCGTACACCCAGCGTTTACTGGCGATCGTTGGAGACGACAACAACGTCAGCAGCGCCGCATTCACATCCTTGACGTCCGGAATCGAATCATAATTGAGGTTGGTCAGCATGTCCTGATACGCCGGAGGCGAGTAGGAGCGTTCGTAGCGCGGCCCGTCATCTGCCAGCGCTTTCGCCGGTATCTCAGCGACGACCTTGCCTTGATCAAGGACTCTCAAGAGGCCGTCCCCCGTCACTTTCCCGACCACGGCCGCATCGAGATCCCATTTGCGGCAAATCGTCAGACACTCTTCCTCCATGCCTGCCTTCGCGACCATAAGCATGCGTTCCTGGGATTCCGAGAGCATGAGCTCATAAGGGGTCATCCCCGGCTCCCGGCGCGGCACATGGGTAAGGTCCAATTCGATGCCGTTCCCGGCCCGTGATGCCATCTCACAGGACGAGCTGGTCAGACCGGCCGCTCCCATGTCCTGGATGCCCACCAGTAGGTCGTTGGCCATCAATTCGAGACAAGCTTCGAGCAGCAACTTTTCCTGAAATGGATCGCCGACCTGAACGGTGGGCCGCTTGTGCTCGGATTCATCGTCGAACGCATCTGACGCCATCGTAGCACCGTGAATCCCGTCACGGCCCGTCTTCGAGCCGAAGTAGATGACAGGATTGCCGACGCCCGCGGCTGTGCCACGGAAGATCTTGTCCTTGTGAGCGATGCCCAGGCAGAAGGCGTTGACCAGCGGATTCAGCGAGTAAATGTCGTCGAACCGGACTTCGCCGCCGACGGTCGGCACACCCATGCAGTTGCCGTATCCCGCAATGCCCGCGACAACCCCTCTCATCAAATGGCGGTTCTTTGCCGTATCCAGCCCGCCGAAGCGCAGGGAATCCAGCAGGGCGATCGGCCTCGCGCCCATCGTAAACACGTCGCGCAGAATGCCGCCGACGCCGGTCGCAGCGCCCTGGTAGGGTTCGATGAATGACGGATGGTTGTGCGATTCCATCTTGAAAACGACGCACAAGCCGTCCCCAATGTCCACGGCGCCCGCATTCTCACCGGGCCCCTGCACGACTCGTGGCCCCGTCGTGGGCAGCTTTTTGAGGTGAACACGCGAGCTTTTGTAAGAACAATGCTCGGACCACATCACGGAGAACATGCCAAGCTCGGTGATGTTCGGGTCGCGGCCCAAAATCTCGAGGATCTTTTTGTACTCGTCCTCCGTCAGATTGTGCTGGACGAGCAATTCTTTGATGTCGGAGGTCTTCGTCTTCATGGCGTATTACACATCACAGTGACAACGCTTCTTCCGCAAGATATCGACCTGCGCGCGTCTGGTCGCCACCAATACGCGTTGAATGCCGCTGCCGCGCGCCAACCGCTTTGACAACGGACTTTGGTGTGTGTAGCCGCGAACGGTCATCTCGCGGACCAGTGCATCATGGCGGCTATAGAGCGCTTTCAGTTTTCCGCGCCAGCGCAGTGTTTCCGGATGCCGGGCATAGCCCTTCTTGCCGTTCACGAGCACGGACCAGATTGCGTGCAGTTCTCGATGCTCGCCAAGCAAATGATTCCGGCAGAGCCTCTTCGGTGAGATGTCCCAGATCCGCATCTTCGGTTAACTTACTCAGAGTTGTCGTTCTCTTCCTCTCCCTGACACCGGCGGGGTGCGAGGCCGAACGGGATGATCAGCAGCAGGACCCGCGTCACGCCCCTACCATTTTTAAGGGGCGCCTTTTCAGTGACTCCAGCATAGAGGCAAAGATGAGCCGTCCGTCCTCATTACCAAGGAGTTCCTCGGCAGAACGCTCGGGATGCGGCATCATGCCCAGCACGTTCCCTTCGGCGTTGCGTATGCCTGCGATGTTGTCGAGCGAGCCGTTCGGATTGGCGTCCGCTGTCACATTGCCATCGGTCGTACAATAGCGAAAGACCACCTGGGCATTCGCCTGCAGTCCCGCCAACGTGACCGGATCGGTATAGTAATTGCCCTCCGCGTGGGCAACTGGAATCTTAAGCACCTGGCCGGGCCGGCAGGCGCCGGTGAAGGGAGTTGCCGCATTTTCGACCCGGATAGCAACGTCCTTACAGACAAAGTGCAGCGAACGGTTTCGCAACATCGCGCCCGGGAGCAAGTGTGCTTCGAGCAGAATCTGGAAGCCGTTGCAGATACCCAGCACCAGCCCGCCGCTTTGGGCAAACTCTTTGACCGCGTTCATCACCGGCGAAAACCGCGCGATGGCTCCAGTGCGCAGGTAATCCCCATAGGAAAAGCCGCCGGGAATGACAATCGCGTCCAACCCGGAGACCTTGGTCTCTTTGTGCCAGATCATGTGGACCTGCTGGCCCAGCACGTCGCGGAAAACATGCTCGCAGTCGTGGTCGCAATTGCTGCCCGGAAAGATGAGAACGCCGATGTTCACTTCTCTTCTCTCCCCAAAAGCAGTTGAGTGAATCTCCCTGTGCGGGTGGCACCAGCGGCAGACGCCGTTTCCATCTCGCTCGCATGAGCGTCGACTAGTTTCATAAGTCCGTGCATCGTATCTCCTTCACCCCGATGAGATTGTGCGGGTGGCGCTGGTTCCGCTCGCCGCAGCGGGGATCCTACACCGGCCGGGGTGCGAGGACGAGCGGGGCCGGGCCAGCGACAGGGCCCCGCACCATCCGCATTTGTTTCACGTCAACTCGTACCGATATTCTTCAATAATCGTATTCGCCAACAACTTTTCACACATCGATTTTACCTGCGCTTCAGCCTTCGCCTTGTCCGTCTCGCTTACTTCCACTTCCATATACTTGCCGACGCGGACGTTCGCGGCGTTTTTGAACCCTAGTGAATCGAGCGCATGTTCGATCGCCTTGCCCTGCGGATCCAAAATGCCCTGCTTCAGCGTCACGTGTATCTTGGCTTTCATTGGCTTCCTTGTTCTCCTGACGCTTTTGTTAATCCGTCCACATATCGTCGTATTTTGAAAATCACGGCGACGGTCGCAATCCCTCCGACCGCCAGGGCAGCAAACGCCCAGCGCCAGGGCGAGTCATCCAACCGATAGGCCATTAGGGCGACGACCCCCGCCCACACAATCACCGCCGCCACAAGGCCATAATTCAAAAACGCCTTCAGCATCTTCTTTTCTTCCCTCCCCCAAAAGGAGACGGAGGTGGTTCCTCTTGCGGGTGCCGTCGATCGATTGCTCGCCCGGAGCGGGGACCCTACACCGGGGAGGTGCGAGGACGAGCAATCATCGACGACAGGTCCCGCTCTTCATGCTCACCCGCACACCCGCTTCAACACTTCCCGATACGCCTCCTCAATCCCACCCAGATCCTTCCTAAACCGATCCTTGTCCATCGACTCCTTCGTCGCCTGATCCCAGAAACGGCACGTGTCGGGTGAAATCTCGTCGGCCAGAATCAGTTTTCCGTTGTGCTGGCCGAACTCCAGTTTGAAATCGACCAGGATCATCCGGCGTTCCGCGAAGAATGGTTGCAGGACGCCATTTATTTTCAAGGCCAGCCGCTTGATCTCCGCCAGCTCCTCGGGCGTCGCGAGCTTTAATAGCCGGACATGATCATCGGCGATCAGCGGATCCCCCAACGCGTCGTTCTTGTAATACCACTCGACAATCGGAGGTTGAATCGCCTCCCCTTCCTTGAGGCCGAGCCGCTTGGCCAGACTTCCGGCCACGACGTTGCGCACAACGACCTCCACCGGGACGATCGCAACCTTCTTCGTGAGCATTTCCCGATCACTCTTCCGCTCGACGAAGTGCGTGGGAACGCCGCTTTGCTCGAGAAGCCGGAACAGCCGCTCGGAGACCTTGTTGTTGATGATGCCTTTCTCCAAGATCGTACCGCGCTTTAGCGCGTTGAACGCAGTGGCGTCATCCTTGAAGTACTGCAGGACTTCATCGGGATGGCCGGTGGTAAAAATCTTCTTGGCTTTGCCTTCGTAAATGAGGGTGCCTGACGTCATGATCTCTCTCCAAGGGACCGCTGCTATTGCGCGAGAATCTCGATAATCTCATCCAGGCCCTTGGCCGTCCCGAGCCAGGTGGGATGACCGAATCGTCGCGTGTATTGAAATTCTTTCACCCGCTCCAGCGACAGAATGAGGTTGTGAAAGTCGTCCAGCTTGGACGTTTCGAAATACGTGATGAAATCCACATCGTCGAGCCCCGTGGAATGATAGAGCTTGCGCTTCACGGTCTTATGATACGGCAAGGCCGCCTGCGTATGCTCCTTCATCATGGCTGCCCGGGTGTCCTGATCCAGTGCCCACCAATCGGCGCTTTTTCGAATGGGAATCACGACCACGTAGGGCTTCTGGCCGGGGTCGCTTGCGGCCTTCAAATCGGATTTGATGTCGTCCGGAAAGCCCGGCACGTAATTCGCTTTCTTCGTCAAACCGTGCATGATGCCGGCGACTTTCGTCTGCTTGCCGAAGGCACTCCCCTGCAGATCGACGAGAAACTTTTGGATGTCGCCCAACTCGGTGCCATGGACGCGAAACAGAATGTCCGCATGATCGGACAGACCGCGAAGCAAGTACAGGTCGATGGCAAGCTTTTCTCGGTGCTGCTCGACGACGCCTTTCAGCACCGTCAACAACGCGATACGGGTCGCTCCTTCCTTCCTCGCCCAGTCATCATTCAGGCTATAGGCCGCAAACGTCCCGTAAACGCCGGGATCGGCCAACAGCTTGTCGCGGTCCGGGGCCGCAAGCCCTGCATCCGCGTGAAAACACGCCCCGATCAAGCACATGCCCAGCAGAGCAAGCCGTGTTGCCGTCATGACCTTCCTTTCCCAGGTGGTGAATGGTTCGCATTGCCGAAGACTCTCTTGAAAATGTCGTCGACATGCCGCAGGTAGTACTTCGGGTTGAAACAGGCGGCAATCTCGCTCTTCTTCAGATGCTGCGAGATAAACGGATCCTTGCTGACGAGTTCCTGCAATCCACCCGAGCCGTTCCACGAGGCCATCGCGTTGCGCTGCACGGCCTCGTACGATTCCTTCCGCTGCGCGCCTTTCTCGATCAGCGCCAGAAGAAGGCGCTGGGAGTACACCAGTCCGCCGGTGAGCTCGAGATTGCGTTTCATGTTGGCCGGATACACGACAAGGTGCCTGATCAGATCCGTGACCTTTGACAGCATATAGTCGATCAGGATCGTGCTGTCGGGCATGACCACCCGTTCAACCGACGAATGGCTTATGTCCCGCTCATGCCAAAGCGCGACATTTTCCATCGCCGCCAGACTATTGGCGCGCACGAGCCGCGCAAGCCCGCAGAGATTTTCGGACACGATCGGATTGCGCTTGTGCGGCATCGCCGACGAGCCCTTCTGCCCGGCCGAGAAATATTCCTCCGCTTCGAGCACCTCCGTGCGCTGCAGATGCCGCACCTCTGTGGCGATCTTCTCGATCGTCGCTCCGAGCAGCGCGAGGGCCGTCGCATAAGCAGCGTGACGGTCCCGCTGCACGATCTGGTTGGAAACGGGATCGACCGTCAGCCCCAGCTTGTCGCACACGTAGGCTTCGATGTCCGGCGCTTGATGAGCAAACGTTCCCATGGCTCCGGAGAGCTTTCCGACGGCAATGTCCTTGCGTACTTGCCGCAGCCTGGCGAGATGGCGGCCGACTTCCTCGTGCCAGATGGCCAGCTTGAATCCGAACGAAATCGGCTCGCCGTGAATCCCGTGCGAGCGGCCGACCATGACCTGCGCCTTGTAGCGAAATGCCTGCCGCTTGAGCACGGCCAAAAATTCCTGGACGCCTTCGAGAATCAGATCCAGCGCCTCGGTCATCTGGATGGCCAGTGAGGTATCGACGATGTCGGAGGAGGTCAATCCCATGTGCAAATAGCGGTGTTCCGGGCCGACGGAATCTATCAGCGATTCCAGAAACGCGATCACATCGTGCTTGGTGATCTTTTCGATCTCGGCGATGCGGGCGACGTCGATGATCGCTTTTTTCCGAATCTTTGCGGCGGTTCCACGGGGGGCCTGTCCTGCGCGTTCGAAGGCCGCGGTCGCCTGCAACTCGACCTCGAGCCAGATTTCATACTTATGCTTGAGATCCCAGATCGCCTTCATCTGGGGCCTGGTATAGCGGTCGATCATCGCCTGCTCCGGTTCATCCCTCTCGCCCCTTGCCCTGAGCCGCTTGCCGTTTTCCGTCGAGACGCGCTTCGGTCGCCAACACTTTGTCCAGAATCCCGTTCACAAACTTTGCGGCTTCCTCGTCCCCGAAGTCCTTCGCAAGTTCGATGGCCTCATTGACGGTCACCTTGGCTGGCACGTCATCCAACCAGAGCAGTTCATACGCGCCGAGACGGAGGATGTTTCGATCGACAATCTGCATGCGGCTGACCTTCCAGTTGGTCGCATATCTGCCGATGAGCGCATCGAGGTCCTTCTTATGTTGCAGGACACCCGCGACCAGCTTCTCGGCGAAGGTTCTGACGTCTTCATTGGCTTTGAACTCTTTCCAAAACTCGTCGAGCCAGACGCCGGGTTTGCCGTGAATGTCGTATTGAAACAGAATTTGCAGCGCCCGTTCACGGGACAGGTGACGAGATCCCATGTTCAGATACTGGTACGCTTTCGCGCCGGATGTCTTGTCCCACCGTTCTTGACCGCATTCTCCTTGGATGGGGACGTACCGTCACTGCCTCGAATCATGCGCATGACGGTTGCCATCTCAATCGCCGATTTCGCCGCCTCGCCGCCCCGATTGAACTTGGTGGGCTCCGCCCGTACGATCGCCTGCGCCACGGTGTCAGTGGTGAGCACGCCGAAAATGATGGGCACATCGACATCCAGCGCGGCCTGTCCGATGCCGCGGCTCGCCTCAGCGCTGATGTAGTCGAAATGCGGCGTGTCGCCGCGGATTACGGCCCCGAGGCAGATGACGGCATCGAAGCGCTTCGTCCCGGCCAGCGTCTTCGCCACAAGTGGAATTTCAAACGCTCCGGGCACGCGCACGACTTCAATATCTTCGTGCACCACGCCGTGTTTGGTGAGTCCATCCACGCAGCTGCTCAACAGCTTGCTCGTGACGAACTTGTTGAATTTGGCGACGACGATTCCGAACTTCAATCCCGTCGCGTTATGAGAACCTTTTTTGAGCTTCATCAGGCGTTTCTATTCAGTATTCCGGTCCTGCGTGCGGTGGCTCGGTGAGCACGGGGACCACCCGCCCGCCCGATCACACTTGTTTCAGAATATGCCCCAACTTCTTTTTTTTCGTTTTGAGGTACTTGAGGTTTCCCGCGTGCGGCTGGACTTCGATCGGCACGCGCTCGACCACTTTCAAGCCATACCCTTCGATGCCGACGATCTTGCGCGGATTGTTCGTGATCAATTTGATCTGATGCAGCCCCAGATTGGCGAGAATCTGGGCGCCGACGCCGTAATCGCGGAGGTCCGCTTTGAAGCCGAGCTTCAAATTCGCCTCGACGGTGTCGCTGCCTTTGTCCTGCAACCCATACGCCCTGATCTTGTTGAGCAGGCCGATGCCGCGGCCTTCCTGATTCAGATAGAGCAGCACGCCGCGGCCGTCCTTTTGAATGATTTCCATCGCCGCGTGCAGTTGATCACGGCAGTCGCACCGCAGCGACCCCAAGGCATCGGCGGTGAGGCAGCCGGAATGCACGCGCACCAGCGTCGGTCCGCCGCTCTCCACGCGGCCCTTGACGAGCGCAATGTGCGTCACATGATCGATCTCGTTCTCGAAGGCGACGGCGTCGAATTCGCCGAAGATTGTCGGCAGGCGGGCGCTGGCGATCCGCTTAACAAAAGTTTCGCGGCGCATCCGGTATTCGATCAGCGCTTTGACCGTGACCATCCTGAGCTTATGCGCCTTGGCAAACTTGGTCAGTTCCGGCACGCGCGCCATCGTGCCGTCTTCGTTCATGATCTCGCAGATCACGCCGGCCGGTGGCAGTCCCGCAAGGCGGGCCAAATCGACGGAGCCTTCCGTTTGTCCCGCCCGGCGGAGGACGCCCCCTTGTACCGCCTTTAATGGGAAGATGTGGCCTGGACGTGCCAAGTCTGTAGGCTTGGACTTCGGATCGATCGCCACATGAATGGTGGTGGCGCGATCGGCTGCAGAAATTCCTGTCGTAATGTCTTTCCGGGCGTCGATGGACACCGTAAAGGCCGTGCCGAACGCAG
Source organism: Nitrospirota bacterium (assembly GCA_046734935.1). GTDB lineage: Bacteria > Nitrospirota > Nitrospiria > Nitrospirales > Nitrospiraceae > Nitrospira_C. The sequence goes on from JBKPSD010000016.1 coordinate 17,988, forward strand.
CGGTATTCTCGACGGCCTGCTGCGGCAGATGCAGTTCTTCCACACGTTCGGGAGTCAGGGCCAGGCAGATCAAGCCGCGCGCATGCTTCGCCATGAAATTAATGGCTTGAGGCGTGACCTTTTCGGCCGCGATGACAAGGTCGCCTTCGTTCTCCCGGTCCTCGTCGTCGACCAGGATGACGAATTTGCCCTTCCTGATGTCGCGTATGGCCTCTTCGATGTCGTCAAAGGGCTTTGGCATAGACGAACGTGCTCGAGTTCCGATGGACAAGGGGAATCAATTTATCATTGAACTTCGATGATTAACATGGGTTTTTTTGAGCCCGACCGATGCGGCAAATATCGCGTATCGGTGCACTCAACGGCCGGTCCATGCGGTTCTCTGTTGGACGAGCACAATCGTACCCCAGGCACCGACCGCCGCGACGGCAAAACACCACAACCCGGTCGCATAGGTGCCGGTCAGATCCTTGAGGCCTCCCAATGCGACTGGCAGTAAGAACCCGCCAATGCCTCCCGCTGCTCCGATCACACCGGAGGCCAAGCCCATTTGTTTCGGAAACCGGTCCGCCACCACTTGAAACACCACTCCGTTCCCGAATCCCATGCTCGCGAGCCCTGTCATGAGGAAGAGTATTCCCCATGCCGCTTCCGGCAACGAACCGACGCCTCCGACTGCTGTCGCGATCGCCGCGAAGACAAAGGGCAGTACTCGGATCCCTCCGAGACGGTCTGCCAGATATCCGCCGAGCGGTCGGATGAAACTCCCGAACAGTCCTCCGAGCGCTGTCACGGACCCCGACGTGACATGATCGAACCCATATTGGTCGTGAAGGAAAATGGGAAGGAAGCTGCAGGTCCCCACAAACCCTCCGAAGGTCACGGCGTATAAAAAACACAGCCAGTACATTGAGCGTCGTGCAAGTCCCTCTCGGAGTTCGTGCCTCCAGTGTCCGTGCGGTCTTGGATGAACAAGCGGCTCGTCTCCACGCACCATCAATGCGAACAGAACGGCTGTCACCAGCACAGGGATCAACGTTACCCCGAACACACCGTGCCAGCCCAGGGGCCCCGCCAAGCGTGGCGCCAGAAACATGGCCAGTACCGTTCCACTATTTGCGGATGCGGCAACGCCCATCGCCAGACCTTGATAGGCGGGGGGATAGGCCCGACTGGCAATGGGAAGAGCCACCGCAAAGCTCGCGCCTGCCACTCCCAGCAGGAGACCAACGCCGAGGAGTTGAAGAAAACTCCCTCCGCCCAGCCAGCCCCACAGTAACGCACCGGTTTCGCAAGCCAGGAGGTAGAGGCCTGTCAGTTTCGGACCCCGAAGATCGCTGCTCAGCCCGACGCCGATCCGAAGGAGCGCTCCGCTCAATAATGGACAAGCCACGAGCAATCCCTTTTGAGTGGCCGAAAGCCCGAACTCTTCCGAGATCGACACGCCGAGCGAGCCGATCAAGAGCCAGGTCATGAAACTGACTTCAAAATGCAGCCATGCTCCCGCCAATGAAGGCCAATGTCCGCTTCGCAGTGCCGTCAGAAAGTGCATCGCTTCAGGCTCTCTGAATCAGAAGGCGCATCATAGGGGACAGCGTTTTATCCTCGCAAGAGAACCTCTTAGGGACACCGGCAGCTTTGTCGGGACCATGGGTTCTGCTATAGTCTGCGCTCTGTATGGCCAAACGCCGCGCGAAGAAACAGGAAACGGAAGTTCTGGAACCGGAAGTCCTCGGTCCGGATGACGACAGCCGGGAACCGGAGACACCGGCCACGGAATTAGCTCCAGGTGCAGACACCAAGCCCGATACGACGGCGGTGGTGCCGGTCACCGCCCTCCAACAGTATCTGGCTGAAATCCGGCGCCATCCGTATCTCTCCAAGGAAGAGGAACTCCGCCTGTTCGAGGAGTATCGCACCCACGGCAGCCGGGATGCGGCGGTGAAGCTCATCATGGCGAATCTGCGGGTCTCGGTGGCAATTGCGGGGGAATACCTGCATACGGGCGCGGACCACATGGACCTGATCCAGGAAGGCAATGTCGGCTTGCTTCAGGCCATCAAGAAATTCGACCCCTCGAAGAACGTTCGCTTCCATGCCTACGCTGCCTGGTGGTCGCGCGCGTACATTCTTCGCTACCTATTGAATACCTACCGCCTGGTGAAAATCGGCACTACGCAAGACCAGCGCAAACTGTTCTATAACCTCAAAAAGGAAAAATCCAAGCTCGAGCGGGAGGGATTCGCGCCGGACACCAAACTCCTGGCCGACCGGCTGAACGTCCGGGAGCGCGACGTCGTCGAAATGGACCAGCGACTGGGCAACTGGGAGCTGTCACTCGATCAACCGATCGGCGAAGATCAGGACGGCACCCTGCTCGATGTGATCCCCTCCCACCAGGTACCGGCAGATGAGCAGCTCGCACACGACCAGCTCCACACGTTATTCCGTGAAAAGCTGGCGGAATTCGTCAAGACGCTGGACGAGCGGGACGAGGACATCCTCCGCAACCGCCTGCTCTCAGAGACCCCGCTCACGCTCGACGATCTGGGCGCCAAATACGGCATCACCAAGGAGCGCACCCGCCAGCTGGAAGCCCGTATCATCAAACGTCTACGGGATTACATGAAGAAAGATATAAAGGATTTCGACCGGTTACGCGCCTGACATTTTTGTTCCCCCGCCAGCCGAATACGCTGGAATATTCGGATCGCCATCTAGTATCATCCCCCTTTCCCGAGTGCTGGGGCACGAACGATTTTTTTCACCCGACCCCCTTGACTCATTCCAAGGCGGGGCTATCTGTCCCGCAGTTTCGGAAGATGAGGGTTTCTGCCTGCGTTGGCTTCTGGAAGCCCGTGCAATCCAGTGCGGACCCGTTCTAAATCGTCGACATCGTTCGGGTTAACTTACATCACGAGGAGGTTCTGTTATGAGCACTGCAGCGAAGGAGAAGAAGAACGTGGCCAAGGGCTTTCAACCCCTAGGCGATCGCGTGTTCGTCACCTACACTGAAGAATTGGATCGGACGGCCGGCGGGATCTATGTGCCGGATTCAGCCAAGGAAAAGCCGCAGCGGGGTGTCGTCCAAGCCGTCGGCAAGAAGGTCGAAAACGTGAAAGTTGGCGACCAGGTCCTCTTTGATAAGTATTCGGGCAGCAAGCTTCGGATCGAGGATGAAGAGTGCTTGATCCTCAAGGAAGAAGACATTCTCGGCGTATTCAACAGCTAATTCGAATCCACAGACTTTAACGGAGGGATCATCACATGGCAAAGCAACTACTCTACAGCGAGGCAGCTCGGGCCTCCATTCTCAAGGGGGTCAATCAGCTGGCCGACGCCGTAAAGGCGACGCTCGGGCCGAAGGGCCGCAACGCCATTCTCGACAAGAAGTTTGGCGCCCCGACCATCACGAAGGACGGCGTGACCGTCGCGAAGGAAATCGAGCTCAAGAATCCGTATGAAAACATGGGCGCCCAGCTCGTGCGCGAAGTCGCCAGCAAGACCAGCGACACCGCCGGAGACGGTACCACCACCGCGACCGTTCTCGCCCAGGCCATCTTTCGCGAAGGTGCGAAGAACATCACCGCCGGCGCAAATCCCATGGAAATCAAGCGCGGCATCGACAAGGCAGTTGAAGCGGTCGTGGCCGAGTTGAAGAAGCTCAGCAAGCCCTGCCAGAACAAGACCGAGATTTCCCAGGTCGGCACCATTTCAGCCAACAACGACAAGACCATCGGCGATTTGATCGCGGAAGCGATGGAAAAGGTCGGTAAGGACGGCGTCATCACCGTTGAGGAAGCCAAGTCGATGACGACCTCCCTCGACGTGGTCGAAGGCATGCAGTTCGATCGCGGGTACATCTCCCCCTATTTCGTCACCAACGCCGAGCGGATGGAATGTTCAGTGGAAGAGCCGCTCATCCTCATCAATGAAAAGAAGATCAGCAGCATGAAAGACCTCCTCCCGATCCTCGAGCAGGTGGCCAAGATGGGCAAGCCGCTCGTGATCGTCGCGGAAGAAGTCGAAGGTGAAGCGCTGGCGACCCTCGTGGTCAATAAGCTGCGCGGCACCCTGAATGTGGCGGCCGTGAAGGCGCCCGGCTTCGGCGATCGCCGCAAGGCGATGCTGGAGGACATTGCAATCCTCACCGGCGGCCAGGTGATCTCCGAAGATCTCGGCATCAAGCTGGAAAACGTGAAGCTGACGGACCTCGGACGCGCGAAGCGTGTGACGATCGACAAGGACAACAGCACGATCGTCGAAGGCTATGGCGACCCGAAGAAGATCGAAGCCCGTGTGAAGCAGATCAAGGCGCAGATTGAAGAGACGACCTCCGACTACGATCGCGAGAAGCTGCAAGAGCGGCTGGCGAAGATCGTGGGCGGCGTGGCCGTGATCAACGTCGGCGCGGCGACCGAGACCGAAATGAAGGAAAAGAAAGCCCGCGTCGAGGACGCGCTCCACGCGACCAAGGCGGCGGTGGAAGAAGGCATCGTTCCTGGCGGTGGAACGGCGTATCTGCGCTGCATCAAGGCCCTGGATGGCATCAAGGACGTTCCGGCTGAGCAAAAAGTCGGCCTGGACATTATCCGCCGCGCCCTGGAAGAGCCGATCCGCCAGATCGTCAACAATGCCGGCGGTGAAGCGTCGGTGGTGGTTGGCAAAGTCCGCGAGGACAAGAACGTGAACGCCGGCTACAATGCGGCGACGGAAGAATACGTGGACATGATCAAGGCGGGCATCATCGATCCGACCAAGGTCTCGCGGACTGCCCTGCAGAACGCGGCGTCGGTGGCGGCATTGATGCTGACGACCGAGGTCATGATCACGGACATCCCTGAAGAGAAGAAAGAGCCGGCCGGCGGCGGTCATGGCCACAGCCACGGCATGGAAGGGATGTACTAAGACCTGAGTGCTGAGTGAGAGCCGACTGAAGGGCCCGGCGGGCAACCGCCGGGCCCTTCGTGTTTGTGGGGAACGCGATGCGGGCGCTACAATCGGGCACTCATGATCGTTGAAGTCGAGAGCAGCGAAAATTGTGAAGCAAGCGTCTTTGCCCGGTTCAAGGAGGCCGGCCCGGCCAGACCGGTCGTTCAGGTGCGGCTGTACGATCGGAATCCAACCGGCGACTGGTATTGGGTCACGGGATGGAGCGACAACCCGGAAACGCCGGTGTGCCCCGCCTATGCGCAACTCGTCGAAGACTCCGGTTCCGGGCTCGCCCATCTGGTTTATGGCGGCATCTACGGACTGCGGTTCAAACCGGTCGCCGTTGAGGAACCCTGGAGCCTTACGAATTCCAATCAATGGGGCGACACTTATCTTTCGCTTTCCAGCGAGCGGGATCTCCGCTTCGGCCCCTGAGATGATGCACGGCACTTCGTCGCCTTGAGAGCAACTTTAACAAGGGGCGAGGCTAGCGGATCGTAAAAGAACGATCGAAAAAGGTCGTTGACGAATTTCGTATGAGCGCGAAGGTCGGCTTGGAACCGGTTCACGGCCGTCCGCCGGTCAGTGATCGCGTACCCGGAACGAATTGCACACCGCTCCAATTCGAGCGCCTCATCGGGCAACGAATGTGTTTGCAGATCGTGCACCATCTGGAGTTTGTGTTCGACGTCCCGCAAAAAAAGATAGGCGTCTCTGAGCGCGCCTTCCTGCTTGGCGGACAATATTTTTTCCGCGGCGAATGCCTTCAACGACCCGAGCGTGCTTCGATTGACCAGAGCCGGGGATTCCTTCCCGGCCAGCACCTGGATGGTCTGTAACAGGAACTCGATTTCCCGGATACCGCCCGTTCCAAGCTTCACGTTTCGATGCTCATGTCCACGACCGGCCATTTTGGCGTCGATCATTTCCTTGACC
>JBKPSD010000017.1:0-12317 GCA_046734935.1 Nitrospirota bacterium
CGCATGCTTCGTTCCATGTCATGATAGAGTTCGGCACTGACCTCCGGGATCATCATCGGATACGCCGGCCTGGGGACGTTCATCGCATGAAGCACCACGAGATGGTCGGTCGACACATGTTGCAGTGCGCGCACCGCTTCATTGGCATTGTCCGATCCATCGACTGCCAGCAACGTCTTCATCGATGCTCTCCTTTTGTTGCGGTCTCGCGGTGGTCCCGATCTCTCGTCGCCCCCGACAAAGGCTCAATGACATTCGGACGGGCACAAGAACATGAAGTAGAGAACGACAAGCACGCCTACGACCATTGCTCCGAGCAAGAGCCACTTCTCTTTCGTCATGGGATCCTCTTTGATGTCGTCATTCCTCTTCGAATGCCTGAGCAATTCCAGTGCCGGTCACTCTTCGCGCATTCCGTTGAGACAGCGAAGGGAATGTCCCTTTCTGCTACAGGCGAAAAGATTGCGCTGTAGCATCGCTCCCCTTCGGGTTGAAGGGGGCGTCGACTTGGCCGCAAACCATCGGTTTTTGAAGCCGGATGGTCTGTCACGGTGGGCATTGTCCTTGCTGTAACTTATGGGCATATGTCTGGGGCGCTTTTTAAAAAGATCCTCGTACCGGTGGATTTCTCAACATGTTCAGAAGAGGCGTTCCGGGTCGCCGTGCAACTCGAGGAAGCACTCGGCGCAGAGCTGACCGTCATGCACGTCATCGACCTCAACACTGTGGATGCCTTCAATCGTCTTGGCCTCTTGGCCGTTCCTTCTGATGCCACGGCGCAGCGAAAGCGGTTACGGCATCACGCTCGCCTGAAGATGAGACAACTGCTCAAATCACGAGAGGGTGGTGCATCCGTCAGACGCATGGTCGTGGAAGGCACCCCATTTGTTGAGATTGGTAAATTCTCGCGCACGGAAGGAATTGACTTGATCGTGCTGGGCAGCTATGGCGGCCGGTCGGATAGCATGGATAAGATCTTTTTCGGCGCGACCGCGGACAAGGTCGTACGGACGGCGGGATGCGCCGTCCTCACAGTTCCGCTGTTAAGGCAGAAACCCAGAAAGAACACTTCGTTGTGGACTTGACTCCCATCAAGCGCCTGCTGTTAGCCACGGATTTTTCGGACTGCGCCCGGCGCGCCGAGGAGTATGCCTGTGCATTGACAGCGTCCTGGCGTGCAGAGCTCACCGTCATGACCGTGGTGGAATTCCAGCCGGGCTTGGACCGTGAGTATGCTGTGAATCAAGTGTATTTGGCCGACCGGATGTACGAGGCGACGGCCGGACTTGCGGCCTTTAAGGACAAACTACATCGAAAAGGGGTTCAGGCGACCACACGCGTCGGAACTGGTCTTCCCAGCGAAGAGGTGATCGCGGCAGCTCAGTCTGAGGACGCCGACTTAATCATCGTCGGCACCAGAGGCAAATCCGGTCTTGCCCACGTGCTGTTGGGGAGCACTGCCGAACGGGTGATCCGCATGGCGCCTTGCCCCGTACTGGCCGTCCCGATGCCGAAAGCGGAAGATCAGGTTGGCCGAGCGATCACTCTCGAACGCATTCTTGTGCCTACGGACTTCTCCGATTGTTCGTTGGCGGCAGTTCAATATGCCCGTGTGGTCGCGGGCCAGGCCAAGGCGTCGATCGAACTGCTCCACATCATGGAGCCCGTCTCTTATGGAATCGATTTCACGATCGAGAGTTCGGATGAACGCGAGCAAAAACGCACGGCGGCAACTAAGAAGTTTGAGGCTCTGTCGTCGGAATTTGCCGCAGCCGGCATCGCGGCCAAAGCATCACTTTATGGAGGCGTGCCTGCGGACGCGATTCTCAAGGTCGCGGCGCAATCTGAAAGCGACCTCGTCGTCATGGGCACCCATGGACGCCGTGGGCTTTCCCACATGTGGGCGGGAAGCGTCACAGAAGCGATCTTACGGCGAGGGACGATCCCTGTGCTGGCCGTTCGAAAGCCGGCGTTCAGCCGACGCATGCCGGGCCTCAGCGTCGAGGAAGCACGCGCATGAACGTGATGAATCAAAAAGCCGCAGGATTCTTTGTGTCAATACCGGTCTCTCTCGAGGCCGTGCTGGCAAGGCTGGACTTGCTGTCGCAGCGCGCTGAATTCGCGATCCAGCGCAACGTAGGGCTCGCACGCGCTCTGAAACCGTATCTCAAGGAGGAGGGCGCAACAACAGTATTGGCGGCGCTTCCACAGGAAAGCGAACTTGCCGACTTGTCGCTGCTTTGTGACTTTTATCCCGAGGATGGCCAACTAACCCTGATCGAACAGCTCCGAGACGTGATCACGGAACATATTCCGGACGAGGAGCGTGCCTGGCTTGATCCATTGAAGCATTCGTATATGGACCTTCTGGAACTGGTCGCTGCCCCGACAACACCGAATTCCCTCACGCTTCGATCACTAGGCGACGGTACGACTTTTTCGCTTCCATACGAAGATTTTGCCAAGGATCTTTCGATCGGCCACGTGCTTCTGACACGCGTCGTACGCGACCCCAAACGTCCTGATTCTAACGAGGCGGTCTGGGCCGGATGCGGCCTCATCCTTTCTCCTTCAGAGGGCAAAGCACTGTACGAAAGGACGCGGGACTGGGAACGGCGGATGGAAATGTCCTCAGGGGAGCTGGTATTGGGCGAATGGCAGGAGTTCACGAAGCGCTTCGGTCATATTCTGTTATGGATATTCGCCGAGATGCGGGTGGCCGCTCTCGTCGATGCGGTCGCGCACATCCGGTACCATACTCCGAGCGGTGAGCCGTATCTCTATGCCATTGCGCTTTACGATCACCACGACTATCGCCTGTTTAACGAAGGCCTGTCCGGCCTGGAGAACTGGCAACCACAGCCTTCGACTCTCAGTCCGGCGCAGAGAACGATCGACCGCCCTGCTGCCGGGCCGCGAACGTGGATCCAACGGGCGGAGCCTCCAAACCAGCCGGCGATTGTCGGACGGCTCACGCTCACGTCCTCACAGCTCATCATCGAGTGCGACAGTCCCGAGCGGCTGGATGACGCCAAGCACTCGCTTGCGCGCGCCTTTGGTTTTGCGCTCCATTTCCGCGGAGATAGCTTGACGCCGCCTTATCAGGGAGTCAGCGTGGAGCGGCTACAGTCCGGTCAAGGGGTCACGGTCGTCGTGTCGGAAGAAGAGGATCGCGCCATGCTGAACGCCTTTTTGGAAAAGGCCTACCTGGAATGGTCGGACCAACCTCATCGCTTGCTGGCAGGACAGACACCACGGCACGCGGCGCGCCTGCCAGATACTCGCGATGCCGTCGCTCGGCTCATCACGGAAATGGAGGATTGCGATCCCGGCTTGAGACGCGGCGGGAAACGAGCCTACGATTATAATGTCCTCCGCGGGCATGTCGGAATAGAGGAGATCAGATAGCACAGACGCTCATTCGATTCGAGGGCGGCTCACGATCAGAACAGGCGAAAGAGACTGGCAGCTACAGTCCAAGTAATTTCGCGCCATTGACTCGACACACCGGCTTCTTTCCTCGGACTGAGGAGGCGCCAACTGGCGTTGTCGAACGATCAGCCAAGGAGCGAGCAGCAGCATCACTCCAAAGGCCATCAGAAACACCTCCCACGCTCCGAACAGCGAAGAGACGGCCACGACGACCAGAGAGATCGCAGCGGCTTCCTGCACCGTCATGCCCACCGCATAGACCAATAGCGGCACCGCAAGAAGAGCTCCCCGGTCCCGGTCAAGCCGAGTTGGAAGGCGATCGGAATGCCAGCTGCGAGAGCGAGAAGATGCTGGGTGGGAAGTCATCCATTGAACGGAACGTCGTGCGTGCGCCCTGGTCCTTGCAATGCCGGGATCCTTACTTCCTAGCCTGATCTGCAATCTGTCTTACCGTCAATTGTCCTTGCCGGGCGAGATCAATGGATTCGGCTAAGACGCGTGCTGCTTCTTGTGGCGCATGAAATCCCGTGCTGTTCTCCGCCTCTACGAAATCGAAAAGAAACTGCGCTTGCCGATGAAACTGCTGCCCGGATGCCAACTGCTCGGCCGAGGCCCCTCGCTCCTTGGCAGCCTTCAGGTCGCCGATCAATGCGACCACCGCGTCCATCGCACGATTTCTCATCTCAAATGTCCGGTCTTGAATCGTTTCGACTCGGGCCTTGAGTTCCGCCTCGGACCATTTATGGCAGGTTTGGCATGCCCGGTTGATATTGAGAAGCGGGCTCCGGACGTGATGGTCGCTGATTTTCATTGCTCCTTCACGCTTGTAGGCCATATGACAGTCCGCACAGGCGACGCCAGAGCGCGCATGAATGCCCTGGCTCCACATCTCGAACTCGGGGTGCTGCGCTTTGAGCAGCGGAGTTCCGGTCTCCGCATGCGTCCAGTCTTTAGCGAGCGCATCCTTGTAATACGCGAGGATTTCGTCGGCTTTAAGGCCGTTCGACCAGGGAAACGTGAGCCGTTTTTCCGGGCCTTTGAAATAGTACTCGACGTGGCATTGTGCGCAGACGAACGAGCGCATTTCCTGGCGGGTCGCCATCGTATTCACGTCGTAATTCTTGATGCCGTCATGTGCCTTAGCCTCTTGAATGCCCTCGATAAAGGCGGGTCTTGTGATGCGCAATTGCATCGTATCGGGTGCATGGCAATCGATGCATGCGACGGGATGCTTGACGAGCTTTCGAGCCTCGGCATATGGGAGACTATTGAGCTTTTCGAATCCCTGTCGCACGTCGCCATGACCGAGGTCGTTCATCGCGGTATAGACAGAAGCATGACATTGAAGACAGGTGCCCGGTTGTTTGACCGCGATTTGCCGCTCCGTATACGTTTGGTCGTCGAGCATATACGCGTGGCCGCGGTCTTCCCGGAAATCCCGTGCGAAGGCATAGCCGGCCCAGATGGTTTTCAGCCGCGGGTCGAGTTCTAGCTTGGATTGAGCGACAACCGAGCGAGGATCAACGTTGGTCGGTGCGTGCGGAACGGCTTCGCTTCCGCCATACCGGGTTCGGACCTGGTCGACCGTGCTCCGATAGGCATCGTATTGAAAGGGGAAATTCTTGCCCCAGATGGCCGGATCATCGGTTTGGTCATTCAACTCCGCGACTCTGAAGAACACTTGTTTGGCTTCTTCCTGGCGCTGAAAGACCTTGATCAGAAGGGCCGCGACCAAGAAGGTAATCACTGCGGCGCCGAGCACTGCCACAATCAGCCTGCGAGATGATGGGCCTGCTCCATTCGTCATGCTGTCCCCCTTCTGATTTACTGATGTCCGACGTGTTGGTGACACCGCAGACACGACACCTGTTCCCCGGCGCGTATGTCGATGGCATGGACGAGATCGGCATGACAGCGGAGGCAAGCCCGCTCGGTAATCGCTCGTGTATACGGCTTTAATTGGATGACATCGGGAAAATGACCGCTCGTGAAGGCCGCCGAGTGGAGGACCCCGTTATACGCTTTCGAAAGATACTTCGGCAGCAAGCCATTTGGAGTGTGACAGTCGTTACAGACCGCAGCTTGACGGTGACTGGCTTTGACCCAACCATCATATTCGGGACGCATGACATGGCAGTTGAGACAAGCACGCGGATCGTCGGTCAGATACGACGCTCCTCTCGCATACACAAAAGTGTAGACCCCTAGGCCAACGGCTAAACCGACCGTGATTGCAAGGAGCCATAGAAGAACATTACGCCGCATAGTGCTTGATCTATGAGTCATGCCACGGAGTGATAGGGGTCATTCGCGATAGGGTACATCGCAGTTCGGGACCGTGAATATGCAGATTGAATGCCGGATTCACGTGCGAATTTCGACTTGCAACATCCCGATAGTACGCCGCCACGGCAGCAACTGCTTCTGTCGAGAAATTTTTATGGGGAATTGTGCGACAGCCGCCCGCATGCGATGTCGCCGATCGCCCCAACAGCCGTGTACTTGACCACCAAAAGGTGTCTCTGATGAGCGTTGGCTTTAAGGGAGCCGTTGCGATCGTTCTTAGAGATGGAGGCTTATCAGGGGTTGAAGGGGACTGGAATTGAGGACCTATCAGGTCAAGACTGGCAGAGAACGTCTCAAACACTTAGGCAAGTTCACGCGACACTCCTTTTCGATCCCTCTGCACGGTCGCCATCGCTTTAAGGACAGCTTTCTCGAGTACATCGCCGGATGCCATGCTTTTGAGCAATGCAGCTTGTGCACCGTTTGTCACGGCCGCTTTCAGTACGCCAAGATTGTAGATCCGTGTCAGCACGATCACGGCCATTTCAGGGCGATATACACGAGGAACCAGCTTGAGTAACACCTCGAAACCGGGTCGGGCAAATCAAGTTCGAGGAGGACGCAGTCGGGTCGATGCTCCTTGCAAAGAGCCAGACCGGTGCGACATGGCGTCGCCTGAACAACAACGCACTCGGGGAACGTTGCCTGGAGGCGATCAGCGTAGTACACACGATCACGAGGATTGTCGTCGATCAAGACGATATGCGAAGAAGCAGACATTGCCGGCCGCCTTTCGCAGAATGTCGGCGGTCAAGCGCGCAGGAGGCCGTCGGCATCTCCGATGGTTAGCTTCTTGCTAGCAAGCGCTTCAACAGTCGTCAATCAACTACACGCTCCAACGCTGTAGGCATATGGGGCGGTGACGCCGAATCGCTTTTGATTCAAGCGTTGCCCGACCCTCTATCGACCGCTGATTTATCGCGAACTTTGCGGCTAGGATCCGCTATCCAGGATCGGAAACCGGCGAGGCCGAGCAACTCGGAAGGCCCTCTGTCCGGGTCTGGAAGAACAGGTCATCGTGAGGCAGCGGCGGAAGTGGCCGTTGAATTGAGCCAGGCAAGAACTTACCGAGACCAATAATAAATAGCTTCAGTAAGAAGATGGCATTGACTTGAACCCAATTCGCATTGCGTCCCATGCTGAGAAAGAATAGCCTTTGAAGATTGCGGCGTGGTTAATTCGGCATATCCAGACTGTTAATTGTCATTAAAAGACAGTCGCTCGAGGGCTGGAAGCCCGTGATGAATGTATGAGAAATTATCACTCAGACGAGTGGATTATGCTTGAACCTCAGATCACTGACTCGACGCTTCCTGCAATAAAATCGGTGACAGAAACGGAACGAAAGTTGGCGGTCGACGCCGAGTTTCGCCTGCCGAACCTCGCAGGACATCGCCTCCCGAGACGGCTTTTTACTTCAACATATTTTGATACCCTGGATCATTGCCTTGCCCGATCGCACATCACCCTTCGACGACGCGTCGAAAGCGGACGCCCGGTGTGGCACTTGAAGCTGCCTCTCAACGGCGCACGCAGGGAAATCGAATTTCAAGAAGCCTCGAGGACGCCCCCGCCACAGCTCGTCGACGCGTTGATCGTTCTTTTAGAAGGAAAGCAGCTCGTTCCGATTGCCCACTTACACACGTCCCGTAGAGCGATTCGCATGGAGCCCGACGGAACCCATGCAGCCGACGTCATGCTGGATACGGTTTCCGTGCTGCGCGACGGTTCCGTGATTCAACAGTTTCGGGAGGTGGAGATCGAATCGTTGCACGGCCAGGAGCACGAGGTCGATCGCCTGGCGTCCGCACTCTATCAAGCAGGAGCCCGACACCATGACGGACGGCCCAAACTGTTTCGTGCGCTTTCCATTCCCTATGAAAGCCCGGATGCGCCTTCGCACGAGGCGTCCATAGAGGAACACGTCCGGTACACGTTGCTGCAACAGCTTCAAATTCTCAAGCGATGCGATCCTGTCGTCAGACTGGTCGGCGAGGCGGAAGCGGTGCACCAAATCAGGGTCGCCGCACGACGCATGCGAACAATTTTGCTCGCCGTGCGGATAATCGCTCGTGCCGACTGGGTGGAGCCCCTGATTTCCGGTCTCAAATGGCTCAGCGAGATATTCGCACGCGCACGTGATTTGGATGTCCAGATGAACTATTTTCGACGGGAAGCGCAAGAGCTAAGGGCTCATGAACGCAGACCGCTCGAACGGTTTCTACACCACCTTCGGGCCGAACGTGAAAGAACCCAACGAACGTTGATGGACGAAATCAAGAGCGCGCGATATTTGGGCTTCATTTCAAAACTGTTACAAGAAGCCGACGTCCCTGCCGTCTGGAAATCGGACCAGACCCTCACGGACGTCGCTGCCCGGCAATATCGCAAGCTTCGAAAGACGGTGAAAAGGTTGAGAGACTCGCCGTCGGACAATGCGCTTCATCGTGTCCGGATCAAAACGAAGCGAGCCCGATATACGGCCGAGTTGGCCGCCGCGTGTAGGCGCAAATCGATTGCTCGCTTTATCAAGGCTGCCGCGCAGTTCCAGGATTTGTTGGGCAGGCATCAGGACGCAGTCCTGGCAGAACAGTATGTCAGAAGTTTCTTGAAGCATCAAACCGGCAAACAGGCAGCATTTACCGCCGGCTTACTGGTCGCTCGGGCAAAACGGCGGCGTCAGGAAATCCGAGACGAATTTTGGTCTCAATGGAAACGGCTGAAGAAACGCGGTTGTCGCGCTTGGTGAGCGCGTCCGGTTTGCTTCCCTTGATGGCAAGCGTCCGGAAGGCCGGAGGCTCCAACTGCTGCTTATGACCGCTCCCTTGCTGTTTGCTGCTGCTCTCGGGGCCGGTTTTCCACATAGCGTTTCCCGTTCGCGGTCCTACTGATCAGTGGTGCAAGAGCAATTCCGTTTAACGATGAGTCCGACAACCTGGTGTTAAGGAACCGCCATTAGGAGACTGGCAAGATTCGTTAACGCCGCCCAGCAGTCCTGGGTTTATTCATGCCTTCATAGATGAAACTCTCCACCGCCAGATGCCGGTGCCACTTGGCCAGACGGGATGGGCTGCGAGCCAATACAAAACTGCGTTGTCGCTGTCTAGTATTTGGGCTGCCTACTGTGGCTGGGCTTCGAGGTGGGCAGACATCGAAGAGGACTTCAAAGCAAAAAGGTCGCGTTCACACGGACGACTGATTCTCGGCTTCCTGCGCAGGCTTCTCTGGCTCAGATGGCTGATCTGGAGAAGAGAGGTAGACACCACAAACAGCACACACGACTTTTCCTGTGAACGAACGGCCTTTCCGTTCGCACTCGAAAATACAGATGTGCTTCCCAGACCGACCTTGATCCATACCCTCACAATACTAGGAGTCGAGTTGATGTGAATCTATCGAAGACCCTGGTTAGACGCTTAGAACGCGCTTGTCTTCGGGGCCTGAGCCGGCTCATGGTTGCGGTCTGACTGAGGTCTAGCGAAAAGAAGGGAGATCGAAACCACTTCAAGCGCCGGCAGCCATGAGCACTGTCTTACGGTTCGTCTTTGGGAAAATCTTCACTCTGCTTCAGCCACAGCTCAAGAAGTCTTGTCTCTCGTTCAGACTGGGAAATGCGCTCCAACGCGAACGCACCCGTCAAGCGATCTTCATAAAAAGAGCGTTGCTTCGCGTACGTTTTCTTGAACGCTTCGGTCTTGAGGGCTTTCCAATTGGCATCGGATATGCCGGCATGTGAGCGCAATAAGCTGATCTCGATGGCTTGGAAAGCAAAGACCTTCGCTAACACCTTGATGACAGTGGCACTAGAAATGACTCTAGGAATTTTATCAGCCATGCTGATCGCTTCAGTCCTGCCAGGGCAACCGTTGTTACGGCCGCGTTCTCAGCAGTCGACCGAGGGACGGAACCTCGAAGCGCAAAATGATCAGTTCCGCACGCCGCTCCACACTTTTGCCGGATCGATCGCCTTATCAGGATTAAGTTTCTTCGCCTTGTCCAACAAGACATCGGTCGTTTCAGGATAGGCGGGATCAGAAATGCAGCAATTATCGACGGGGCAGACGGCCGCACATTGAGGCTCATCAAAATGGCCGACGCACTCAGTGCAGC
This sequence comes from Nitrospirota bacterium, assembly GCA_046734935.1. Classification (GTDB taxonomy): domain Bacteria; phylum Nitrospirota; class Nitrospiria; order Nitrospirales; family Nitrospiraceae; genus Nitrospira_C. The sequence continues at coordinate 9,889 of JBKPSD010000017.1, forward strand.
GTTCATGCGTAATCACATATATACTGTCTCCCACACCCTGGCCGTCGCCCACATGATTCCCTTTGGCTTCCGCGTCGCCGCGAGTTTCGAAAATAGCCTCGTTTGGACATTCCGGCAGACAAGCTCCGCAGTTAATACATTCGGCAGTAATCAGCAATGCCATGACGCGAACCTCCTTCTCGATCAAATGGATGAATATGTAGCGCCCAAAGGCACCGGTTGGTGAAGGGCGATTATCGCGCTAAAGAGAGATGATCTTCCACTGAAAACATTACTTCTCGTCCCGAATTGCTGCCTTCACTTTTGCCTTGAGCTCCGGGGTGACCTCCCGAATCCCGTGCTGTTTGGCGTGTTCAGCGGCATTCTTTAGCACTTCCTCTTCCGTGTTCCCCCGTACCACATGTTGACATCCAGACGATGGATCAACCTTGGCGCACTCAACGATTTTCCCCATGACAGGCCTCCTTTTGATCCGCTGTTACCGGACCGGAGTCTTAATGCAAAAATCCTACATAATCGCTATCAGTCCGCCAACTTATAGACAATCTACCATGACCGAAACTAGGCTTATCCCCAATCGGGGAGGGGCAGGAGGAGCAATCAAGCAGGAATTGGCTTAGTTTCGGCTGAAACTGGCCGGTTAAAGTCGCGCCTGCTGGCGGGAAGCACAAACGGCTTATTGGTCTGCCACACGTCAAGAAACGTCTGAAGACCCTAGGCGGTAAGAGAGAGTGAGTCGAATTCCTGGGCTGTTAATCGGCCTGTCTTGGTGCCAGTACTCCTCAGAATCCTCTTAATAAAGGGGTTCTTGCGGGCCCCATCGAAGACCTGCCAAATCAGGATCCTCGCCGTCCGAACCAGGTTTACGGGAAGCTTTTTCAGCCTTGCGAAGCTCGCGCTTCGCCTCCTTCTCCTGGCGAGCCTTCTGAAGAGCCTTTTCTCGTTCGCGTTTCGCCAACGTGGAACTGCCACGCGCCATGGTACCTCCAGAGTGCTGTTGTCTAACTTCGCTTCCGCGAGGACGGCTTTAACGTCGCCCTCACAAGCGTGTATGACCGCAGAATTCAGAAGTGATCACGGCTTTACCCTAACATACCCACTCAATAATATCGAATGCCCAAAGAGCACTCGCCTGCCCACCATTAATAACGAATAACGGTCGAGGATCGCTAAGAGCGGGCAATTACCTTTGGTTAAGCTGGGGCGCCCGAGTAGGCGCCCCACATGTCACGGCTGGCGTTAGAACCGGTTTCGGCCGCCGAAGTCGTTTCCGCGCCCGGAGCCGGCGAACCGACCACCTTTCGCTGAACGAGGTTCCTGCGGTTTAGCTTCGTTCACCGTCAAGGATCGCCCGTCCATTTGAGACCCATTGAGAGCCGCGATGGCGGCCTGCGCCTCTTCGGGGGTCGACATCTCGACGAAGCCAAAGCCCCGCGATTGTCCGGTAAACTTGTCGGTCATCACACGCGCCGATTCAACGGTGCCGTGTGCGGCAAACAAAGTGGTGACTTGCGCTTCGGTTGCCGCATAGGGCAAACCGCCAACATATAATTTTGAACCCATGGGGTTCCTCCTTCGAATATGACATTGCCTGAGAACAAGAGAACGACTGGGGAAGGAGAGGGCCGAAGACGCGGTCTGGAGAAGCGGCTTAGCTCAGGCTTCCGATCACACTCTCGGCGACAACATCGGTGATGGGCCCTATCAGTTCATCCTTCATACGAGGCCCGCCGTCATGAAAGTGGTTCAACTTAGCAGTTCGACGACCCTATTAGCAAGCTGCTTCTCTTAATCACGTGGTTTGCCTTACGATCCTTTGCAACGTACAATCGCAAGAGATGAAGACTACGGATTTAATGACAACGCTTGAAGGCATCTCGGATGCCGTCGTGCGTCTCGATGGACAAGGAAAGTGCATGACGATGAATGCGGCAGCACAGGTGATCGTCCGCCGCCTAGGGGGTGATCCAAGAACCATGATCGGCCAGTCAGTGTGGGTCTTGTTTCCCGGTCTCAGAGGCACAGTCGCCGACCAACGACTCAGACACGCGCTCGATGACCAGCGCCCCATCCAGTACGAGCTGTATTCCCCTGCGGATCAACGGTGGTATGCCATCCAAGGCTATCCTTCGTCCCCGGGAATCGTTCTCGTCTTCCGAGAGACTACTCGTTCAAATGCTCAGGACGAATCGATTGACACTCTCTGACTTTTCCCGGACGATTGAATGAGAAAGAAACAGGTCGTTTCGTTTGTAAAGAAACATCATTCCCTAGCCGGGTGAGTCAGAGCCGGAGGACGACACAGCGGTGGACAAAACGGATCTCAGTCGGGTTCTGAGCCTCATCATTACTGTGCTGACCGATCCGTATGACCAGTTCATTGATAAGCTGCATGTTGAAGGAAGAATCACCGACGAAGAAGTGCGACA
>JBKPSD010000018.1:0-18123 GCA_046734935.1 Nitrospirota bacterium
GGTGAAGCAGCGGCAGGGTGGCCTTGCCTTGTCGGAGGTCCTGTCCCAGTGTCTTGCCCAACGACGCGCCATTAGCCGTATAGTCCAACGTGTCGTCGACGACTTGAAACGCAATGCCCAGGTACTGTCCGAACCGAAAAAGGCAGTCTTGTTGTGTATCCGTAGCCTCGGCCAGGATCGCCCCCATCCGGCACGAAGCCGCGATCAGGCCTGCCGTCTTGTGTTCGACGATCTTAATGTAGTCGGCCTCCGGCATGGCGGGATTGCCGTTGTAGTACAGCTGAAGAACTTCCCCTTCCGCCATCTTCTTGCAGGCTTCAGCGAGGATTTCATTGATGCGCTGGCTGCGGAATTCGACGACCTGGCACATGGCCTTCGAGTACAGATAGTCGCCGACGAGGATACTGACTTGATTTCCCCAGACTTTTCGTGCGGTTTGACGGTTCCTCCGGATGTCGGCATCATCGACGACATCGTCGTGAAGGAGGGTTGCGGTATGGATGAATTCGACCAGACTTCCCAGTTGATGGTGCTCCCTGCCGGCGTAGCCGCAGAGACGGGCCGAGAGGAGCAACAGGAGCGGCCGGATACGTTTGCCGCCGCTGTTGAGGATATGCGCGGCGACCGTATTGACGAGGGCCACACTCGAAGTTAAATTCTTGTGGATCCGTTCCTCGACCCCCTCAAGCTCGCTCCGATAGGCGTCCCAGACGTCTGCCATCGTGTGAATTGTGGAGGTGACGGGACCCTGTGGCATGCGGCGGATGGTAGGGCAGCGAAGGAAACAAAGTCAAGGCAATCGCAACGAAATCCATGCATTGTCGGCTTGACAGAGGAATCACCCTTCCATTAATCTGACCCACGAATTTTCTATGGGATCATGCCTCACGAGGAACAAGGCTCCGCGTCCTCTGAGTCCTCCCGGTAGGGCCTCTACCCAGCAGGAAAAAGACCTGCCTTTTTCACGAGATAGGTAACATGGAACTTCCAGGGCTTCCACGGAAGCAAGGCCTCTACGACCCTGAACACGAAAAAGACTCGTGCGGCATCGGGTTTGTCGTCAACATCAAAGGCCAAAAATCGCACGACATCGTCCGTCAGGGTTTGCAAGTTCTCGAAAATCTGACGCACCGCGGGGCGCAAGGCTGCGATCCGTGCACCGGCGACGGCGCGGGCATTCTGCTCCAGGTTCCGCACGAGTTTTTACGCCGCGTGGCGGGCGATGTAGGCGTCAAATTGCCGGGAGCCGGCGAATACGGCGTCGGGCAGGTCTTTTTGCCTCCGAATCCGTCAGCGCGTCAGCAATGCGAAACGTTGTTCGGCAAAATCATCGAGCAAGAAGGCGCACGTCTGCTGGGTTGGCGGGATGTGCCGGTCAAAAGCGATACCATCGGCGTGCAGGCCCGTAAAACCGAGCCGTTCATGCGGCAGGTGTTCATCGCGCGCGACGTGCTGAACGAAGCCCAATTCGGACGCAAGCTCTACGTCATCCGCAAGCTCGTCGAAAAGGCGATCCGTGAGTCCGCGATCGAAGGCCGCGAGCACTTCTACATTCCGAGTCTCTCCGCCGGCACGATCGTCTACAAGGGTTTGTTGCTGCCGCATCAGATGGGGACCTACTATCAGGATCTCAAAGACGCCAGCATGGTCAGCGCCCTTGCGCTCGTGCACTCGCGCTTCAGCACGAACACATTCCCGACCTGGCCGCTCGCGCATCCCTACCGCCATATCTGTCACAACGGCGAAATCAACACGCTGAAGGGCAATGTGAATTGGATGAAGGCCCGACAGGGACGGCTCCATTCCGAGCTTTTCGGCAGGGACATGGAAAAGCTGTTCCCCATCGTCTACGAGCACCAGAGCGATTCAGCCTGTCTCGACAACGCACTCGAGTTTCTTTTGCTCGGCGGCCGCTCGCTGCCGCACGCGATGATGATGTTAATCCCCGAGCCGTGGGTCGCAAACCCGCAGATGGATCTCGACCGGCGCGGCTTCTATCAATATCACGCCGCCATGATGGAGCCCTGGGACGGTCCCGCGGCCGTGTGCTTCACCGACGGCAAGATGATCGGCGCGACGCTGGACCGTAACGGCCTCCGTCCCTGTCGCTATCAAGTCACAACCGACGGCACGGTGGTGCTGGCCTCCGAAGCGGGCGTGTTGCCGGCCGATCCGAAAAATATTCGCAGCAAGGGGCGGTTGCAGCCGGGACGCATGTTTTTGGTCGACACGGTCCAAGGCCGGATCATCGACGACGAGGAAATCAAGGCCGATATCGTTGGGCGCAAGCCCTATCGCAGCTGGGTCACGCAGTACGGCGTCTCGCTCGATGAATTGCCCGAGCCGTTGAACGTGCCACAGCCCGACCATCCGACGATCCGTCAGCGGCAGCAGGCCTTCGGCTATACGGTGGAAGAACTGAAGATGGTCATCACACCGATGATCGTGACCGGCGAGGAAGCCGTCTCGTCAATGGGGACGGATACGCCGCTTGCGGTGCTGTCCGACCGCCCCCAGCTGCTCTTCAAGTATTTCAAACAATTGTTCGCGCAGGTCACGAACCCGCCGATCGATCCGATCCGCGAGCAGCTCGTCATGTCGCTCGTGACGAACATCGGTCCCAAGCCCAACTTGATGGACGAATCACCGGAATCGTGCCGCCGGATCAAGGTGCAGCAGCCGATCCTCACGAACGCCGATTTGCAAAAGATCCGGGGCATTTCGGATCCGAATTTCAAGAGCAAGACGCTGCGGATGCTGTTCCGCGTCGCCGAGGGCCCCGATGGCCTGGGCGCGGCGGTGGACGCCATGTGCCGCGAAGCCTCTCAGGCGATCAAAGACGGCTACAAGTTCCTGATCTTGAGCGACCGCGGCGTCGATGGCCAATGGGCGCCGATTCCGAGCCTCCTGGGCATCTCCGCCGTGCATCATCATCTGGTCCGTGAATGCACGAGAACGGAAGTCGGCTTGATCCTCGAGACCGGCGAGCCTCGAGACGTGCATCAGTTTGCCTGTCTCATCGGCTACGGCGCCGGGACCATCAATCCTTATCTCGTGTTCGAATCGCTCGTCGACATGGAGCGCGACAACTATCTGCCCGAAGGGCTCGACGCTCAGACGGCCGAGGGAAAATTCATCAAGGCCATCAGCAAGGGGCTGCTGAAAATCTTCTCGAAGATGGGCATCTCCACGGTCCAGTCCTATTGCGGCGCACAGATCTTCGAAGCGATCGGCTTGAACCATGAGGTCATCGACCGTTATTTCACGGGCACGCCGTCGCGCGTCGAAGGCATCGGCATCCGCGAAATCGGGGAGGAGACCTTGCGGCGGCATCGCGTCGCGTATGAGCCGGCTGCCATCCGCCAGCTGGATTTCGGGGGTGAAATCCACTACCGCATTCAGGGTGAACACCATAACTGGAATCCGGACACGATCTACAAGCTGCAGCACGCGAGCAAATCGAACGATCCCAAGACGTACGCCGAGTTTGCACAGCTTGTGAACGACGAGAGCGCGCGGCGATCGAACCTGCGCGGTCTGCTCGATTTCAAGTTTGCCCAAACGCCGGTGCCGTTGGAAGAAGTCGAATCGGCGAGCGCGATCGTCAAGCGGTTCAACACAGGGGCGATGTCATTCGGGTCCATCAGCAAGGAAGCGCACGAAACGCTGGCGATCGCGATGAATCGCCTCGGTGGGAAGAGCAACACCGGCGAGGGCGGGGAAGATCCGGAGCGGTTCAAGCCGCTGCCGAACGGCGACTCCAAGAACAGCTACATCAAGCAGGTGGCGTCCGCCCGCTTCGGGGTGACCGCGCATTACCTGGTCAACGCCCGTGAATTGCAAATCAAAATGGCGCAAGGCGCGAAGCCGGGCGAAGGCGGCCAGCTGCCCGGCCACAAGGTCGATGAAAACATCGCGAAGTTCCGCTATGCGACGCCGGGCGTGCAGCTGATCTCCCCGCCGCCGCACCACGACATCTATTCGATCGAGGACCTGGCGCAGCTGATCTTCGACCTCAAGAATTCCAATCCCGAAGCCGGCGTGTCGGTGAAGCTGGTGGCCGAAGTCGGTGTCGGCACCGTAGCCGCCGGTGTCTCGAAGGCGCATGCGGACAAGGTGTTGATCAGCGGCGACTCCGGCGGCACCGGCGCTTCGCCGCTCTCATCCATCAAGTACGGCGGGATTCCGTGGGAACTCGGCCTCGCCGAAACGCATCAGACGCTGGTGCTCAACGATCTGCGCGGCCGTATTCGCGTCGAAACCGACGGGCAAATGAAGACGGGACGCGATGTCGTCATTGCGACTTTATTGGGGGCTGAGGAATACGGCTTTGCGACGGCGCCCTTGATCGTCGAAGGCTGCATCATGATGCGCAAATGTCATCTGAACACCTGCCCCGTCGGCATTGCCACGCAAGATCCCGAGCTGCGAAAGAAATTCAACGGAAAGCCGGAGCACATCGTCAACTACCTCTTCTTCGTCGCCGAGGAAGCGCGGCAGCTCATGGCCAAGCTGGGATTCCGGACGATCAATGAAATGGTCGGACGCGTCGATAAACTGAAGATCACGAAAGCCGTCGACCACTGGAAGGCCAAGGGATTGGACCTCACGCCGCTCCTGACCATGCCGGATGTCAGTCCGGAGGTTCCCCGCTACTGCTGCCAGAAGCAGGATCACGGCCTCGAGTGCGTGTTGGACAACAAGCTGATCGAGTTATGCCGGCCGGCGATTGACAAAGGGCAAAAGGTTACGCTGGACCTTCCTATTAAGAATGTGAACCGTACGACCGGAACGATGCTCTCCAGCCGGATCGCCAAGAAATATGGGCTGGAGGGATTGCCGGAGGACACGATCTCGATCAAGTTCACCGGTTCTGCGGGACAATCATTCGGGGCGTTCCTTGCGAGAGGGGTCACGTTGACCTTGGAAGGCGAATCCAACGACTACATCGGCAAAGGTCTCTCCGGCGGTAAAATCATCGTCTATCCTCCCAAGAACGTACTGTACTCGCCGGAGGAAACGATCCTCATCGGCAATACGTCGCTCTACGGCGCCACGCAAGGCGAAGCGTACTTTTACGGCATGGCCGGGGAGCGGTTCGCTGTGCGCAACAGCGGCGCTCGCGCCGTCGTCGAAGGCACCGGCGATCACGGCTGTGAATACATGACCGGCGGCGTCGTCGTCGTGCTGGGGCGCACCGGCCGCAATTTCGCCGCGGGCATGTCGGGAGGGATCGCGTTCGTCCTTGACGATGCGGGGAAATTCCAAAGCCGCTGTAATACCGGCATGGTCGAGCTGGAGCCGGTCTCAACCAAGGAAGACAAGCAGCAGCTGCATGAATTGATCACGAAGCACTTCATGTATACGGGCAGCCGCAAGGCGAAACAGGTGCTGGATACCTTCGACGCCACCCTGCCGAAGTTCGTGAAGATCATGCCCGTCGACTACAAGCGTGTGCTGGAAGAGCGGAAGCGCAAAAAAAGCGCGGTGCACTGATGACGTTTTTGTGTTCAGAATGATGTCCAATTCAATGGCCATACGAAGAATGAAACGCCATGGGTGATCCAAGGGGTTTCATGAAATATGCCCGTGAGGGCCCAAAGCGGAAGCCGGTCGAGCTGCGCGTCCTCGATTGGAAGGAGATGTACGAGCCGATCTCCGAGGACAAGCTCAAGATTCAGGGCGCCCGCTGCATGGACTGCGGCGTGCCCTTTTGTCAGGGAAATACCGGCTGCCCGGTGGTGAATCTAATCCCCGAATGGAATGATCTCGTGTATCGGGGACGATGGGAGGACGCGCTCAAGGCCCTGCACACGACCAATAACTTTCCGGAATTCACCGGACGCTTGTGCCCGGCTCCCTGTGAAGGGGCCTGCGTGCTCGGCATCAATGAAGAGCCGGTGTCCATCCGCGTCATTGAGTGGAACATCATCGATCGCGGGTTTAACGAAGGATTGGTGTTTCCTATCCTTCCGGTGGCCAAGACCGGAAAAACCGTGGCGATCGTGGGGTCAGGTCCTGCCGGCCTCGCAGCGGCACAGCAGTTGGCGCGCGCTGGGCACGCGGTGACACTGTTCGAAAAGGCGGACCGCATCGGCGGCCTCCTCCGATACGGCATTCCCGATTTCAAAATGGAAAAGTGGGTGATCGATCGCCGGCTCGAGCAGCTGAAGGCCGAGGGAGTGGAATTCAAGACGGGCGTGACGGTCGGAAAAGACGTCACGGGCGAGCAGCTGCGCGCGCAGTTCGATGCGGTCGGTCTCACGATGGGGGCCGAGCAGCCACGCGAACTGCCCATTCCGGGACGAGAACTGAAGGGCGTTCATCTGGCGATGGACTATTTGACTCAGCAGAACAAACGCACCGCCGGGATTCCCATTACCGATGAGCCGATCACGGCCAAGGGAAAGCGGGTTGTCATCATCGGCGGAGGAGATACCGGGTCCGATTGTCTGGGGACCGCGCACCGCCAAGGCTGCGTAGAAGTGCATCAGTTCGAGCTGCTGCCTGAGCCGCCCCCGACGCGCGCGGAATCGACGCCCTGGCCGCTCTGGCCAATGCAGCTGAGGACTTCCCACGCCCATGAGGAAGGCTGCAACCGTCAGTGGAGTCTATCGACGACGAAGTTTACCGGGCATAACGGTCACGTCACGAAATTGCAGGCGCAACGAGCAAAGTTCGAAGGCGGAAAGTTCACACCGGTTCCCAATACCGAGCTCGAGATGGACGTCGATCTGGTCCTCCTCGCCATGGGCTTTACCGGCCCGGTCAAAAACGGACTACTCGACAGCCTCGGCGTGAACTATGATGCGCGCGGCAATGTCGGCGTCGATGAGAACTTCATGACCAATCTGAACGGAGTCTTTGCCGGCGGCGACACGAAGCGAGGCGCTTCGCTGATCGTATGGGCGATTGCGGAGGGCCGGAAAATGGCGACCGGCATCGACAAATACCTGCAAGCCGGCAAATCCACGAAGTCGCGCTCCTGAACACAGCTTTGCTTCCCGCCTCCTGAAGCTACCCGTCACCCGCAAGAGACAGTCCTTTCGACCGCCGACGAGGACCACATATTGCGACGGCGGCTGATCTGCGTTATCGTCATAGCGTATCCCGTCATGAGGAGGTGTGAGGCCTGCAATATGAATATGAAGCAAGAGCAATCGCCACCCGTAGAAGCGGAACGGACGAATGACGAATTCGTGGAGCAGTCGCACCATCGCGTCCGGCAGATGCTGAACGCAGGACTGCCGCAAAAGGAAATCCTCACCCGCTTGGCCATCGCGGGAGAGGTGTTAGCCGGTCACGGTGCAGCGGTTTCGATCCTGATTCTCGATGAAGAGGGCTTGCTGCGCAATGGCGCTTCACCGAATCTTCCGTTGGATTACCTGCAGGCCATCGATCGTCTCAAGCCGGACGCTATGGTCGGCACATGCGCGGCAGCAGCGGCCACAGGTTGCCCTGTCATGACGCCGGATTTCCACGCCGACGGCAAATGGGCGGAGCTTCGCCATCTTCCGCTGTCATTAGGCTTCATTGGCGCGTGGAGCATGCCGATTAAGTCTTCGGGTGGCGAGGTCCTCGGCACATTCGGCACCTATTTTCGTGATCGCCGCTCTCCGACGGAAAAGGAAAGAAAAGGCGTCGAATCCCTGGCGAAAGCGGCCGCGTCCGTGCTGGCTAGCTCTCTTGAAACCGGTCACGCGTGATTGACCTTTCGTGCCCCAACCTCGGCCAACATGGCGAAGATCCTGATCGGCACTTCCGGGTGGGTCTACGGCGCCTGGAAAACGCTTTTCTATCCACCCGCACTGCCCGACGCCCAAAGGCTCGCCTATTACGCGAACCGGTTTCAGACGACGGAAGTCAACTACTCCTTCTACCATGTGCCGTCCACCGAGACATATCGAAGATGGCTCAAGCTGGTACCGCCTGATTTTATCTTCACTCTCAAAGCGAACCGCCTCATCACTCATGTGGCCCGCCTGCGGACGGTTGATTCGATGTGGAGCGACTTAGCGCGAGGCGCAGCGGCGCTTGGTCGGCATCTTGGTCCCATCCTGTTACAGCTGCCGCCGTCCTTCCGGAAAGACCTCGCGACCCTCGTCTCGTTCCTTGAAATGACGTCCGCCCTGTCCGGGCTACCTCGTCTCGCCTTTGAGTTCCGGCACGCGTCCTGGTTTAGCGAGGAGACGTACCGGCTATTGAGGCGGTATAGGGCGGCGTTAGTCATTGCGGACGGTCCTCTGTTTCCGCGTGTCGATGAGGTGACAACGGATTTTGCATATCTTCGGTTTCACGGGCGGACACCGCGCGAAGCGCCCCGGTATGCGGACGGGCAGCTCGAACGGGAGGCGCGGTTCATTGAGCAGTTGGCCTGCAACGGCATCGACAGCTATGTCTATTTTAATAATGACGCGCTGGCTCATGCTCCGATGAACGCAGCCCGCCTCGGGGAGTTGCTGGGCCAACAGCGCTCCGCTGCCTAGTCGGCATGCCGTGCGAGCGACCCTCTTGCTGTACTTTCCTTCGCCGCCTAGTTTATGGTGCGCTGATACGAGAAAGTCGATGACGGATCGGATCTATCCCCGCAGCCCTAAAATGCTCGTCGGCGGCATTGCGCACCTCGGCCGGTTCATCGATAAGATCCGCCTGCGGAACGCCGGCGACATTCAGGACTACAATTACATCACCGTCGGGTTCGACAAGCATCTCATTGATTTTCTCAAGATCGATCCGAGGGCCTTTGAAGCGCGCGTGTTGGCCGGTGGATCCGACCAAGAACTGCTGGCCTGGATTCATGCGCAGGGCGAGGTGCCGACATCCGAAGAAATCTCACAATGGAACCGTCTCCTATTGTCCTCAGGCCCAAAAGACGATGCGGCTCGCCAGCGGTTCCACGGCCGTCTTCACGACATCGCCGCCAAGCGCGGCGTGCCGGTCAGTTCCCTCCCTTCCGTTACGACCTGGGCCGAAGTGATCGAATTGGACGAAGAACGACTGTGATCTGGGGCGTATTCAGTCAATCGTCCAAGGAGGGGAGCCTGTATGCACATGCTGATGGTGGTGTTCCGGTCGTCCCTCAAAGAACGCGTGCACGAGCTGCTTCAGCGATGCGACGTGAGGGCCTTCACCGAGGTCAATGAGACGGTCGGCTATGGCCAGACGGGCCCCGCTGAAGGGCTGCCGTTTTATCCGGGCTCCAATTCCGTCATTCTGGTCGCGTTGGATCCGGATCACGCCGGTCGCGTCGGGAGAGCCGTCAAGCTCTGGTACGATGAGGCGGCCAAGCATCGAGGGTGGGAAAAGCCAGCCCTGCGGGTGTTTTCCTGGCCGGCCGAGCAGATCGTGTAGCGACAGCCTCACCGCCGGTAATTTGGAATCCTGCCATTTCGTTCGTCATCCAACGTCCTACTAGGGTTCTTTCCTAGGGTGCTGAAGATTTACTCATTTCGTTGGTGCCAAAGCCGACTCACTTTATACTCCAATTTATCGAGGGGAAGGGTGTGACTACGAACGGCATGTCCACGAGCCTCAATTTGTTGTTGCTTGAAGATTCCGCTGCAGACGCGGAGTTGATGGTCGAAGCGCTGCGTGAATCGGGTTTTGACCCCAGCTTCCGCCTGGTCGATAGCAAAGATGCCTTTCTCCGAGAACTCGATCATCCGCCCGATTTCATCCTGTCCGACTATTCGATGCCTCAGTTTACCGCCCAGGATGCGCTGCGGCTGATGAAAGAGCGGGGATTGGATCTTCCCTTCATCATCGTCTCCGGCTGTATCGGTGAAGACATGGCCGTGGAATGTATGAAAGCAGGCGCCGCCGACTATCTCCTGAAGGACCGGCTTGGACGTCTCGGGCATGCCGTCACTCAAGCGCTGGAACGGAAACGGCTCCTCGAAGAGAAACGCCAGGCTGAACAGCGGCTGTTCCTCGAGACGTTTCATGATTCATTGACCGGTTTACCGAACCGGTCACTGTTCATGGACCGGTTGGAGCGTGTGTTGCTGCAAAGCCGCCGCCAACCCGGTCATCTGTTCGCCCTTTTGCAGGTCAATCTTGACGGTTTCAAAATGGTTCACAGCGGGTTAGGGCCTTCCCTCGCCGATCGCCTGCTGATCGAAGTGAGCCAGCGCATTCTGCGGCGGGTCCGCTCCGTCGACACGGTGGCGAGGATGGAAGGGGATGCCTTTACGCTGCTCGTCGACAATCTCAAAGCCGTCGGAAATGCGATTCGCGTGGCCGACCGGCTGCAGCAGGAGTTCGCGGCGCCGTTCAGCTTGGAGCAAGGAGACGTCTTTTTGACCCCCTTTATCGGGATTGCCTGCAGCCATCCCGGATACGAAAGCGGAGAGCACTTGCTGCGGGATGCCACGGCAGCCACGCTTCAAGCCAAGGCGGTTGGCCGCGCCGGCTTCGTCATCTTCGACAAGGCGATGCATCAGCAGGCCATGGCTCGTCTCAAGATCGAGGGGGATCTCCGGCAGGCGCTGGACCGGAAAGAGTTCAGGCTGGTGTACCAGCCGATTATCGATTTGGCCGAGGGGCGGATCGCGGGCTTCGAATCGCTGCTCCGCTGGCAACATCCCGAACACGGACTTACCACTCCGCATGCCTTCTTGAATATTGCGACCGAACTTGGCCTGATGAAGCCCATCGGAGAATGGACGCTTGGCGAAGCTTGCCGTCAGCTCAAACTCTGGCAGGAGCAGTTTCCTAAGATCCGGCCACTGACTGTCAGCGTCAATTTTTCTATTGAGCATTTTGCGCAGGATCAACTGGGGCAGCTGATCAAGAAGGAGATCGACCGGACCGGCCTCGATGCGTCGAGTCTCAAGATCGAGATCACCGAGTCGGAAATGATGAAAAATCCGGATGCCGTACGCCAGGCGCTTTCCGAGATCAAGGCGCAGCAGATCGACACCTGCTTGGACGATTTCGGAACCGGGTATTCGTCCTTGAGCCATCTGCAGCAGCTGGCCATTCGATTCTTGAAGATCGATCAGTCGTTTGTTCGCCGTCTGGGTACGGAAGACGATGCGCTCGCGATCGTGAAAACCATCATTGCCCTGGCGCATCAACTAGGGCGGCAGGTCATCGCGGAAGGCGTTGAGACTGCCGAGCATCTCGTGATCCTGCGGTCGTTGGGCTGCGAGTATGGTCAGGGCTACTACTTCGCCAAACCGCTTCCCCCCGAAGACGTGGGACCTCTCCTCTCGTCCTCCCGCCACTGGTAGCGATCCGCTCGTCCCTCCCGGCAGCGCTTGGTAAGATGATCCTGTCAGGTGCTGTCGCCATGCCCATTCAACATTTCAATGCAAGAGTCGCCGCCGTCCGTCAGTTGACGCATGATGTCAGGCAGATCGACCTCGAGTTGATCGACCCGCCGGAAATCAGGTTCAAGGCGGGGCAATTCATTTCGTTCGAGGTCCCGGACCTGAGAACCGGCCGTACGGTGACGAGGCCCTACTCAATCGCGTCAGGGCCAAGCTCCGCTCGGACCGTTTCCCTGGTTCTGAATCTTGTACCCGATGGGCCCGGGTCGACGTATCTTTTCGGGTTGGGGGAAGGTGACCGGACAGCGTTTGCCGGACCGGCGGGGAACTTTTATTTGAGGGACGATCCGACGCGCCACCTGTTGTTCGTGGCCACGGGGACGGGCATCGCGCCGATCCGGTCGATGCTGCTGGCCCACGCCGAACGTGCGCATCCAACTCGTTCGACGTTGTTCTGGGGGCTGCGGAGCCAACGCGACCTGTATTTTGAGGACGATTTCGCGCGCCTGAGCCGCGAGCTGCCTGGAAGCGCGCATGTAATCACGCTTTCCCGCCCGGAATCCGGGTGGACCGGCGCTGCTGGACGGGTAACGACCCTTGTGCAACGGCAGATTCAGGACGTCAGCCAATTGGCCGTTTATGTGTGCGGCAACAGTGGAATGATCAGGGAGGTCAGCAGCATCGTTCAATCGAAAGGACTCTGTCCGATCTTTCGGGAAAAATACTATGATGACGCGCCGGCGGGAGGCGACGGCTAATGGCTTCATTCACGCAGGGCAACCGGGAGGGCAAAATTGGTCACCGCTGTAGCCGTTCTGCTCCGCAAAGATACAGTAGGAAAGAGGGCCGGTGCGGGAGAAAGCGCATTGTAGCTGGGACGACGAAATACGGTGGCATTGGCACCGAGATTGCTCTACACTGTCGCGCCCAGCGCGGGGGATAGGCCTCCGTCACTAGGAAAATCACGAGGAGGGTAGGATGACCAAGACAATTTCCACACTGACTGCTGCCGCAGTCTTTGCCGTGTTCGCCACGGCGTATGCCCAGAATGAACAGCCCGCGGCCCAGATGCCGGCTCTCAATCAAGAAATGGCGGCGCCGGCTCAAGCGCCTGCCCAGGCCCCCGGCATGGGAGAGGAGAAGAAGGCCGACAAGCCGGCAAAAGGAAATGGAGCGCACGGGAAGGGAAAAGCGAAGGGCCACGCGAAAAAGACCGGCAAGAAGGGCAAGGACAAGACGGCGGGTAATCAGTAAAGCCCGCGTATCACGGTGAAGACAAGACAGGCGGCCGGTTGAGGCGCAATCGGCCGCCTGTCACGTAAAGGCTGGGAACCGTCAGGCCGCCGCTTTGGTGACCAGTTTCTTCACTTCGACGTGCGCGAAAATAACGTCCGGTTCCCGTTGCAGCGCTTCGTAGTAGCTTCGTTCGAATCCATCCCCTTCCTCGGACGGCCGAATCAGTGCACGGACGTCCGCCAGGAAATGCTCCACTTCAACGGTCGTCAACTCCTCCGCTTCGTCGAGTAGCTCATCCACCCGAATCACCAGCTGTGACAGAGGGTGCAGCCACGTAAACCACGGATCGTTCAGCACGAGCTGCAGCAGTTGTCCGGTCGATCCCACCCGGCCGTTGATGCGTTCGTAGGTAAGCTGCTCCGCAATGATGAGCGCTTTGTGCAGTCCCAGCAAACCCCGGCGCACCTCCATCAGCATGCGCCTCAGACCTTCTCGCGCTTCTGTCGATGATTCCGCGGTTCGAGACATGACTGTATTTTACCAGGTTGGGTGAAAAATGTGATCTTCCTGCGCCAAAAAACCATCAGAGCAGATCCATGTCAGCGGCCAAGGCGTCCGCCGCCCGAAAAGGGCGCCGGGTGAGCGCGCGTCTCGGCCCGGGCGGGGTTGGGCGGCTGTGAAAGCGAAGACGGGGGGCCAGGGCTCGGCGTGAGCGAACGATTTGGATGGAAGGGAAGCACGGGCGCGGGCGTCAGCTGGCTTGGGGGCAACGGCGCGCCAAACGGCGTCCCTGCAGGCGGACGGCCGGCATCGTTGGGAGTGAGCCGCTGGGGTGTTTCAGGACGTTCGGTTGGCGGCGTCCCAAGGTTGTGCGCGCCGTCGAGCGGCTCAATGCGGCCTTCATTTGCGGCCCGCGAGAGGCCGCCGGTCAGCAGTACGATCGCACCGATGAGTCCGACGAACGTCCGGCTGCGCATGGCAACTCCTGAAAGTTGCCAATATCATAACAAACCGGCAGTCGGCTACGCAGCCCGGCCCATAACCTTTCTCACGCGAAAATGGGCCAGCACGACGTCGGGGGCGCGGTCCAACGCCTCATAATAAGCCCGCTCGAAGCCGTCTCCTTCGATGGACGGATGCAGCAAAGCGTCGACTTCGCGCAGGAGATGGCTCACGTTCTCATCGGTAATGTCGAACGTCTCGTCCTCGAGCAGATGATCCATGCGGACGAGCAGATCCGCAATCGGATGCAGCCAGGTAAACCAGGGATCCTTCTGGAGCAGATCGAGCAGGACCTCCGTGGACGGCACCGGTCCGCTGAGGCGCTCATAGGTTTGTTGCTCGGCAATGATCAGGGCGCCGTGAAGCTGAACAAGCGTTTCCCGCATTGAGCGCACGATGCGCCGGCGAGGATCGACCAGCACAAGCGCGGTCGAATCGGATGGGGCTCTCATACGTTCAAGTGTAGCAGGGTTGCGTGATTCGGCCAGCGTTCGGGTCCAATTCTCCGGACGACAATACAGAGAGCAGATGATTTCGCGTTTAATGCGAGGTATTCTTCAGCCAGTCAGTGGCCGGAGGACGATCAAATGGAACGACGCAAACATCGCCGTGTGCCGCTTCAGGTCCAGGGCTATCTATTGGGAAACTCGCACGAGATCGAAGGGCATACCCTTGATCTCTCTCTCGGAGGAGCAAAATTCGAGAGCGAGTTGGCGGTGTTCCCCGGCAAGACGATCATGGTGCGTTTGGTGGTGCCGGGAGCCGAATCGTCGGTCTCGATCCCGGAGGCGCGGGTGCGGTGGGTGAACGAGCAAACGTTCGGCGTCGAATTCGAACACATCAGGCCGGACGAACTCGACGACCTCGAAGACCTCATCGACGAATTCGACGAGGCGGAGGAGGGCGGCCACGCCTGATGTCAAGGCGTCGTTCCGGAGGCCGCGCTCAACTCTCGTAGAAGACGACCACGGTCGCCTTGTTGCACTTGCAACAGGTACCTTGTCCGGTCATTGGCGTTTGACCGGACGATTCCGCCGCCTTCACCTGCGCGTCCTCGACGCGCCCCACCTTGTTATAACATTCGCTGCAATAGGTTGCCGTCTTCCCCATAGAACCTCCTCAGGTCTAGCCGATGCAAGACGTCCAATGAATCGACCATTCAAGTATAGCGCGATCACGCAAAACTGCTTGATGGGGCCTGTCGAGGCGCGGACTTTAAAGGCCGGTCTGGCTGCCAAAGGCCGCGAACAACTCGCCTGTCAGGTAGGCGGTATCCGCCGGATCGTGGAAATCTTTTCGGCGGATATAGTCGTTGAGGACCCGTCCTTCGGCCGTGCGATGGACATGGGGAAGAGCGAGGTTCATCCGGTACCGCTCAATGGCGCCCGCGACACGGCTGATAAAGACAATCGTGCCGTCCGCTTCCTGGCGTTCAACGATCCCGACGTGGGTCAACGGATCGTTGACGAGGCCATCGCCGTTGTAATCCCAGGTATTGTCGAAGAAAATCAAATCTCCGGGCCGCACCACCGGGCCCTCGTGGAATCCCCCGTGCCGGCTGATGTGATGGTGTATGAGGCGGACGCCGTTGGCTTTGGGATCCGGCGAACCGCTGTCGTACAGGTCGATGCCGTGCGCGAGGAAAATGGCTCGGGTCACACCGGCGCAGTCGTAGGCGATGCGTTTCCCGTTGGCCTGGATGGTGGTCGCTCCGACGAGCTTGGAGGCGGTCCTGACGATGGCTGCGCGACGGGACAACGCCTCGGCCGACTTGCAGCACCCCGGTCCGGCAGGGACCCAGCGCGAGCGATCTCCTGCGGGTGTGGCGCACCCGACCAACGTCGCCAGCGCGACGATGAATCCGATCAGCATCATGCGGTTTGCGGAGGGGTGGAACGAACGCATTCAGTGAACTCCCATGCCAAGGTACCACGGCATAGGGCATCGACCAAGCGAAGCGAGAGTTTGAACGCGGCGTTACACCCGTTCTTACGGCCTGCGGGGCTACCGGATTACAAGCGGTGATCGAGCGCAGCGGAAGCCGATCGTCGGCGACCGCTGATCGGGGCCGAAGCCGCTTCGCGTCGCCGTGCGAAGCATGATGATGTTGCTCTTCCATGATCCGCCGCGCACGCCTTTATACCGGCCACTTGCGGGTCCGGCCGGATTTGTCCTGGGCATGTACGCGTAGTAGTCCAGTCCAAACCAATCATGTACCCATTCGGCGACGTTGCCCGCCATATGGTGGAGGCCATATGGGCTTCGTCCGGCGGCATGTGAATCGACGGCGGAGAGAATCGGAATCTCATGCACGTGGTGCTGGCCGAACATCGCCCGTTCTGCGTCCGGGGGGGCGTCGCCCCAGGGAAAGAGGAGGCCATGAGGCCCCCGTGCGGCTTTTTCCCATTCTGCTTCGGTCGGAAGGCGCTTTCCCTCTGAAACGCAAAACCCCACGGCGTCGTGCCAGGTCACATACAGAGCCGGCCACCTCGCCAGCGTCTGGTCAGAGACCGAATGCACGGTGATCACGTGCCAGAGTAATTTCTGCAGTTCCTCCGCCGGATCCCGCCGCTCACGAGCGAGGTAGGCGAGATACTCTCCCAGGCTGACTTCGTCACGGTCGATCGCGAACTCGTCGAGGCGCACACGCTGCTGGGGGAGTTCCGTGTCGTCGAACTGCGTCCACAAACCGTACGGGTCGTCGTCGATCCGCTTGCTGCCTACCGTGAAGTCGCCGGCGGGAACAGTGACGAGGGGAGCGGCCTGTGCCCGGCCGGCGATCGCCGCCAGGTGACGGGCCAATGGCGGCGAGGGCTTGGCCCCGCTTGCTCCCTCCGCCCCGCGCGCCGACATGAGCAGGAAGGCGAGCAGCGCGGCCGCAATGACCGCGCACGGCATCAGGTTTTTTGGGGGGCGGCGAGCGCTTTGCTCACCTCGCCGATGAGGCGGCGTTCGATTTCTGCGGTTTCTTCTGGGCTAACGCTCAAGATGCGTCCGCCTTGCGCCAACTTTTCAAATTCGGCCTTCACGCTCAGGCGGGTGACGTTCAAAGGTTGAGCCTGGACGGCGATCACATACTGATTTCGAAACCCGGCTACTTCCAGCGAGACCGGATTGGAGATCTTGCGGTCGGTCACGATCACGGCTTTCTGATCGGCCTTTATGCTGACCTTGACTTGATAACCGTTGCGCGCCAGCGCTTCCTCGACGGTTTTTGTGACGGCATTCAAAGGGCGAGGGAGATCTTCGAATTGGGCCCCCTTCTGTTCGATGACGATGCTCTGCGCGGCCTGCTCGATGGCCGTCTTCTTGATGTCCGCGGTCAGTTTACGGGCCTGGACGAGCTGATGCTCCAGCTGCTCGGCCGCGGATTTGGCTTCGCCCTTGGCGCTTTCTGCCGCTTTCTTGGCGTCGCGGATTTCTTGATTGAGCAGGTCGATCTGCTGCTGCATGACCTTGTTTCCGTCCTGCAACGAGCTGACGAGCGATTCCTGCCGCGCGACCTGCTTTTTGAGCGCGTCGTTTTCAGCTTTGAACGGTGAATCGTCCGGTTTGCACGCGGCAAGGACAAGAAGACCCGGGATGAGGATCAAACATGCGATGAAGCTGCCCGCACGGCGCCACATGAGTTGACGGATTATCCATGCTTCGGAGCCGCTTGTCCACATCGAATTTGACGCCGACATGTCCGGATGTGACGACGTCGTGATTGACCGTTCCGCAGGGGCCACGCTATGCTTCAATGATGCGGCGCTTCCTGTGCCTATGGGTCCTCTTTGCCACGCTTGCGACGCCACTGCTGCCTGTCCTTCCTTCCTCCGTCCGGGCGGACCCGCCGCCCGACAGCCCTTTGCCGGTGCCGCCGGAAGACTATCCGATCTACGACGTCATCGTTGACGAAAAATTCCTCACGCCCGAAACCAAACTGGTCCTGCTCGAACGAGGGACGCTCACGCGGTTGCATCCCGAGCAGGAAGGGCCCCTTCGCGTGGAGACGTTTCGCGAATATGAAATTTTCGACGGCCGTCTACCGGTCGATCTCGTCCGCGATTTTCTGTATAAAAATCAGACACCCTCGACACTCCAAGGACATTTCGGTTTCGGCGTCCGCTACCGGTTCGTCTCTGGGAACGGGGCTGAGCAGCAGGAAACGTTCCTGGCGCCTATGCTCGCGTCGCATGTCGCTCCGCGTCTGCTGCAAGAAGGCCCTCTCGATGAGCCTCCGGCCGTCATCGACCGGCTGAGCTTTTCGCGTGTGGGCTACAGCGTCGGGCATGAGCATGCGTTCGTCTATGTCGAATACAACCGGCCGGACGGCAGTGGTGCCGGATTCGCCGTGTGGCTTCGCCCATCCGGTTCCCGCTGGGGAATCTTCGACAGCGAGTTGGTATGGGCGGCACGGACGCAATAGGAACAGTGGCGCGGCGGGAATCGGTTGCAGACCGGCGAACCCGGCGGTAGCATACTTTTGACGGCCTGGCGATGGCAGAACTGATCCGTAAAACATTTTCGGTGCCGCCGTTGGGCTGTAATTGCTCGATCATCGGCGATCCCGCGAGCAAACAGGCCATCGTCGTCGACCCCGGTGGGGCGGCCGACCGGATCCTTCAGG
>JBKPSD010000019.1:0-99267 GCA_046734935.1 Nitrospirota bacterium
CTGCCAACTCGGCCGTCAGCACGGCATCTTTCCAGCGGACGACCGAAGGCCGCCGGACGGCCTGGATCAAGGCAAGAGACAGCTGTCCCACAAACGCGATCAGCACGACGACGTCGTTCCAGACGGCCATCGTGGCGCGGCCGATTTGCGCCACCGGTGACTCGGCCTGGGCCAGAGACTCCGGCCGTTGCATCTCCCAGCGATCGTACAAGTCCAATAATGCCTGATAAGCGGGGTCGAGCGACTGAATCTCGTAGGTCTGGCGCCTGCCCTGCTGGTGACGGCGCAACTCCAGCAGTAGCGCAGCCCCCGCGCCGTCGCAATACGTCAATCGGGACGCATCAACGATCAGGCGTGCGGGTCGATGCTGATTGACCAGACGAACGGCCTGACGCCAGGCTTGGCCGGTGCTGGCGGTATCGAGGGCGCCGACGATGGAGAGGATTAGTCCGCCGTCGGGAGACGGGCGTCCCTGAATGACGCTCTCGGCCGTCACGAACGATCTCATTGCCCGATCTCCTGCGCGCTGCGGAAGGGGGCTGGAATTGTATGAAAGAATTGCTAGGGGATTCAACCGCAGGAAGGCAACAGTCGCGAATGAGGCGATTGAGCCCTCGTCTCCTCGCAAAGAAAGCGTTGGGCATGCCAATCTCGGCCTGCTGTCCGTTGCAACATAAGCCGTTGAGGACTTAGACAAATTGATGTGGTTGTTCTGTTTCTGCCGTATGCCGTTCGATGCTGCCTGGCGACGGATTGGGCATGAAACACACGTATTGAATCCAGCCGTCGCTCGAGTCAAACTCAACGAACGCGGAGAAAGGCCATGATCCAAGATGACGCCCCTCAGGGGCGACTGCTTTCGCGCCGTGAGGCGGTGTGGCTGTTCGGCGGCGGCGTGATGTGGTTGATCGCCGGCGCCAGTTTCGCCGGCCGGAGTGCCGCCGATGAGCGGCGCCCGATGTGCCTGTTTCGGCCGGAACAGACGGAAGGACCTTATTTCGTCGAGGAGCGCTTGCATCGTTCCGATATCCGATCCGATCCGACGACCGGTGAAATTAAAGCCGGCGTCCCTCTCGCCTTGACCGTCGCACTCTCGCGCGTCGGTGGTGACGGGCAATGCCAGCCGCTTTCCGGCGCCCAGGTCGATATCTGGCACTGCGACGCTCTGGGTGTCTATTCGGATGTCAAGGATCCGTCGTTCAGCACGCTCGGCAGCAAGTTTCTGCGCGGTTATCAGATGACGGATGCGCAAGGGGAAGCGAGGTTTAGTACCATTTATCCGGGGTGGTACGAAGGCCGGACGGTGCACATCCATCTGAAG
The DNA here is from genome assembly GCA_046734935.1 of Nitrospirota bacterium. Classification (GTDB taxonomy): domain Bacteria; phylum Nitrospirota; class Nitrospiria; order Nitrospirales; family Nitrospiraceae; genus Nitrospira_C. The sequence goes on from JBKPSD010000019.1 coordinate 1,322, forward strand.
GTCCGCGCGCCGGTCGAGGGGGGCCGAGCCTACGAATTTACCTCCCAGATGTATTTCGATGATGCCGTTTCTGACCGCATCCATGCAGGACCTCCCTACAGGACGAAGGGCATCCGCACGGCCCGCAATCGTGACGATCGGATTTTCCGGCGCGGCGGAGATCAGCTCATGCTCGCTCCGACCGAGAACGCGGACGGCTATGCCGCGGTCTTTCCGGTCGGTCTGAAGTTTCCTTCGCGTTGAGGGGACGGGCGTGGTTGACACCCTCGGCGCTGCCACGTAGCCTCCATAAGTGAACACCATGCCTCGCAAGCGGGTCGTCATTATCGGAGGCGGCTTTGGAGGCCTGACGGCTGCCAAATCGATCGCGCACGCCGAGGTCGTCCTCATCGACCGTACCAATCACCATGTGTTTCAGCCGCTGCTCTATCAAGTCGCCACGGCGGCGCTGTCGCCGGGGGACATTGCCTGGCCATTGCGCACGATGTTTCGTTCTCAGCACAACGTCCATGTCGTGATGGATGAAGTCGTCTCTATCGACCGTACGGCTCGCCTGGTTGCGGTGCAAAACGGCACACCGTTTCCGTTTGACATCCTTGTCGTCGCTCCCGGGTCACATCATGCCTATTTCGGTCACGACGAGTGGGAGCGGTTTGCTCCGGGACTCAAGACGATCACCGACGCCGTCACGCTTCGCGAGAAAATGCTTTTTGCCTTCGAAGAGGCCGAACGGCGACGATCGGTGACCGGTACACACGAACCGCTCACGTTCGTCATCGTCGGCGGGGGGCCCACTGGAGTTGAATTGGCGGGCGCGTTGGCGGAAATCGGACGGAAGGCAATGGGACCGGACTTCCCCTCGTTACGGCTCGATGACATGTCCATCCTTCTCGTTGAAGGCGGCCCCCGCATTTTGCCCGGGTTCAGCGAGGACCTTTCGGCGAAAGCTACAACCGCATTGGCCCGCATGGGAGTGACGGTCAGGGTGAAAAGTCTGGTCAGCGAAGTGCGGGAAGATGGCGTGCGGATCGGCGCAGAGTTTGTTCCGTCGACGAGTGTCATTTGGGCGGCCGGCAACAAAGCGTCACCGCTTCTGCGAACCCTTTCGGTTCCCCTGGATGCGTCAGGTCGCGTCAAGGTTCAACCGGATCTGACCATTCCAGGCGATCCGTGGATCTTCGTGATCGGCGACGGCGCCCATTGTATTGGAAAGGACGGAACCCCGTTGCCCGGCTTGGCTCCTGTCGCAATGCAGCAGGGTCGTTACGTGGCCGGAATCATCGTACAAGCTGAGTCGCCGACCGACCGCCGGCCATTTAGCTATGCCGACCGCGGCATGCTGGCGACCATTGGTCGCGCCAAAGCCGTGGCGCAGATTGGGTCACTGCATGTTTCAGGGCTTTTCGCATGGCTGCTCTGGTGCGTCGTTCATATTTTTTTCCTGATCGGTTTTCGCAGCCGGATTCGCGTGGTGTCGGAATGGATCTGGTACTACGTGACCTTCAAGCCGGGCGCACGCTTGCTCTTCGAGCAGCCGGCACGATCGTCCCACAACGAGCCCGCAAACACACGTCAAGGGCGCCAATAAGACGCTGCGGCTTGCTGGCGTCTGGTAGTTGAGCTGTGGGTGCCGCAATCGTCTTCCATTGACAGACGGATTAGTGATTCGTAGCCTATCGGCGGTATTCACGAGAGGACTCGTGATGGCGTCTACGCCTGTCTCGAACAAGAAGGCCCCGGCGCTGGTCCCATGCCATCGGGGTATGGCCGTTGACTTCATTCGTTCAACCGTCACAGACTGGCCTCATGAACCCGACATTCGCTTCGTGGTTTTTCGCTGCCTTCATCCTGGCGTTTTCTCATGTATCCGCCCAGAGCCCTTGCGCCGAATGCATCAAGGCCGCTCAGGAGGAGTTGAAGGGCTGCCTTGATCACGCCATTAGCGTCGATGACAAGAACACCTGCGAAGAGAACCGTGAAAAGGAAATGAGGGCCTGCGAAGACAAGGACTGCATGGCCGAGCGGCAGTCCAAGGAGCTACAAAAGGAAACCGTGGACAAGGAATGATCAGGCCGGGCTTCTGCGCTGACAGGGCTTGTTTCGAAGCCGGCCGAATCTCATGAAAACGTTTGGACTGGCGGTTCTGGGAGCAATCGGCGGCTATCTCATCGGATTGTGCTCCGGCATGCTTCTGGTCGAAAACCTCTCGAACAATCGTCACGACCGCTCGGTGGAAGCAGCGATGACTGGAGCCTTTGTCATTGGGCCATTGATGGCAGCGACGGCGGTCATTATCGTATTGGTCCTTCGTTTCCGGCGGAGTCGCTCAAAGGATGCAGGTGCGATGACACTACGGTTGATGTTCTACTTGCTCGTGTTGCTGCACCTATCGTCCTTTCCGGTTCATGCCGCAGCGGGAAGTGGTAAAACCGAGGTCATGCCGATGGTGAAGGCGGCGCCGACCGCCGTCGTCATTGAGACGACCGGGACGGAACCGGACTTACGCAATCAATTACGGAGCAAAAACGCTGTCACGGGGCTCGGCTCGGCCCGCACGCCTTTTTCACAGGCTCCGACCGGCACCTATGGCTTTATTGCGCCGCAGCTGCTCGGAATGGCGCTGGTCACGCAGAGTCCCGACCTCGTGCTGGAAAGCACCGCGCCGGCTTCGAACGCCTACGAAATTCACAAACTTGCAGACGGCAGCGGGATGGTGGTGGGATTCATTGAGGAGGCGCTCATTCCCCAAGTGACGCCGGAGAACCGGCCTCATCACATTCGGATTGCCCTCTGCTCCAATCGCTCCGACAAAACGCCGTATATCGCCGCGATGCCGCTGACCAAGCTCATGGTCGACCGGATGCCGGTAAGGCTGGACGCGAAGAGGGCGGATGGCCCGGTGGTGCTCGAGATGGATCTGCAAAGCACGGCCAACCGCAAATCAGTCCCAGGCATACAATAGGATGGGTGAAGCGATTGTGCGCGCTGCCTCGAGATAGATGTTTGTGCCCTGATATCCTGGTTCAGTTGCAGCGTGGAAGGACAGATTAAGGTCACGACCTTACTCGGTTGAGACCTGAAGGCGTCGACCCTCGTGCCGTCATCGGCAACGTGCTCGCGATAATAAGAATGAAAGAGAGGAGGCGCACCATCCAGACAGGCGCCCCAGTTGCATCATTTGTTGATCTCTCGGAGCAATCACCGATTGTCACAATCCGTGTGTCTGCTGAACTCGCCAAGCTTCTTCAACTCAGCTTCATGAGCACGATAGAAGTTGACATTCGTCATTTTGGCACCGGGCGGCAACTTGCCTCCAGGTTGCTCGAGCGCCCAAGCCGCCATGCCGTTATGGAAGACAGAGAGGGAGAAGAGGAGGTATTCGCGCGACGTCATACCTGCACCCCTGAGGGCGGACTTCACTTGCGGGACTGCGTCCATCCGCGTGGCCATATCATTCAGAGATTTTGGACTCTCGTCGTCACAATTTTGCGGCACTTGGCCCGTGAACGGTTGCAGGTTTCGTACGGCTTGTGTGTATTTCTTCATCGCCGGTTCCGTCAGCACATAATCGGCGACCTCCTGAGCGTCGCCGTCTGCTAGATTCTGCGCTCCTGCGACCAGCGGCGATAGCAGTGCGAGCGTGGAGGCCACTGTTCGTGTCATTGTCATCGCGGACGCTTTCGATATGATTGTCATTCGATGCTCCAATTGATCAGAACCCGAGTTCTTTTTCGAGATCCGACTGGCCTTTCCTGAACTGTTTCTTCTCTGTTGCGTCTTTCTTCTTCGTCAGTGAATCCAACTCCGCCTCACGCTTTTTTGCAGCCTCTTCATGTTTCTTACTGGCCGCCTGCTGCGCTTCTTCCTCCTTTTGCTCTTTTAGCGAGGCGACTTGAGCCGCCTTGAGCGCATCGTCTGGGACCGTCGTCCAAGCCAGCCGGTATCCTGGACGTCTAAATGCCAGTTCTTGATAGACCACGGCATATCGTGTGGGATAACTGCGTTGCCCGATCTGCCGCTCTTCCAACACATATACGGTCGGGTCGCCATAAAGATTTTGCTGATAAAGGTCGAAGCCCATCTTGCCCATACTTCCTTGAGTAGACACTGATCCGACTTTTTGCATATACGCCACGTACGCCTCCATGTTCGTGGCCGGGTCCGGAGGCCTTTCCTTTTCTAACTGCTTCCCAGCCGCCTGTTGTGCCTGATCCATCGCCTCGTCCTCATCTTTGAGCTGATAGCGATACTGCTCTTTGAATTGTTCCCACTTGTACGGACCCTTCTTGGCCTTCGCTTTGTAGAATTGCGCCGGATCGCTCTTGCCTTTCACGACGTAGGACAGACGGCCCTTCGTTGCATCGCTGGAGTCAAAAAGATAGGCGCTGTCTGGAGCCGCCGGCATCGAAAATTTAGCAGGATCGACCGGTTTTTCGACGTCGCGGCCCGTGCGCAAGTGCAGGATTCGCTGCTTGAGTAAATCCAAGGCTTTCCCTTTTCCCTGAGGAATCGCATTGGTCACCGCGTGTCTCACGTCGGCCACCGGATCATTGGCGAGACGTGCCAGCGTGTCAGCGTCTTGATCCTGTGGCCCGACCATGCCGAGCGCCTGGGCTGCCGCAATCCGGAGTTCGGCTTCATTCACTGTAAACGCTCGAAGAATATCCGGTAAAAACTTTCGGTCGGCTGACGAACCCAACGTCCACAAGTCCTCCTTTATGATTTCCACAAACTGTGGCCTGAGCTTGTCGCACTCCGGACCCTTCACCTGCTTTCCAATACAACTCTTGACGAAGCCGCTCACGATATCGTCTTTCGGCCCCGCGTCGGCCTCAGATGCCGTCCAACCAAGTGTGCAGAGCGGAATAAGCCATGAGGCGACGAGGCTCCGCATCTTCCAGATACATGGTGCTGGATTTTCTTCCATTGGTTGTCCTCCAGAACGTGCAGGTGTGGCGGTCAATAGGGCCCCAATGCTCCGGCAACAGGCTCCATGGCCCCGGGGTTGTATATCGGAAGCTGTTGGAGGTGCTGGCTTGCCTCCGCCTGCTTCTTCAAATGCGCCGTGATGTCGCTGGCTAGCCGTTCCATGCTTCCGGCAATTGCAGGGCAATCGACCGCGAGTTTCTTGAGCATGTCGATGCTCGACTGGTTCTGTGGTAACCCCTTTTTCCCCCAATAATCGTCCCCAATTTGTGCGCATTTGCTCGTCGTGGGGTCTGCCACGCCCTGGGACGGAAGCCACAGTAGTGCCATCGAAAGATAGATGCTCCACAGGACAATTCCGATAGTTCTCATAGTTTTCTCCTATCTCCTTTCGATGTGATGCAGTATAACCAAGCCCGTGAATCGCTCAGCCTTCCGCATGCACCCTGCCGTCGCTCTTTGCGTGATTCCTGTAGCCGTCTATCTCTCCGCGTTTAGAGGCGAGTTTCACTACGACGATCTTTCATCCCTCTTCGGGAATCCGCATCTCGATCAATGGCGGACTTTTCTCAGCCATCTTGATCACATGGTTCGTCCCGTGTTGTATGCGACATTTCTGCTCGACCGTTCGCTGTATGGAACGAGTCCCGTTGGCTACCATCTGCTCAACTTGCTGCTGCATGTGAGCACAGGGCTTCTCATCTATTGCATCCTCAGCAAGGCGGTGACAGATGAACGCTCCTCGGTTCCCTTCTGGACCTCGCTGCTCTTTCTGATCCATCCGATTGCGACCGAAACAGTGACCTATATTTCCGGGCGCGCCTCGGGATTGATGGCGTGCTTGTATCTCCTGGCGCTCGTGCTCTACATCAAGGCGTCCGCTACATCGGACACCGAGCAACTTCGCCGCTTTTATCTATGGGGCGCCGTTGCATCCTTTGTGCTGTCGATCGGCTCGAAAGAATCGGCAGTCACCCTGCCGGTGATGCTCCTACTCTGGGACGTGCTTATACGCCGGCTCCATGGCCCGGCTCTCCGCGCATCGATCTTCTCTCGCCATTCGCCGTTTTGGATCGTGATATTAGTAGGCGCTGCCTGGGCTTGGAGCCACACGCGTTACACAGCGCTGGCACAATTCAGCTTCGATATCCGGCCTTTCCTCGTGCATCTGCTCAGCCAGATCCATGCCGTCGCCTATGCCGTCTTGTTGCTGTTCAGTCCCTGGAACCAGAACTTCGATCATGATCTCCCGGTATTCCATTCACTCGCTGAAGGGCCGCCGCCTCTGGATATTGTGCTGCTGGCAGGGATGGTGATCACCGCGCTCGCGACATGGCGGCGCGTTCCATTAATCGCCTTCGGCATCGCCTGGTTTTTCATTCAGCTCTTACCGACCAGTGTGATTCCGCGCAATGATCTTTTGAGCGAACGCAATCTCTACCTGCCCGCGATTGGACTTCTCCTCGCGATCGTCGCCCTGAGTTGGCATCTCCTGCAATGGTTCCGCACAATCCTTTGGCGGCCCGTTTTCGTTCGAATCGGTTCCTCCGTGCTCTCGACGGCGTTGATAGTCGTACTCGGTCTCTTTACCTATCAACGCAACCTGCTCTATCAAGACCCGTTGCTCCTCTGGTCCGATTCCGTCAAGAAATCCCCGAACAAAGCGAGACCGCATAATAACCTGGGCTACGCCTATTCCTTGCACGGCGACTGGGACCATGCCATCGACGAATTTCGTGCGGCGGCAAGACTCGATCCGGATTTCATTTTGGCCCAACAGAATCTGCGCGATGCGTATCTTCGCCATGTCGGAGACCAGTAGCGTTTCTCAGCACTAGCGTTCAACCGTTCACTTCCTGGAGAACCGCATGACCGTAGTGCAACAGGCTGCTGGCCTGCTTCCATTGGTCCATCAAATTGAGGCCCACGAGCAGGAGACGATGCCCGTCTTTGAACATGCTGGCGATGAGGCAACGGCCGGCTTTGCTCGTGTAGCCCGTCTTCACACCGTTCACGTCCGGATCGACGAGTAATTCGTTGGTGCTATGCAGGGACAGCTTTCTTGCGCCGTCCACGGTGGCGATGTCGCGGACCAGCGTCCGGACCATCATCGAAAAAAACGGCTGTTGCAATGCCTGTTCGGTCAGCTTCGCCAAATCGGCGGCAGTCGAATAGTGGTCGAGAGCATCAAATCCGCAGGGGTTGGCGAAATGGGTGTTTTTTAATCCGACGCGAACTGCCCGCTCATTCATCATCGCGACGAACCGCTTGTCGTCACCGCCGATATGCCATGCCACTGCCTCGCAGGCGTCGTTTGCGCTCGCCACCAGCATCGCCGTGACCAGATCACGAAGGAGAAATTCCTCTCCCGCCCGGAACTTGTAAGCAGAATGATGGAGCAGCGCCCGGCGATCGATCTTCACGACCTGTTGAAGCGGCGCCGCTTCCAAGGCAATCAGGGCGGTCATGATTTTGGTGAGGCTTGCTGGGGGAAGTCGGCGAGTCGCATTTTGCTGCAACAGGACGCGCCCGGACTGGAGCTCGACGAGATAGAGTGCGGATGCTCTGACGACCGGCTGGTCGGGTGCATTGACCGGCTCGGTCGCGCGTGCTGCAAAGGGCAGAGCGAGGAGGCTTGTCAGAACGGCCGCGAACAGCAATCCACCTTGGAGCCGACTTGCCATGTTGCGCAACTTACCGGCCAAAGAGGCCTTTCATGAAGTTGGTCGCTTTGTCTGTGGTCGACTCTTCGGCCGGCGGTTCGGGGTCCGGGGCCGGCGGACTCTCCTGTTGCGGCATCACCTGCGGCCGCCCCTGTCCTCGTCCCATGTTCGGCGGCGGCATGCCGCTCATGTCCGGGCGTCCCATTGGCTGTCCCATCCCCTGACGGCCCATTCCCCCCATCATGCCGCCCATGTCGAATTTCGTGAATCCCTCAGGAATTTCAAAGAGCCTGGGGTCTTGGCTGCCGATTTGGAGATTGCTCAGCTCCGTCATCATCCGCTTTTTGTCGTTGCCCTCCTTATACAGAAGGTCCTGCTTCACGTTAATGCCCTCTCTCGTCCGCCATGAAAAGCCGCCGTACTTCTTGCCATCCGTGCTCGTTGCGATGGTCTTATATTTTGTGACCCTGACGCCGTTCAACGTCTCTTCGCCCATCGCCGTGTCTTCATAGGTCCATTGTGACGTATCACTGCCTTTGGATGGACCTCCGCCGATCGAATGCTCCATGTACATCTTTTCTGACGGCATGAGCATCCACAGCACTTTGTTGTCATAGCGGAAAATCTGAACCGCGCCCTCGCCGGAGCCGGTCAGCATTTCCTTCCGCTCTTTGGTCGGCGTGACGAAGATTTTCTGCTTCGTCGTGCCTTCTTCATTTTCTACTGTGGCATCCGCCGAATACTCGGCCTGCGGACGATTCATTGGCGTCGCTTGGGCGGTCAGAGGAACCGCGATAGTCACAAGACCGATTAGGGCAACAAGCACGTATCGCATGGCAAGCTCCTCTCGATGCGGTGTGGAAGTGACTGCAGTATGTTCGGCGTGCTTCCTCCGTCACTATGGAAAGCGGTCGCCGGGTAAGACAAAAACGGACGGAAAGGGTAGCTCTTGCGGGGACAAAAGTAAAGATAGACAAAAGTGGGAGAGCACCGCTTTCGATGACGTGGAGCGCCAATGGGAAAGTATTCGACTGGCACCGTTGAGGGCGGCTATCTCATCACTTTTCCGGGGAACTTGAATCCCATTGGTTCCAGTCCTGGCGTCCCCGGCCTGAAGGCCGCTCTCGACCCTTCCCTTCCGACCTATGGCTACCTGAACGTAGTCGGACCGGACGGAGGCGACTTTTACAGCGTGATGGTGACGACTTAGGCAGACCTGCCCCGGTAATCCGCCGACCATTACCGAGGTGGCCCCCGAGGCCGTCTACCTCCTTCATATTTTATGGAAGAAAAATACCTATGAGCACGGCAGGTTGGTCTTAAGCGACACTCAGGTCTTTGACGCCGGGAAGGCGGATGCCTTTCTGGACTTACTACCCCCGGGTACCGGTCGCGACTTTGCGATTCAACAACTTAGTAAATTGCCGGTGCCGGTCTCCGGCACCAGCCGTCGCTATGACTGGGAGTGGACCCTCATTCCAATATGGCCGCCCTGATCGCAGGGGAAAATGCACTGTTTAGAACATGCCGAGCGGCGGAGCGGAGCAGAAGTTAAGCGACACGTGCCTTATTCGCCGCTCTGCTGTATGAGCTTCGCGACCAAACCGGTCCAGCCGGTCTGATGGCTTGCGCCGATCCCGGCGCCATTGTCCGCGTGAAAGTACTCGTAGAAGAGCAGATGATCCCGCCAGTGCGGATCGCGTTGAAACGTGTCCGTTCCGCCGAACACCGGCCGCCGTCCTTCCTGGTTCCGGAGGAAGGTCCCGATCAGACGCTGTGAGAGGTCCCTTGCCACCTGCCACAAGGTAGCCTGTTGTCCCGATCCGAACGGGCATTCCACGCGATAGTGATCGCCCAGAAAGAAGTGGAATTTCTGCAGCGATTCGATCAGCAGATAGTTGACCGGAAACCACACCGGCCCCCGCCAATTGGAATTGCCGCCGAACTGGGCCGTGCTCGATTCCGCCGGCTCATAGTCCACCCGATGTTCCTGTCCCATGTAGTTGAACGTATAAGGATGATCCCGATGATATCGCGAGAGCGCCCGAATCCCGTACGGGGAGAGGAATTCGTCTTCATCGAGCAAATAGCGCATCACCGAGCGCAGCCGGTGGCGATTGACCAGCGAGAGAAACCGCCGCACGCCGCCGTCATACGTCTGCGTTTCCACATGCTGCGAGAGCTCCGGCCGGTTCTCGAGAAACCACTGCATCCGATGCTTAAACCGCGGCAGGCGGTCAATCAACGCCGAGTCGAGCGTTTCCACGGCAAACAAGGGAATCAAGCCGACCATCGAACGGATCCTCATGTGGGTCGTCTCTCCGTTGGGCAGGTGCAGCACGTCGTAAAAAAATCCGTCGGCGCGGTCCCAGAGCTCGATGTGCTTGCCGCCTATGTTGTTCACCGCGCGGCAAATGTAGACGAAATGCTCGAAGAATTTACTGGCGACATCCTCATATGCCCGGTTATCACGCGCCAGCTCAAGTGCGATGGTCAGCATGTTCAGACAATACATTCCCATCCAACTGGTGGCGTCAGACTGTTCGAGGCGGCCACCGGTCGGCAGGGGAGCGCTCCGGTCGAACACGCCGATGTTGTCCAAGCCGAGAAACCCGCCTTCAAAGATGTTCATGCCCTCGGTGTCTTTACGGTTGACCCACCACGTAAAGTTCAAGAGGAGCTTGTGAAAGACGCGTTCGAGAAAGACGCGATCGCCGGTCCCTTTGCGTTTTTGTTCGATTTTAAAGATGCGCCAAGCGGCCCAGGCGTGGACGGGCGGGTTCACGTCGCTGAATGCCCATTCGTAAGCCGGAATCTGCCCGTTGGGGTGCATGTACCACTCGCGCAGCATCAGAATGAGCTGCTCCTTGGCGAAGGTCGGATCGACGAGCGCGAGCGGGATGCAGTGAAATGCCAGATCCCAGGCGGCGTACCACGGATATTCCCACTTGTCCGGCATGGAGACGACGTCCGCGTTGTAGAGGTGAGCCCAGTCGGCATTGCGCCCATGCTGCCGCTCCGGCGGAGGCTCGGGCCCTTCCGAGTCCCCTTTGAGCCACCGGCTCACGTCGTAGTGGTAAAATTGCTTGCTCCAAAGCAATCCCGCAAAGGCTTGTCTCTGGACGCGGCGGGCGTCATCGGAGAGTCGGCTCGGAGCCAGCCCGTCGTAAAACTCGTCGGCTTCCTGAATACGCGATTCAAACACCACGTCGAAATTCTCTCGTAAGAAGGAGGTCACGCGTTCATCATTGGTGAAGCGCAGCCGGATGCTCCGGCTCGCCCCGGCGGGCACTGTCAACGTATAGAGCGCGGCGGCTTTACTGCCGACATGTTGGGGATTCACGGACGCCTTCCGGCCGTCCACGACATAGTCGTGAAAGGCGTCTTTGGCATGCAGCGGTCCGTCCTCGTCTCCATAGAGGCGTAAGGTGTTTGTCTCATTCTCGGTGAACAGGAGCGTCGGCTGCTGTTCGCAGAGCAGTCGGCGCAGGCCATAGTATTCGTGGACGGTTTCAATCACACTGGTTCCGTCGATCGGCTCGCCGGCGTGGAAGTGCGGCCGTCGAATGTCGGAACCCCACGACCACGTATTCCGGTACCAAATTGTGGGCAGGACAGTGAGTTCCGCCGCATCAGGTCCTCGATTGAAGGCCTCCACGCGGATGCACAGGTCTTCGGGCGAGGCTTTGGCGTACTCGACGACGACGTCGAAGTACCGGTGTTCATCGAAACAGCCGGTGTCTATGAGTTCGAATTCAGGGTCGAGACGAGTGCGACGCCGATTTTCATCGATCAGCCGCGCATAGGGAAACGCCTTCTGCGGGTACTTGTACAGATACTTCATGTAGGAATGCGTGGGAGTCGAATCGAGGTAAAAGTAATACTCCTTGACGTCTTCGCCGTGATTGCCCTCGTGGCCCGTCAAGCCAAACAGGCGCTCTTTCAAAAGAGAGTCGTGGCCATTCCACAACGCCAGCGCGAAGCAGATATATTGGTGACGATCGCAGACGCCTGCGAGCCCGTCCTCGTTCCAGCGATAGGCCCGTGCCCGCGCCTGCTCATGCGGGAATGCCTCCCACGCGGCGCCGGATGCACTGTAGTCTTCGCGCACGGTTCCCCACGCCCGTTCGCTGAGATAGGGGCCCCAGCGTTTCCAATGTGTTTCGCGCCGGGCGTCTTCCTGTAAACGGACTTCCTCCACGGTGTGGGCGGAAGGCGCAGATGCGGCAGACGGTCGGCGGGAAGCCATCGATGCCTCTATCGGAGTACAATCTGACAGGAGCGGAAATGGACCGCTGGGAGCCAACGGCCCGAAGGAGACTAGTCGCGGCCCTTTGTGGAGTCAAGCGCCGCCGTGCTCGCCAATTCAGGAAGGATTCCCGCCTTCGCTAGCAGTTTGCCTAGTTCTGCATTGCCAGCCAGCAGCGAACAAATAGAATGAGGCTCCTATGATCGCAATCGCAATCGTCATACTGTGCCTGCTTGCCAACGCTCTTATCGCCGGCGCCGAAATGGCGTTCGTCGCGGTGAGCCGGCCAGCCCTTCGCGAGTTGGTCCGCCAGGGGCATAAAAAGGCGGAGGTGCTCCTTCGGCTCCGCGAACGCCCGGAACGGACCCTTGCCGTCATGCAGATCGGCATCACACTCGTCGCCGCACTCGCGGGTGCCGTCGGAGGGGCAGGAGCCGAGGAGGAGCTGAGTCCGCTGTTTGAGCAGCTCGGCATCAGCGAGAGCACCGCGGATACGCTCGCGATCGGCGTCGTCGTCATTCCGCTGACCTACTTCACGGTCGTCATCGGCGAACTCATTCCAAAAACGCTGGCCCTCAGGCACTCCATGGCGGTCGGCTTGGCGGCCGCTCCCTGGTTGTCGTCCTTCGATTGCATCCTGGGACCGCTTGTGACCATTTTTGAATGGTCGACCAAGATGTTTCTGTCGTTGCTGCGCCTGACGACCGGTGGCCAGGCTGCCGCGCGCTCGGATGAAGCGCAGCACGCCACCGTCGAACTCGGGCTCCTCTCGACCGAGCACCGGCAATACGTGATGAATCTGGTCGATCTCGAGCGGAAGAGGATGAAGGATATCTACCTTCCTTGGAAGCAAGTCGTGAAAGCCGACGTCAACCTGAGCGCGCGCGAAGTTGAAACGATGTTGCTCGCCTCGGGACACACTCGTCTGCCCGTGCTCGACGGAGAGACGCTGGTCGGCATTTTGAACGCAAAGGAGTTTTTTGCTCTCAATGCGTCGGGGTCCGACCAGTGGCGGTCGCTCGTGCGTCCGGCCGTCCAGCTGCCCGACCATCTGCCGCTGTTGTCGGGCCTCAAGATGTTCCAGGATCGGCGCGTCCACATGGGCATCGTGTATTCCCATCAGACACCAGTGGGAATCGTCACGCTCGAGGACATTCTCGAGGAAGTCATAGGAGAAATTTACGATGAGGACGATGACGGGGCGCTGAAAGCCATTCTCACGGCTTCGCCCAAGACGAAAGGACACTGGACCGAATTCTCTCTCGGGTCTTCGCGGCGCCACTGAGGGCGCAGTTATCGTGTAACAGAGCTCGCAAACAGTAATGCGCGTGTTGTTTCTGATGGTTTGCCTGTTCAGCCTCGGCGGATGTTCGATCATCCTCCCTCCCACGCCTCAGGCGACGACGCCTGAGCGCTCATGTGCCCCTCTCCATCCAACGCGCTTCAACACTCAGGCGACAGAGGCCAACGAGGACGTTCCCGGCGAGCCGCTGCCACTGTCGTCGCAGTCTATCGAGGTTGCCAAGGTCATCGATGCAGTACCACTGGTGACGCAACTCACGGCGCTTGAGAAAGCTGGTGACATTCACAGCATAAATTATATTGCGCTTCGGCAGGCGCTGACCGAGCGGCTGCTGCTCACCGTATTTGAAGTATCCTCGGTTACGGCCGAGCTGGTCTGTGAACGGGATCGGGCCGATCAAGTGGCTGACCGCATGGATGAATTTGACGCTTTGTTGGTGAAGCGGCTGACCCTGGCTTCGATTGTGGTCGGCGGCGTCGCTGCCGTTGTCTCGGGCGGAATCGGTTTGCTGGGTGGGTCGGACGCGGCAAATAATGCTGCCACTCTTGCCGGAGGTGTTGTCTCGTCTCTCTTCGGCGGAACAGCGTTGTTTGCGGCATCCAAGCAACAGTTTACTCATGAGCGTAATTTGCTCGGCGAACTTTGGGAGAATCCACAGGGGTCGAGCGCGTTCTCACCGGCTGTCTGGCGGTTTCTCCAACGGCCACGTAGCGACGGGAGGAGTAACTCCCGTGATGAAATCATCCACGCCTGGCGGCAGCAAGGCCGTCTGGGGGAACCCGGATCGTCGGGCGAGCGGGAGCGAACCGCGCTCATTTTCGGAAAGGGCGGTACCTATACTTCCACTGATCTGCGCGCTCGAGCTTCAATGTTGGAGACGCTTGAGGCGCACGTCGACCTCTTAGCGGAGGAATTGGAGGCGTTTCTTCGAGAGGTATTTCAACGACGTCATCAAATGACAATCACACGGCAAGAAAGGGCACCATCGTGAACTATAAAGATAAGCATGGGGAAGGACTGGGCGCGCGGTTTTCACGCTTCGCAAAACGCTGCGCCTGTGCCATGGGACATCCCTTGGCTTTTGGGGCGGCGTTACTGGTTATCATCGCCTGGGCAGTGACGGGACCTCTATTCGGCTACAGCGATACTTGGCAACTGGTGATCAACACGGGAACCACTATCGTAACGTTTCTAATGGTGTTCCTGATACAGAACACGCAAAACAGGGACAGCAGCGCCATCCAGGTCAAATTAGACGAATTGATTCGCTCGACACGTGGAGCTCACAATGCTCTGCTTGATCTCGAAGAGTTGACTCAGGAGGAACTGAACCAATTTCTTCAAACCTACCAGCGATTGGCCCATGAAGGCAGGAAACGGGTGAGGCAGGGATGGAAAGATACCGGCACGCCTGAGGTTCTAAGTGGAAAAAAGTGAGGTCACCAAGAATCCGCCAAGCCCGACGCACGGCCCACTCGCGGTCCGAGAGCGTGGCGTAGGTCTTCCTGCCCCGTGCCTCAGCGGCGTTTTAACGGGTTGAACTGGCTTCCCTCAAGAAGAGGGCGCTTCCGTTAGCCGCACGCTGTACAGGTATTGATACAATCCCTGTCGTGTCATCAACTGGCTGTGCGTGCCGGCCTCCACCACACGGCCCTTGTCCATGACCAGAATTCGATCGGCGCCCTGAATAGTCGTCAGGCGGTGGGCGATCACGAAGGTGGTCCGCCCCTTCATCAACTGCTCGAGGGCTTCCTGCACAAGCCGCTCGGATTCTGTATCGAGCGCCGACGTGGCCTCATCCAGCAAGAGGACGCGAGGGTTCTTGAGCAGAGCGCGGGCGATCGCAATCCGCTGCCGCTGGCCTCCCGACAGGTTCATGCCTTTCTCGCCGACAAGCGTTCGATACTGATCCGGGAAGCTCATGATAAATTCGTGGGCATGCGCCGCGCGGCTCGCCTCGCTGACGGCATCGTCCGTGGCATCCTGATTGCCATACCGGATGTTGTCGAGAATCGTCCCGCCAAAGAGAATGGTCTCCTGAGGCACGAGGGCGATTTGACGATACCAGCTGTCCAGCCTAACTTGGCGCAGATCAATCCCGTCGACGGTGATCCATCCATCGGTCGGATCATAGAACCGGTGGAGCAAATTCATCATCGTCGTTTTGCCGGCTCCCGTCGGACCGACAATTGCGACCACTTCCCCGGGTTTCGCCTCAAAACTCACGTCAGTCAGCACCGGTTGGCGTGGGTCGTAGGCAAAGCCGACATGCACTGCCGCCACGCTGCCGGAGACCGGCGGCAGGGGGACCGCGTTGGGAACGTCGCGGATGTCTGGTTGAGTATCCAGGATTTCGAACACGCGCGCTGTGGCCCCTTGGGCTTCACGGATCTGCGCGAAGACGCGCGCGGCCGAACTGAACGGGCCGATCAGGATGCCGGCGAACAGGACGAAGGCGAACAATTCCCCCGGCGATACAGCGCCGTCAATGACCTGACGCCCTCCATACCATAAGACGGCCGCCGCGGCCGAGAACGTGAGCAGGCTGATCACGGGAATAAACACGGCCATGATGCCGGCGCGCCGCATGGTCAGCGACAACGTCCGATCGATCTGCGCGGCAAAGCGAGCCTCTTCACGCGTCGTTTGGACGAACGATTTCACAATACGGATACCGGTAATGACTTCTTCGATCAAGGTGCTGACGGCCGCGGTTTCGTCCTGAATCGAGGTGGAAAGCGACTTCAGTCGCCGGCCGAAAAACTTCGCGACGATGACGAGAAGGGGTAAGAGAACCAGGATCAAAAGGCAGAGGCGCCAGTTCATCGCCAGAAGAAACCCGATGCCGCCCACGAAGGTGACGAGATGCTTGGCAGCGTCGATTGGCGTCTCGGTGACCACCGATTGAATGATCGTGACGTCGTTCATCAGGCGAGACAGCAACTCTCCCGTGCGGCGCCGGGCGAAGAACCCCACGGAGAGCGTTTGCAGATGGCCGAAGAGATGTCGGCGAAAATCGGCCACGATATGTTGAGACGCTGACGCCGTCAGATAACTGTGTCCCATCGAACACAGCCCTTGCACGACGACCAGCCCGAGAAACAGCGCGATCATTTGGTTCATCCGTCCGGAATCATGATGGATGGTGATCACATCCCAGAGGAGGCCGGCGAGGCGGAGCAGGGCCAAATTGATGGCGGCGACCGCCATCACGAGCAGGCCGGCCACGACCATGCGGGGGAGATAGGGCTTTAGGAACGGCCGGAAGCGTGCAAAGGTCGACATGGCAACGCATGAATGTTAGAGGACGCGACCTCAAAAAACCAGTCTGGTGCGCGGAATGTTGGGAGACCGCCGGGAGAGAGAGTGGAACGGATGCGGAGGACGTGAAAGGCGGCGTTAGATCTGCGCGATCGATTCGATGAGATTTTTGTTCACGGCCACGAAATCCGAGCGGTCTTTATCATTGACGACGACATCGGTGAGGCTGATGAACAGCCGCTGTTCCTCGTTGATCGCGTCCGAGACACGGTTCCGCATCGGTGGAATGAGAAAGTCGCCGACGTAGACGCAGTTCACCGTACGGACGCGGATGCGAACCTTCTTGCCTTCGGGCACAGGTCCCTCCTTGGGGAGCCGCTGTGACTAGCTCTTGCGACGCAGGAACTTTTGACGCCGGCGCAACTTCTTGTATTTATGCTTGCGCATTTTTTTTCGGCGCTTTTTGAGCACGCTCGCCATACGGTGTCTCCCTTACGCGCCCGAGTCTAGAAGTTTTCCGGCGAAATTGCAAGACAACGACGCGCTGATGCAGCCGTTTGTGAGGTCGCATGTGCTTGACCCGCCGGATGAGCCGTTCCTATACTGCGCTCACGATGCATGTGTCAAAATCTGTCGGCGCTGCGCTGGCAATTGCCGTCCTGTGGTGGCTTCCCTCCGCGGGATGCGGTGGGAAGACCGTTCAATATCCGGAAGATCACGAGCGGTACCTTCGCATCGACAAAGCGGTCGAGTCGCTGCGCAAGGCATACGTCGGCAAGGATGCCTCCGGCTTGGCCGCGCTGATGGTTCCGGTGGACGCAACCGACCGGCTTCAACAGGACGCCCAGAGTGATTTTGAAACGTTCCAAGACATCGTGATGGATTTCCGCGTCGAACGGATCATGATCGATAGTGACGACATCGATGTCTACGTGCATTGGTCGGGGCTCTGGAAAAAAGATCCCGACGATCCCGGTATGCGCCATCGCGGCCATTCCCGGCTGCAGTGGGTCGGAACGGCATCGGTGCTGCTGGTGAACATGCAGGGCGACGTGCCCTTCGGGGCAAAAGGCCGCCAGGCGTTGACGAGTCAGCCCCCCGAGCCCTCCCGAAAGTAACCATGCGAGCGCACCCTTCCCCTACGCCGCCCCCGGCCGATTTTTTGGTGATCGGCAGCGGCGTCGCCGGTCTTCGTGCGGCGATTGAACTGAGCCGCAGCGGCCGCGTGCTCGTCCTTACCAAAGGGCATCCGCTGCAAAGCAGTTCAATCCACGCGCAGGGCGGTGTGGCGGTTGCGATGAGCGAAGAGGACGACGTTGCGATCCATTTGACCGATACGCTTAAGGCGGGGCACGGCCTGTGCCGTAAGGAAGCCGTACGGGTGCTGGTCGAGGAGGGGCCGGCGCGGATTCAGGAGCTGATTCGATGGGGCGCAAGATTCGACAAGGCCGGCGGGAAATATGCCTTCGCGCGGGAGGCCGCTCACAGTCGCAGCCGCATCCTCCGTGCGCGCGGCGATGCCACCGGCAACGAGATGGTTCGCGTGCTGATCAGCGAGGCGATGCGGCAAAAACGCATCCAGCGCCTGGATTATCACTTCACCGTCGACCTGATCATGGAAGACGGCCGCTGCGCCGGGGCGGTAGTTTTGGATGAGCACTCGGGTCGTCGATTTCTGCTGCCGGCACGCGCGGTGGTCCTGACAACCGGCGGAGCGGGACAGATCTACGCCCGCACGACGAATCCGGCGAATGCGACCGGCGACGGCGTCGCGATGGCCCTTCGTGCGGGCGCCGTGCTGCAGGACATGGAGTTTGTTCAATTCCACCCTACGGCCTTGTATCTGGCTTCCAGTCCTCCCTTCCTGCTTTCCGAGGCGATGCGGGGGGACGGAGGCCAGCTCCGTAACAACAAAGGCGAAGTGTTCATGCACCGCTATCACCCGCTCGGAGCGCTCGCGCCACGCGATATCGTGTCCCGGGCCATCTGGGCAGAGATGGCGGCGACCAAATCCCGCCACGTCTATCTGGACGTCACGCACCTCGGCGCCGAATTCGTGAAGCGGCGGTTTCCGACCATCTATGCGACCTGTCTGCGCTACGATATCGACATCACCGAGGAATGGATTCCCGTCTCACCGAGCGCGCATTACATGATGGGCGGCGTCTGGAGCGATCTCAACGGCGCGACGACGGTCCCCGGCCTGTTTGCCGCCGGTGAAGTTGCCTGCAGCGGCGTGCACGGCGCCAACCGTTTGGCGAGTAATTCATTGCTCGAAGGCCTGGTCTTTGGGGCCCGGGCAGCCTCAGCTGCCGTGGCCTATGCAGGCCGGCATGAGATACCGTCGCTCGACGCTCATGAAGCGTCTTTGAAGCACGAACAATATGGCTCGTTGGACGACGCTGAGAAATTGCGCAGCTCGCTGCGCCGGACGATGTGGGGGCAGGTCGGAATCATCCGATCCGGCGAGTCGCTCATTCGAGCCTGCGCGCAGCTCTCGCGGTGGGCGCAATTGGTCGCGCAGCCGTTTTCACAGCGTGCGGCACTCGAGGCAAAAAATATGGTGCAGGTCGCGCAATGCGTGGCAGAAGCGGCGCTTTGGCGCGAGAACAGCATCGGCGCCCACTACCGGTCTGATTTTCCGCAAGCCAAGCGGCCGGGATGGCAGCAGCACAGCCGGTTGTCCATGGAGGACGGAATCAGCGGAAGGAAGCCTCGGAAATCGCGGGGACTTCTGTTGGAGCTGCAGGGGCGAGCCGGGAGACGGGCCGTTCGGTAATCACCCCGTCGCGAACGAGGAAGGTCCGGTAATAGCGCAGCACCTTGCGGACGTACTGGCGGGTCTCGTCGATGGGCGGCAACGACTGATATCGGTCGACGACGTTCTCTCCGGCGTTGTATGCCGCCAGTGCGAGAGGCAGGTTGCCGTGAAACCGGTCGAGGAGCTGTCTCAGGTACTTGGTCCCGCCACCGACATTCTCATCCGGATCGAACATATCCCTCACATCGAGTCGCACGGCGGTTTGCGGCATCAATTGCATGAGCCCGATCGCGCCAGCCCGGGACACGGCTCGGGGATCGAAATTTGACTCCGCCTTGATGACCGCGCGAATCAAAGCCGGATGCAACTGCTGCTGGGAGGAATGCCGCTTAATCAGCGGTTCCAGTTCCCGCTCTGACAACACGGCGTGGAAACGGGCCGATTCGACTTCGATTTTGCGGTAACGGGCATCCGACGGAACGTTGGTCAGCGAAATCGTGCCGGTCGGGCTTATATATTGGTAAATCTCCGCTTGGAGCGCGGCCGGGTGCATTAAACCCAGCACACCGAGGCCGACGGCGAGCGCGGCTCCGGCGCTCATTCGTTCCCTGAGTGTTGCGTATTTCCTGGCCATTGGCATGGTCCCAACGATAGCAGCCTGTTCCAGCCTGTCAAGAAAATGCAGATCTCATGCCGGATGTCTGCATGAAGATAACAAGGAAGAACAAGAGGATCGAAGGGGGGTGCGCCTTACGGTTCGAGGAATTTTTGGCGGTGAGCGACAAAAATTTGATGCAGCCGGCGGGTTAACGGTCCGGGTGTCCCGGCGCCGATCGGTCGGCCGTTGAGGCGCGTCGCGGGCATCACTTCCATCGTAGTGTTGCTCAGGAAGCATTCATCCGCGGCGGCGAGCGTTTCGACCGAGAATCGCCCTTCCTGGGTCGGGATCGCTGCTTCCCGGGCCAAGGTCAGGAGGACGCTCCGGGTAATGCCGTCCAGAATACCGCAAGAAAGCGCCGGGGTGAAGACGCAGCCGGACTGTACGAAGAACAGATTGCTGACCGTGCACTCGGTGAGATAACCCTCCCAATTCAACAAGACACTGTCGAATGCGCCCGCGGCGATCGCTTCGCGCTTGGCTTGAATGTTGTTCAAAAAGTTCGTGGCCTTAATTTGTGGATCGAGCGCTTGCGGCAGATTGCGTCTCGTCTTTGCAACGACAAGGCTCACCCCTGTGCGGTATCGTTCGGGCGGAGGCGGCTTGAGCGGTTTCGTCATGATCACGATGGTGGGTGCCGAACACAGGGCAGGGTCCAGACCGATGTCCCCTTTGCCGCGCGAAATCGTGACGCGAATGTACGCGTCGGTCCGGTCGTTGCCGACGCTGTTGCGAGCCATGGATTCGTGGAGCAGCGCGGACCAGTCGCGTTCGGGAATGTCCAGGCCAATGGCCTCCGCCGAGCGCCGTAAGCGCGTCAGGTGCTGATCGCGCATGAAGATCTTGTCGCGATACGACCGGATCGTTTCATAGACGCCGTCACCATAGAGAAACCCATGGTCGAAAACCGACACCAGCGCTTCTTCCTCTTTGACGAACCGGTCATTCAGATAAATCCACACGATCATGCCTGCCTGAATGAACTGAAAAATGCTTCGGCTTTGTGAAGGGTTTCCTCGTATTCCTTATCCGGATACGAATCGGCCACGATGCCGGCGCCCACTTGTAAGTAGGCCTTCGCGCCGGTCATGACCAGCGTGCGGATGACGATATTCAAATCCAGATCGCCGTTCCACCCGATATAGCCGAACGAGCCCGTATACGGGCCCCGGCGCACGGGCTCCAATTCCTCGATGATCTCCATGCATCGGATTTTCGGCACACCCGTAATCGTGCCTCCCGGGAATGCGGCCCTAATCAGATCAAACGGCGTCGCATCGTCCCTAAGAAAGCCGCACACGTTAGATACGATGTGGCTGACATGCGAATACTGTTCGACGGCCAGAAACTCATCCACCCGCACAGTGCCGGCCTTGCACACACGGCCGAGGTCGTTCCGTTCCAGATCTACGAGCATGACATGCTCCGCCCGTTCTTTGGAGCTGGACAGCAGTTCTTCGACGAGCCGCCGGTCGTCGTCGATGTTGGAGCCCCGCGGTCTCGTCCCCGCGATGGGCCGTGTTTCGGCGCAACGTCCTCTGAGACGTATCAGCCGTTCGGGTGATGAACTGATCAGTGAGACTCCGTCAAAGCGGAGCAGGCCGGAGAAGGGCGAAGGGTTGACGCTGCGGAGTTGGCGATACAATGCCTGCTCGTGGCGAAGACGTGCCGGCCCTGAACGATAGCGTTGCGGAATATCGGCCGCAAAGCGGTGAGAAAGATTCGCTTGATAGATATCGCCGGCGGCAATGTAGGCCTGCGCCCGTCGGACGCGGTCGAGATACGCCTCTCTCGTCTGTTCGGGGACAAAAGACAGCGTTTCGTGTGCGACAGCATTCTCCCTCGGCGCTGGTTCCGTCAGCCGTGCTTCGCATTCCGCCAATCGGTCTATTCCTTCGCGGTACAGTTTTTCCCGTTCCTCGCCGAGGAATCGCTCGATGGATGGGCAGAAAATGATTTGAAGCCGGTTCGCTCGATGATCAACGGCAGTCACGAGATCGTACAGCGCGAATTGCATGTCGGAAATATTGAGATCGTCCAGCGCGAGGGAGGGCACCGATTCCAAGCGACGGGCGAAGTCATAGGTCAGGCACCCGACCGCGCCACCGAAGAACGGTGGCAGGTCCGGCGACCGCTCAATGCCGGGTGTACCGACCGCCTGCCTGAGCCCCTCGAACGGATCGCCGTTCGGTCCTGCCGCAGAGCGGGACGGCGCAGGAACGACGGACACCGGAGCGCTCCCTACGAACGAATAGCAGGCCTCGTCCGACCGTCCTTTGGCGCTTTCCAGTAAGAATGAAGGCTGGGAATGAGCGGCAATTTTTTGATACAGGTCGAACGGCTGCTCGCCTCGGTTCTCAATCGAAAGGGCCAGCGGCTTGGGTGCGCCGCGCAGGAAGGAGGGTTGCGAAAATCGCGTCATGGGTAGGGTCGGCTCGAGCGACAGCGCCCACTATACTCTACCGATTTAGTGATTTCCCAGCGCCCCTAAAACTTGACAACTTCACGAGCATTCTGCTTGAATTGCGCGCCCGCCCTTCGGGAGAGTCCTTACTCAGGAACTCGCCTCAGTGGGTCAGGACCATGCCCCAGTCACATGATCCTTTTTACGCGGGGCTCGGCCAGGCTGTTCGAATCGGAACAGAACTCTTGGCCGCGCTGATTGTTGGTGGCGGGCTGGGCTGGGCCGTCGATACGTACCTCTTGGGTACAGGGCCGTGGCTCTTGGTTGTCGGATTGGTATTGGGTGCCGCCGCCGGTGTGAGAAATGCATACCGAATGGCGCAACGGTGGCCAAAATAGTCGATTAAGGTTTTGCGAAAGGGTCCATGGAAGAAAGTCCCCTGCATCCGTTTGAACTTCACAACTATATTCCGATCAATCTCGGCGGCTTCGATATTTCCATCAACAAAGCCGTCATCATGATGTGGGTCGTGGTGGCGCTGATTTCCATCCTCATGATCACAGCCGGCTCCGCCCGCCGGCTCGTACCGGGGAAGCTTCAAAGTCTCGCCGAGATGATGGTGGATTTCATCCGTGGCATCATTCTCGATACGATGGGAAAAGACGGCATGAAGTTTTTCCCGTTGATCGCCACGCTCTTTTTGTTCATCTTGTTTTGCAATCTCATCGGTCTGATTCCCGGCTCCTATACAGTCACCAGCCAGATCGTCGTCACGGCGGTGTTCGCCTGCACGGTTTATGCACTCAGCCTTGTCATGGGTTTTGTATTACATGGCGGAAAGTTCCTTGGTATTCTCGTGCCGCCCGGTACGCCGGCGTGGCTCTTGCCCCTGATGATCCCAATCGAACTGATCAGTCAGCTGGCCCGCCCCATTTCGCTTGCCGTGCGATTGTTCGCCAACATGACGGCCGGGCACGTGATCCTCGGTGTCCTGTTCGGGCTGGCGGTCAGTGGAGGACTCTTGATCGGCTGGCTGCCGTTTGCGTTTACCATCGCGATGAATGGACTGGAAGTCGGCATTGCCTTCATCCAGGCGTACATTTTTACGGTCTTGACATGCGTCTATTTGGGCGATGCCTTCCACCTGCATGGCCACGACGAGCACGCGCATTAATGACAGGTGACGCCGTCGCGGGAACAGCCGCCGGCCTCAGTTTGCAACGAGAAGTCTTTTAGCCAGAGAGGAGTGGGACACGATGGATTCTGCAGCCGCAGCACTGTTGGGCATGGGCCTCGCCGCCGCCGGATTTGCTGGAGCAGGCGTGGGGATTGGGTACATCTTCGGGAAGATGATTGAAGCCGTCGCGCGCCAACCTGAAGCGGAAGGGCGTGTCGGTAAATATATGTGGATCGGATTCGCGTTGGTCGAGGCCATCGCGCTCTACGGGCTCGTCATTGCGTTCATCATCATGGGGCTGCGCAAATAACGGCAGCCGACGGTCTGCCACGCGTTCTTGGGTCGGCCGCGAGCACGTCGACGGCTGTGAGCACCGCGATTTCTAACAAGTGAGCGTGAACTATGCCGCAATTTGAGTCGCATTTTTTCTCCTCCCTGATCTTCTGGGAAGTGGTGTCCTTCGGGATTCTCCTCTTCGTTCTCTACAAGTTTGCGTTCCCTGGCATTTTGAGCGCGCTCGAGGAGCGGGAGAAAAAAATAAAGGACAGCCTGGATCAGGCCGAAAGGCACAGGTCCGATGCCGAACGCAGGCTGAAGGAGTATGAAGCCAAGCTTGCCGGCGCCTCACGCGAAGCCGAAGGAGTTCTGGCGGCGGCAAAAGAACGGGCGCAGCGTCTGATGGAGGAGAACGAACAGCGGTTGACGGCAGAGGCCGAACGCATTAAGGGCGATGCGACTCGTGAGATTGACCACGAACGACGAAAGGCGATTCAAGACATCCGCAGCCACACAACGGAACTTGCCTTGATGGTGGCGGAGAAGGTCGTTCAGCGAAGCTTGACGGACGCGGATCATCGACGTTTGGCCGACGAAGCGCTGGATGCGCTTTCAAAGGCTTCGCGCTAGCGAGCCTGGTTGCCGGCTCACGTCAGTTCCGTTCCGCCGGCCCGGTATCCTTCCAAATCCAGACAGACAAAACGAAATCCTGCCTCGCGGAGGCGGAAGCCGACCGCGGCGCGTACGCTCGGTTCATTCAGCCGGGCGAACTCCTCGGGGCCAACCTCGATTCTCGCGATGTCGCCGTGATCCCTGACGCGGACCTGGCGGAAGCTTAAAGACAATAGGACTGCCTCTGCCTGTTCGACTCGCCGCAGCTTCTCAATTGTGATCGGCACCCCCCGAGGAATACGCGACGAGAGGCATGCCGCCGCCGGCTTATCCCACGACGACAGGCCAAGGCTTTGAGCCGCCGCTCGTACCTCGGCTTTCGTAAAGTCCGCCTCCACGAGCGGACTCCGTACCTGCCATTCGCGCGCCGCTTTGATGCCTGGCCGATCATCGCCCAGGTCATCCATGTTTGTGCCGTCCAGGATCCATCGCACGGGCCGGGAGGCCCTCAAATCTTCCATCAACCGGTACAGATCCGTCTTGCAATGAAAGCAGCGCGATGCGTCGTTTTCGACGAAGGCAGGAATCGTGAGCTGATCGGTCGAGACCACTTCATGACGGGCGCCAATTTCCCGCGCGCTGCGGACTGCGGTTTCGAGTTCCAGCGCCGGATAGGTCGCCGACACGGCGGTGATGCCGACCGCGTTCGACCCTAGCTCATCGTGCGCGATCTTCAGCACGAGCGTGCTGTCGATGCCTCCAGAAAACGCCACGAGCACGGATCCCATGTCGGAGACGATGCGACGGAGACGCCCTAGCTTTTCGGTGAGGATCGGAATGACCATGGGGGGTTACTGCTTCAGTTTGGCTTTTGCCGCGTTACCGACGACGACGAGCGCATAGCGCTGCGGGTTGAGGTACTGTTTGGCGACCCGCAAGACGTCCTCCTTCGTCACCCGCTCAATCCACTTTGGGTACTGGGAGAAGTATTCGAACCCCAGACCGTAAAATTCGACCTGCGCCAATACCTGGGCGAGCTTGGCGGTGGAATCGAGCCGCAGCGGAAAACTGCCGATCAAAAAGGACTTGGCCTCCGAGAGTTCCTGATCAGTGACCGGCGTCTCGCGGATGTTCTTCATCTCCGACAGCACCCCTTGGATCGCCTGATTAGTGGCCTCGGTGCGTGTTTGAAAATTGACCCAGAACGAACCGGGCATGAGCCTCGCGTCGAAATGGCTCATGATGCCGTACACCAAACCTTGCTTGTCGCGGATCGAATCCATCAGCCGTGAAGAAAATCCGCCGGCGCCGAGAATGTAGTTCATCACAGTGACGGCGTAAAAATCGGGATTATTGCGACTGATGCCTCCGTGGCCGAGAATGACGTTCGATTGCGTCAAATCCTTCTCGATGAGCTGCACGGTCTTTTTTTCGACCGGCGGAGCGCTTTTTACGTTCCGCGGGGGCGTTGGCGATTTTTTCCAGCCCCCGAAGTAAGTTTGTGTCAGGCCGGTGACCTGGTCCGTGCCCACGTCGCCTACAACGGTCAAGATCACCTGATTCGGCGTGTACTCTCGGCTATAGAAGCCGACAACGTCCGCGTGGGTGATTTTGCCCAGGGATTCCTCGGTGCCGTTCAATGGCCAGCGATAGGGATGCCCATGAAAGACGAGCTGATTGAACGCCTTCATGGCGACGTGACCGGGGTCGTCATTGTCGCTGGCCATTTCGCCGAGGATCTGCGAACGAATTCGCTCGAATTCGGGTTTGTGGAACGCCGGATGCTGAAGAATGTCAGCCAACAGCGTAAAACCGAGCTCCACATCCTTCTTCAGCACGCGCACGGAGGCGGTGGTGAAATCTTCAGATGCCTTCACTTCCAAGGCGCCACCGACAAAATCAATTTGCTCGGCAAGCTGCTTTGAAGACCGTGAGGTCGTGCCCTCGTCAAGGAGGCTGGCGACGAGGTTGGCCAGACCTGACTTTTCAGGCGGATCCTGCGCCGAACCGCTCCTCACGAGAGCATGGACTTCCACGATCGGCAAAAAGTGTTGCTCAAGCACGAGGACCGTCATGCCGTTTGCCGTCACGAATTTCGTGGGAACGATATCAGAAGCGGAGACCGACGGCGCTTCAACCACGAGCCCGAGCCAAAGCAGCAGGACCCAGGCGCGCGCGCGCCGTGTGAAGAACAGCGTCCGGATGGATCTGTTGATCACGGTTTTCCTTGGACGGCCGCCGTCGGTGACTCCGGCGTTTTGGGCGCGACCGGAATCAACGTGCCGACGGTTCGCGCATCCTCGATCAAATACTGCGTCGCCACCCGCTGGACGTCCTTAGGCGTGACCGCTCGAATGCGCTCCAGGAACTGGTCCACCTTCCGCCACCCGGCTCCAACTGACTCCGCCTGCCCCAGCAGCATCGCGTGCCGGAAATTTGAATCCTGTTCGAACACTCGAGACGCCTCGACCTGATTCTTGGCCCGTTGCAGTTCCTGTTCACTCGGCGGTTCCGTCTGCAGCCGTTTGATTTCCTTGTGAAGCGCTTCCTCCACGACCTCGACTTTCTGGCCGGGACTGATGAGCGCGTAAAAATAAAACAAGCCGGGATCCGTTTGCATCAAACCGTATTCGGCGCCGACGGCGAGCGAAAGCTTCTGATCGTACACGAGGCTCTGGTAGAGCCGGGAGCTTTTCCCACGCGAGAGGATGGACTCCAGCACGTCCAGCGCGTACGCGTCTTCACTGACGTAGTTAGGGACGCGATAGCCCATCATCACGAACGGCACCTGCGCTTCGCGTTTCAGCAAGAACCGCCGCTCTCCTTTTTGCTCGCCTTCCATCGTCGCGAGCGGTTTTGGCTCCGGCCCCCGTGGAATAGGCTCGAACAAATGCTTGATCGTCGGCAGCAATTGATCCGCCTTGATGTCGCCAACGACGACCAGCGTCGCATTGTTCGGTGAATAGTAGGTGTCGTAATGCCGTTGCAGATCCTCCAGGGTCATGGCCTCCAGATCGCCGAACCAGCCGATGACCGGCCAATGATAGGGATGGCTGAGATAGGCCTGGGCGAAAAGCGCCTCGACTAGAGCGCCTTGTGGATCGTCTTCCGTGCGCAGTCGCCGTTCCTCTTTCACGACCTCGCGCTCGGTCTTGAGCTCATTCATGTCGAGGATGAGGCCCTGCATCCGGTCGGCTTCCATCTCAAGCGCGAGTTGCACGCGGTCGGCGGCGAGATTTTCGAAATACGCAGTGAAATCCTGGCTCGTGAAGGCGTTGTCCATGCCGCCGTTCTTGCGGATCAGACGGGAGAACGATCCTTTCGGATATTTCGCGGTGCCCTTGAACATCATGTGCTCGAGCATGTGCGAAAGCCCCGCGCGACCCATCACCTCGTTGCGAGAGCCGACCTTGTACCAGACCTGGACCGTGGCGACGGGCGCTTTCGGCACCTCGACCAGCAAGACTTTCATCCCGTTCGAGAGAGTGTGCTCATGAGGGTCGGCGGCGGCCGGGTGGACGGACCAGCACCAGATCGCGATAACGATCGGGAGCCACCGGAAACGGCTGTGTCGGAAAGGCAAACTGATCATCATCGATGGTGAGGAACGAGCCGCTGCATGCTAACAACGTGATTGAATTTGTGTCAAGGATCGGTCGGCCTCGGCGGGAATATTGCCGAGTTGGCCGCAGGCGCCCAAGACATCGCGCCCACGACTCTTTCGAATGAACACGTCGATGCCGGCGCGCTGCACGATCGACTGAAATGCGAGGACGTCGTCGTCGGAAGGCCGCCGGAAGACGCTGCCGGGAAACGGGTTGAATGGAATGAGGTTGACCTTGCACGCAATGCCCCGGATCAAATTCACGAGGCGCAGGGCATCGGCTTTCCGATCGTTCTCGCCCGCGAGCAAGACATACTCAAAAGTCAGCCGCTGGCGCGGCGCCAAGGGATAACGGCGGCACGCGAGCAACAACGTCTTGAGGGACGCCATGCCGTTGACTGCCGGCATGAGTCGGGCGCGCTGCTGCTCTGTGGTGGCATTGAGCGAAACGGCCAGGTTCACGCCGAGCGGCGCAATCTCCTTCATCCGTGACGCGAGGCCCGCGGTCGACACCGTGATGCGGCCGGGCGACCATCCCAGGCCCCACTGCTTGTTCGTCAGCCGCCGGATCGCTTCCGACAACGCGTTGAGATTGGCCAGCGGTTCACCCATGCCCATGAACACCATATTGGACAATCGTTCGCCGTCTTCGAGCTGATCCTGAGCGGTTAATACCTGCTCGATGATTTCGTGGGGCTTGAGATTGCGTTTCAAACCCATCCTACCGGTCAGGCAAAAACCGCAGTCGAGCGTACAGCCGACTTGGGTGGACACGCACAGGGTGAGCCGGTCCTTGTCGGGAATCAAGACGGCTTCCACTTCCAGTCCGTCCTCGAGCCTCAGAATCAGCTTTCTCGTATCGTCCGCGGCGCGAAAGACAATGCAGCCGGATTCGGTTCGCCCTGTCGTGGCCCGAACGCTCAACGCCGCTCGATCCGCCAGGCTCAGATCCGTCATGTCCTCGATCGCCAGTGCCCGCCGCTGATATATCCAGCGGAGAATTTGCCCCTTGCGGTAGGCGGGCCAGCCCTGCTCGCGCACCAGCGCCTCCGTCTCCGATTCGTTCAGAGAGAGGAGATTGATCTTTGAAGGCAAGGACGGTGCATGCAAGACCTGCATGGTGCAGCCTACCATATCGGCGTCCTCTGCTGGCAAGGATGGAGCGACACTGTTATATATGGTAGAGCCGGAACCAGGTCGCGAGGTCTGAGTGCTGCCAATGGTCATGCGGTTGTGTGCCTGCAGTCTGCTGCTTTGTCTCGGCGGCCTGGCCGGGTCCACAGCGCTCTCCAGCGAACCGGATGCTTGCGATCAAGCTGAGCTCTGTTTTCAGGCGGCCGTGCTCCCCAAGGAACGCCTTGGAAAGGGCATGAGCAAAGAACAGCTCCTGGCGCTCAAGCTCGAGCGTCTCCAGCGCTTGATGGAGCGCTTTCCAGATACCGTCTGGAGCAAGCGCGGCGCCTTACTCTCTGGTGTCTTGTCCATCGAACGGAATCCCTCCGCGGCCATCCCGTTTCTGCGCGGCGCGCAACGCGACTTTCCCGTACTGGACGACTATGTTCGTCTCTGGATTGCCCAGGCACAGTTGAATCTCGGCGAGGCCAAAGAGGCGGCGGTGCTGCTCGAAAGCATACCAATGGCGGTCCCGGATTCAAACATCCTCGCAAGGGCCGCCTATAAAACGGGGGAAGCCTGGTATCAAGCGTCCGCATGCCAGGAAGCCACGGGCTGGTTCACGAAAGCGCTCGCCATAAATGACAAGGACCTGAGCGCTCCCCAAGCGTATCTCCGGCGGGGCGCCTGCCGGTTACGGGACAATAATGTGTCCGAGGGACGGGAGTTGCTCAAGCAGCTGTGGGTGCGGTTTCCCTACGCGCCGGAGGCCAAAGAAGCGGAAGCGTTATTGTCGTCGAATTTGGGCGGGGAGACGTGGACCGTGCAGCCTTCCGAGCGGCTTACCCGTGCTCAGGCGTATTTGGCGCAAGCCTATCACGCGGAAGCCATCGAGGAGCTGAAGAAATTTCTGATCGCCGACCCACACTCGTCGAGGCGGGCGGAGGCGAAGCTCAAGTTGGGTATTGCGCAGGTGCGGCTCAAACTATACGACCAGGCGCGGGAAACGTTTCGCGCGTTGGCCAAAGAGAGCGGGCCGGAGTCGCAAGAGGCGGCGGTGTGGCTGGCGCGTGTCTATCTTCGCCAGGCGCAGGGAGACAAACTATTGGAAGCGGCCCGGATCCTGCCGGCGACTTCCCTTTCGGCGGAACAAAAAGGCCAGATCATGTTGTTCGTCGGAATGTGGCTGGAGGACCAAAAACAATACGACGACGCGATCGCCAAATACCAGCAGGTGGCTAAACAGGGCGAGCCTGCCGCCCAGCGCGCGGAAGGCCAATGGCGGGTGGGGTGGACCTATTATCGCACAGGCCGCTACGGCGAGGCCGGCGACAGCTTGCGGGCGCTCGCCGAGCAGCACGATGGTGAGTTCGAGCCTCAGGCCCTCTACTGGATTGGCCGGGCCGCAGAACAGCAGCGGCAGGGGAATGCCCAGGACCACTATAAGAAGCTGTGCCAACGGCACCCCTTCACCTATTACTGCCAGCTCGCGCGTGAGCGCTTGAAAAGTGTGCCCGGTCCGGAGACGCTGCTTGAACTCGCCGTGGTGTCCGCCGAACCGCAGAATGACGGCGCCGCAGCCTTTCTTACCCGCGCGGATATCGGCCAGCAGACCGCCTACCGTCGGGCGATTGAACTCAAGACACTGGGACTGGACGCCGACGCAGCGCATGAAGTTGCCGTGCTTGCCGAACGGTACAGCCGTGACCCGGATGCGCTCGTCTCGCTGTCGACCATGTTGAACGAGGTCGGCGCCTATCATCAGGCGCTTCGACTGGCGCGTGCCCGCTTTCGAGATCAGCTGGAGCGCACAGGCGGGACCTTCGCGCCTTCCTTGTGGAACGTGGCCTATCCGACGGGGTTGCTGCCGACCATTAAGCTGCAGGGCGCCAAGGGCGTCGACCCGTACTTGATCGCGGCCATTATCCGGGAAGAAAGCCAATATGACGTGAAAGCGGTCTCCCGGGTGGGGGCCATTGGTTTGATGCAGGTCATGCCGGCGACGGCTAACACGGTCGCACAGCGAGTCGGGCTTCCGGCCGTCGGACGTGAGGATTTATTCGATCAAGAAACGAACATCCGCATCGGCGTCCGTTATGTCGAGCAATTGATGGAGCAGTTCTCCGGCAACATCGTTTACACCGTCGCCTCCTATAATGCCGGACCGCTGGCAGTCGGCAGTTGGATCGCGCAGTACCGGGGACAAAGTCAGGACGAGTTCGTGGAGCTGATTCCTTATCAGGAGACCCGGCAATATGTGAAGAGAGTGTTGCGAAGCTATCGCGAATACGTCCGCCTTGGGGGCCTGTCGTAACGGCGTTGACAAGCTATGGGTAACTTCCTATAGTGCGCCACAATCGGTGGTAGAGAATTCCGGAGATGATACATGGCCTTGGATCGTTTGGACGCGCTCGAGACGCGGATCAAGGACCTGGTAAAGCTTATTCAGGAATTGAAGAAGCGAAACGCCGGCCTCGAGGATGATCTGCGGCAGGCCCGCCAGCGTTTGGCGGATG
This sequence comes from Nitrospirota bacterium, assembly GCA_046734935.1. GTDB lineage: Bacteria > Nitrospirota > Nitrospiria > Nitrospirales > Nitrospiraceae > Nitrospira_C. The sequence goes on from JBKPSD010000019.1 coordinate 32,845, forward strand.
AAAGCGATTCGAACCGGCGCTGGGCGCGGGAACGGACCGACATCAAGAGCCGTATTGAGAAAGTCCTGAGCGATATCGAAGTGTTGGAAGGGTTCGAAGAACGCAAGGAGGTGGCCTTTGACTAAGACGACGGATGTCGAAATCTACGGCCAGCGGTACACCATTAGAGGCGAGGCGGATGACGGGTACATCCGGCGCCTGGCCGCCTTCGTGGACGGTCAAATGCGGCAGGTGGCTGAAGGGATGAACACGACCACACCGTCCAGGCTGGCCGTTCTCACGGCGCTCAACGTGGCGCACCAACTGTTCGAAGCGGAAAAGAAACGTACCCAAGGCGAAGCCGATGTAGAGCGTCGGATGACATCCCTCATGGAATCCATCGAAGAGCACGTGCCGACGTCGCTCTTTCGCTGAATGCGCTTGCAAAGGCCGGGAAGCCTTTGCTATCGTGGTGTTGTGGTAGTGGTATTTGCGGAAGCACGTTCCTTGATCGGGACAAGGATGAGGTCAATCACTAACCGGTAACAATCCGGGATACGATTACGTCGCTGTAAGAATGGATGTGGGTTTGTCGATGTTGGTTTCGTTGAGAGAGTGGAATGTGTCGCAAGGGGTGCTGTTGCTCCTCTCGACTATCGTGGTCTTCGTAGACCGAATCGCAGAGTACATCATGCCGGCTGAACCAGAGTTCGGCGCAGGCAGACCGGCGGCTGTGTCGGTGTCAGAACCCGTACCACCGTTCGGATTGCGTCTCGTGCGAGTACGTTCCGTTCGGCGCACAGCCGGAGGACAGGTCTGGAGGCAGGCGCGTTCCGCTCTTCCAACAACACGTTCATCCTTCCGAAGTCGTTCCTCGGGATAATCCGGGTCGGTCGGCATCCTTCGAGAATCCTCCCTCGTCTTCCCGCTCCACTACCCCGAATCGTACCGTATCGCGCATACGGGTGACGCAGCCTCAATCTGAAAGGGGCCATCTATGTCGACCTCCATGCTGCTCTACATATTCGTGGGACTCATAGGCGCCTTACTCGGCGTCGGAGTCTATGAACTTGTCCGTCGTTCTTCCTTGACCGCGAAGCGGGCTCAAGAAGCGGAACAGTCGCGGCAGACGATCCAAAACGCCCAACGGGAAGCCGAAAACATCGTCAAGGAAGCCAAGCTCGAAGCGAAGGATCTCATCTTTCAATCGAAAGCCGAATCCGAAAAGGAGCAAAAGGCCAAGCTGTCGGAGCTTGCCACCGCGGAAAAGCGCCTGGTTCAGAGAGAGGAAGCCATCGACAAGCGCATCGGTGCTTTGGATAAGCGGGACGCCGAAGGACAAAAGCGCGAGCAAGAGCTGATCAAAAAGGAAGAGCGACTCATCGGAAAGGAGGCGGCTTGCGCGCAAGCGGAGCGCGAGCATCGCGAAGCGCTGGAACGGGTCGCGGGAATGACGGCCGATGAAGCCAGGAGGCAGTTGCTGCAGGAACTCGAAAGCCAGGCTCGCCTCGACGCTGCCGGCATCGCCAAGCGCACGCTGGAAGAGGCGAGGGAAAATGCCGAGCGGGAAGCCCGGGAAATCATCACGACATCGATTCAGCGAGTGGTACGGGACTACGTCTCGGAATCGACAATCTCCGTTGTGCCGATCCCGAACGATGCCATGAAGGGCCGCATTATCGGCCGCGAGGGCCGCAACATCAGAGCCATCGAAGCGGCGACCGGCATCGATCTCATCATTGATGAGACGCCGGAGGCGGTGATCATCTCAGGGTTCGATCCCCTGCGCAGGGAAATCGCCAAGGTCTCGCTTGAACGGCTGATGCACGACGGGCGCATCCATCCCACGCGCATCGAGGAAATCGTCGAAAAGGTCAAGGTCGACATCGATAAGCTGATGTACGAAGAAGCCGAAAAAATCATTTTCGAGCTTGGGCTGTCGGACTTCCATCCGGAGCTGATCAAGGTCCTGGGCCGGCTGAAATACCGCACCAGCTACGGGCAAAACAACCTCTATCATGCGCGCGAAGCGTCGTATATCTGCGGAATCATGGCTTCAGAGCTCGGCTTGGACGTGCGGCTGGCGCGACGGGGGGCCTTGCTGCACGACATTGGTAAGGCGGTGAGCCACGAGGAGGAAGGGCCTCATGCCATGTTGGGAGCGGAAATCGCCAAGAAATACGGCGAGAGCGAAAAAATCGTCAACGCCATTGCCGCTCACCATGAACAGGTCCCCCCGATTTGTCCCGAATCCGTGCTCGTCGCAGCCGCCGAAGCGCTGTCCGCGGCCCGTCCGGGAGCCAGGCGAGAGGCGCTCGAGTCTTACGTGAAGCGTTTGGAAAAATTGGAATCGCTGGCCCATGCCCAAAAGGGCGTTCAGAAGGCATATGCGATTCAAGCCGGCAGGGAAATTCGCGTCATTGTCCGTCAGGAAGACGTCACCGACAGCGAGTCATTCCAACTTTCGAGAGAGCTGGCGAAGAAGATCGAACAGGAATTGACGTATCCCGGCCAGATCAAAGTCACGGTCATCCGCGAAAGCCGCTATATCGAGTATGCCAAATGAAGGTCTTGTACGTCGGGGACATTATGGGAGAGCCCGGGCGGCGCGCCGTGGCGCGAATCGTGCCGCGGCTGGTCTCTCAACGCAAAATCGATGTCGTCATCGGCAACGGGGAAAATGCGGCCGGCGGCTTCGGCATCACTGCGGAATTGGCGGAGGAATTGTTTGCCGTCGGATTATCGGCGATCACGACGGGCAATCATGCATGGGACAAAAAGGAAATTCTTGATTACTTCCCGCGTGAACGCCGCCTGCTCAGGCCGGCCAATTATCCGGAAGGGGTGCCCGGTCAGGGCAGTGTGGTCGTACAGGCCAAGAATGGAGAAGAACTCGCCATTCTGCAGTTGATGGGCCGCGCCTACATGCCTACCCTGGATTGTCCCTTTCAGGTCGCCAAGCGGGAGATGGCCAGATTGAGGAAGCATGTAGCCGCTGTGCTCGTTGACATACATGCCGAAGCCACCTCGGAAAAAATGGCTATGGGCCATTACCTGGACGGAGAAGCCACCGCGGTGGTCGGAACACACACGCACGTGCAGACTGCGGATGAACAAATATTGCCGAGGGGCACGGCATATTTGACGGATATCGGCATGACCGGTCCGCTGCATGGCGTGATCGGCGTGAAGAAAGAGCTTGCGATCGAGAAATTTTTGACCGGCATGCCCAAGCGTTTTGAGGTCGCTGCCGGTCCCACGGTATTTTGTGCTGTCCTGATCGAGTTGGACGCACGGATCGGCAAGGCGCTGTCGATCGAGCGAGTGCGCATCCTCGACTAACGGATGTCGGCCACGAAGCAACAGACGCTGTTCCAGCCCGCCAAGCCGGTGACCGTGTCACAACTCACCGGCCTCCTGCGCACGTCGATTGAGTCTCAGTTTTCGGATCTCTGGCTTGAAGGGGAAGTCTCCAACCTTCGTATGCCGGGGTCCGGCCACGTCTACTGCACGCTCAAAGACGAATTCAGCCAGATCCGCGCCGTCTTGTTCCGGTCCAGCGCCCTGCGGTTGAAGTTCACCCTGCAGGAAGGCATGTGCATCATTGTCCGCGGCCGGCTGACCGTCTATGAGCTCCGGGGCGAATATCAGATCGTCATGGACAGCATCGAGCCTAAGGGCGTCGGGGCGTTGCAGTTGGCGTTCGAACAACTCAAAGCCCGACTGTCCGCCGAAGGGTTATTCGATGAAGCCAAGAAAACGCCGTTGCCGCCTTTCCCTCAAAGAATCGGCATCGTGACGTCGCCGACCGGTGCCGCGATCAAGGATATGCTCTCGGTGCTCTATCGGCGGTGGCCGACGCTCCGCGTCATTGTCGTTCCTGTCCCGGTGCAGGGAGAAGCGGCGGCGCAACAGATTGCCAAGGCGGTGGCCTGGCTCAACGAGGAGGACCTGGTCGACGTCATGATCGTCGGCCGCGGCGGAGGGTCGCTTGAAGATCTGTGGAGTTTCAACGAAGAAGTTCTGGTCCGCGCCGTTGCGGCGTCACGCGTTCCGGTCGTGTCGGCCGTCGGCCATGAAATCGATGTGACGCTCACGGATTTTGCCGCCGATCGCCGAGCGGCCACGCCGTCCGCGGCGGCAGAAACCGTCGTTCCGGTGCTGGCGGAAGTGGTCGAGCGCTTGCGCGTGCTGACGGTACGCATGACCCAGACGATGGGTAGGCATTGTCTGTTCGAGCAACGCCGACTCGAGGCCCAAATGGGGAAGTTGACCGAGATGCGTCTTCGCATTCGGCAGGAATGGCAACGTACGCAGCAAGCGGTCGATCGCTTAAAGACGGTGACTTGCAACCGGGTGGCGGCGAGCCGGGACGTGGTACGCGACCGTCAGCGGGAACTGGCCGGCCTCAACCCGGTCTTTGTCGTGAAGCGAGGCATCGCGATGATTACATTTCTGATGCAGCGCCTAGAACGCCAGGTCATGGTCTTGAGCGACGGCCGTAGACGCCGTATGGCGGCCATTGCGGCGCAATTGGGGCATTTGAGTCCCTTGGCGATTCTCGGGCGCGGATATAGCATCGTCTCGCGCGTGCGGGATGGAGTGATTCTTCGCAGTGCGGATGACGTTCAACCGGACGAGGAAATATTGGCACGTCTGTCCCAGGGACAGCTTCACTGTTCGGTCAAGCGCGCTTTGCCCGATCCATTGCTGTAAATCGGGGCCAGGCCCGGTATAATGTGCCTTCACATTCAATGAAAGGAGCAGTGCCGTCGTGGGCGGGGTCAAATTCGAACAGGCCATGGCGCGGTTGGAAGCGATCGTCGGAGAATTGGAAAAGGGCGATCTGCCTCTCGACGAGTCGTTGAAGATCTTTGAGGAAGGCATTCGGCTCTCCAAGAGTTGCTTAAAAATTCTCGAAGACGCCGAGCGCAAGGTTGAAGTGCTGGTCCAGGACAGGAACGGAAAAAAGCGGCTTCACGCATTCTCGCCGGACGAGGAAATGGAGGATCCCTCCAGCGAGTCTTCCGGTTGATTTCATCGTGGAATCTCCATCCGGGTATCCGGCCTCCGCGTTCATCCTCAATTCTCAGCACCATGCCTCCTGTTGACAAAGAACGGTTGGACCGCCTGCTGGTCCACCAGGGTCTGGTCGCGAGCCGGGAGGCGGCAGCCCGAGCGATTCTGGCCGGCGGCGTCTTGGTAGACGGCGTGATGGTCGACAAGCCTGCCAAGCTGGTCGCCCGTGGCGCTCGCATCGAAATCGAACATGCGGCCCCGTTTGTCAGCCGGGCCGGTGAGAAGTTGGCAGCCGCCCTTGATGCGTTCAGCATCGACCCAGGTGGTCTGATCGCATTGGACGTCGGGTGTTCGACCGGCGGCTTTACCGATTGCCTCTTGCAGCGGGGCGCCCAGCTGGTATACGCCGTGGATGTCGGCTATGGACTCATCGACTGGAAGCTCCGTCAGGACCCGCGGATCGTCTTGCTTGAGCGTACCAATATCCGGTACATAGACCGTTCGCATGTTCCGGATCCGGTCGACCTTGCAGTGATCGACGTCTCGTTCATCTCCCTCACGTTGGTGCTGCCCAGTGTCGTGGCGCTCTTGCGCGACGGTGGGCGAGTGGTGGCCCTGGTCAAGCCTCAATTTGAAGTCGGAAAAGGCCAGGTCGGATCCGGAGGGATCGTGCGGGACGAGACCCAGCGCCGAGCCGTAACCGATAAGGTGATTTCGGCCGCAGCCCGCCTGGGACTGACGGCCCTCGGAGTGTTGGACTCTCCAGTAAAGGGCAGGAAAGGTAATCAGGAAATTCTTGTGAGCTTCGCGCATAACGGTATAATCAGTCCCTCGGAAAGGCGGTCGAAGGTGGAGGAGACATGAAGGTTTTAGTCACGGGCGGCGCTGGATTCATCGGGTCACACCTCGTCGATCGCCTGGTCTTGGAAGGACATGAGGCGATTGTCGTGGACAATCTCGCCACGGGCAAGCGCAGGAACATCAATCGTGCCGCCCGTTTTTATAAGATGGACATCCAAAGCTGGCGTTTGGAGCGGGTCTTTCGCAACGAACGGCCTAATGTCGTAATGCATCTGGCCGCTCAGATGGACGTGCGCAAGTCGGTGGAAGATCCGATGTTCGACGCGCAAGTCAATGTGCTGGGCACGTTGAACGTTCTACAACATGCGGTCAAGCACGGCGTGCGGAAGGTCGTCTTTTCTTCTTCCGGCGGAGCGATTTACGGCGAGCAGGAGACGTATCCCGCTCCCGAAACCCATGTCACGAGACCGCTGTCTCCTTACGGCTTGAGCAAACTGTGCGGAGAGCAATACCTCTCCTACTTCCAACGCGTGAGCGGTCTGCAGGCCGTGAGTCTTCGCTATGCCAATGTGTATGGGCCTCGACAGGATCCCGAGGGCGAAGCCGGTGTCGTCGCGATCTTTATTCAGAAAATGCTCAACAACGAACAGGCCGTCATCAACGGCAACGGACGGCAGACAAGAGATTTTGTTTTCGTCGACGATGTCGTCGAGGCGAACCTCGCCATGATGGGACAGGAGACGCAGGGAACCTACAATGTGGGCACTGGTGTTGAAACCTCCATCAACGACCTATTCAGGATTCTCGTCCAGCATACGGGATCGAACTGCAAGGAGGTCCATGGCCCCTCCAAAAAAGGCGAGCAGGCCCGCAGCGTCATCGACAATACGAAGCTGCGGCACGAAGTCTCGTGGGAACCGAAGGCCGACTTGAGCGAGGGATTAAAAAAAACTGTCGACTACTTTCGAGAGCGCTTGCACTGAAGCTCGGCTGTCAGCCGCGTGACAGCTAATACCTGGGGACCGAGCGGTCCACAAGGGCTGACCAGGCATCGATTCCGCCTACCAAGTTCTTTACGTTCGGAAACCCCTGCTGAAGAAGAAAGTTAGTCGCGTCAGCACTCCTCATGCCGTGATGGCAGATCGCAATGATTTCTGTATCCTTGCTGAGCTTGCCCAGGGAGTTGGGAAGCGTGGCCAAGGGAATCAAGGTCGATCCGTTGAGCTTGGCCAGGTCGAACTCCCATTGCTCGCGTACATCGAGGAGAACGAGTTGATCGCCTTTGTCCAACCTGCTCTTGAGTTCGGTCGGGGTAATGGTATAACCCATGGTTGCCTCCGTCTCTGGTCTGGAAATGCATCTTAAGTTAGCTCCGAAAATACTGTCAATTGGGGGCGTTCCCGTGACCGCCAGTGCCATCTTTGATTGCGGGGCGCCATTGTGGCAACGGATACGCAGTTCACCCGAGGACAATATTTGTTCATTTTTGTCATTGATTCGTGCCAATCCCAACAGGCCTACAGTCGAGCACGGCACCAAAGATGGTTCAACTGGGCCAAAAAACATTCATAAGTTATTGTTTTCTATTGAGGTGTCACATTTTCTCTTCTAGGTACGGCACGGTACTTGCTGAGAGAGGACTGGTGTCTTAGTTGACGAGAGCGTCGTCTCGAAGGGTCATGGTCGTGTTGGTGACAACTGCGAATCGCCGGGAAGCCATGCGGATCGCCGCATCGGTGGTCGAGAAACGGCTGGCGGCTTGCGGCAACGTGATCCCTTCCGTGACATCGATTTTCAGGTGGAAAGGACGAGTGCAGAAGAGCGGTGAGACGCTGCTCATCATGAAAACGACTGCACGTCGCTACCCTGCTCTCGAACGGCTCATTCGGTCGATGCACTCATACGAGGTCCCCGAGATCATTGGATTGACCGTAGAGAAGGGCCTACATCCATATGTTGAGTGGGTTCACAAAGAAACCGCAATGGATTGAGTTCACATTGCAACTCATGCCCAACTTGAGGGGTTGACCAAAGCAGCCTAGATCGGTACACTCGGAAGCGATACCTAGGTATGTGGAGGCACCCTTGCAGCAGGGGGTGAAGGACATGGGACAGGCACACGGCGTAGAATCCAACGACTCTTACACAGTCGTCATCTTCCGCGGGTCGACAGCGAAACCGCTGCGCTTCAGTTTTCCCAGAAAATTTGTTCGTAAGCTATTGATTTTAGGTGCGATTATCATCGCCGCCGACCTCATGGTGATTTCTCATTATGTCGTCAGAACCGGGGAAGTTTGGGAACTTTCAGCATTCCGCGCTGAAGCGCTTAGCGCGCGTCAGCAGACGGCGGCTTTCTCGACGGCGGTCGATGACTTGAAAAAGCGCCTGACCAGTATGAAGGAAGTCAACCAGCGCCTTCGGGTAATGCTGGGCATTGAAACCCCCAAAGGCGGCGATCAGTTCAATGGCCGAGGCGGTGAAGAGACCCCGCTTCCCGAAGGCAGCATGATCAATTCGATCGACAGACCGGCGGCGGGCGAATCTGAGCTGCAATTAAGCGCCGTCGCAGGCCAGAGCGACCTGGCTGCCTCCCGATCGAAGGAAATGGGACAACAGGACCTCGTGGCCGTGGTCAAAGAAGGCATTGGGTGGCTGGCGAAGGAAGCGGATGTCCAAGAGCATTCGCTGCAGGAGCTTTCCGTCGCGGCCGAGCAGAAATCTTCTCGCTGGGCGGCTACTCCCTCCATCTGGCCGGTCAAAGGATGGGTCACCTCGGGGTTCGGACCGCGCGTCTCGCCGTTTACTGAAAAGCCGGCATGGCACGACGGTCTGGACATCGGCGCTGCGGCGAACGCGCCCGTCCAGGCTCCGGCCCAGGGCCGTGTCACGAGCGTAGGGTTCGATCCCAAACTCGGCAATACCGTCAAGCTCGACCATGGGTATGGGATTGAGACGTTGTACGGCCATCTTGCGAAAACCCTCGTGAAAGAAGGGCAGCGCGTCAAGCGGGGAGATGTCGTAGGTTTGGTCGGAAGCAGCGGCCTTGCCACCGGCCCGCATCTTCACTACATGGTGAAGGTGAACGGTCAGACATTCGATCCGACGAAATACATTCTGGACTGAATTCAGTTTCAAGCTGCCTTGATCACGCGCTATGTCGTCCGGCATAGCGCGTTTTTTTGTTGGGCCAATTGGTCTGCTCTTCCGTCCGACGGTTTGACCCGCCACCACCCGTAAGACTATCCTCAGCTGAGCCATGACCGATCTCGACATCGCCCGATCCTATCAACCCCTCCCTGTCCAGGAAGTTGCCAAACGGCTCGGATTGTCTCCTGACGAGCTGCATCCCTATGGGCGGCACAAAGGCAAGATCAGTCTTGCGGCGCTCGAGCGTCTCAGAGAGAAGCCGTACGGCCGATACATATTGGTGACGGCCATCAACCCCACGCCCCTCGGCGAAGGCAAGACCACGACCTCCATCGGACTCGCAATGGGCCTCAGTCGAGTTGGCCGGCGGGCCGTCGTGACGCTGCGTCAACCATCACTCGGTCCGGTTTTCGGTATCAAAGGCGGCGGCACGGGGGGTGGTCGGGCTCAGGTTGTGCCCATGGAGGATATTAATCTGCACCTGACGGGCGACGCGCACGCGGTTGGCGCCAGCCACAATTTGTTGTCGGCCTTCATTGATAACCACGTGTTCCATGGGAATGCGCTGGCAATCGATGCGGCACGGCTGTCGTGGCCGCGATCAATGGGCATCAGTGACCGGGCATTGAGACGAATCTCGCTGAATGAGGACACCGGACATCGCCCGGATCAGTTTGTGATCACCGAGGCTTCCGAAGTCATGGCCATCCTTGCGCTCGCCCGGGACCCTCTGGATTTGCGCCGCCGTCTCGGAGACATCGTCGTTGGTCTGACGAAGGAGGGAAGGCCCGTCACAGCCGAAGCGCTCTCGTGCGCAGGTGCGATGGCAGTCCTTTTAAAGGATGCGTTGCTGCCTAATCTCGTTCAGACACTGGAAGGCACGCCCGCATTCGTCCATACCGGGCCGTTCGGAAATATCGCTCACGGAAACTGTTCGATCATTTCGGATGCGATCGCACTCCGTTGCGCTGATTATGTGGTGACCGAGGCGGGGTTCGGAAGCGATTTGGGGGCCGAGAAATTCTTCAACATCAAATGCCGGATCTCGGGACTGAAGCCGGCGGCAGCGGTCGTCGTTGCGACGTTACGCGCGCTCAAGCTGCACGGAGGCGGCGGGGTGGTCAAGGCCGGTACGCCTGTCCCCATTGGTTTGTCCGGGCCGAATCACGAGGCGCTGCTGCGCGGCTTCCCGAATTTGGAACAGCACATTGCCAACGTCAAGGCCCATGGCATTCCGGTCGTTGTCGCCATCAATGCGTTCAAAGACGATCCCCGTCCGGAGTTGGAGTGGCTTCGCGAGGAGGCCTGCCGAGCGGGTGCTGCGGGTGCTGCTGTCTCCACTCATCATGCCGACGGGGGGAAAGGCTCGGAAGAGCTTGCACGAGCGGTGATGCATGCAGCGACGCTGCCGTCCTCATTCGCACATCTGTACGATCTCACATGGCCGACCAAGAAAAAAATCGAAACCATTGCGACCCGCATCTACGGCGCGTCAGGAGTCTCCTTTGAGCCCCAGGCCGAACGGGACATCGACTCCGTCGGGCAGCTCGGCTACGATTCGCTACCGGTTTGCATGGCCAAGACTCCGCTGTCGCTATCGCATGATCCGGCGCTCAAGGGCCGCCCAGCCGGGTTCACGTTGCCGATTAAGGAGGTGCGGCTCCTGGCCGGCGCGGGGTTCTTGACGGCCGTCTGTTCGGGGATCCAGCTCATGCCTGGACTCCCGAAGAAGCCTGCGGGAGAGCGGATTGGCCTTGATCCCGAGACGGGCCAGACGGTCGGATTATCGTAAGCGTCAGCGCTGTTTTAGGTAGTGGAAAAACTCGGAATCCGGGGTCATGACAATGGTGGATCTCTCGTCGAACGATTTCTTGTACGCTTCCATCGAGCGGGTAAAATCGAAAAACCGGGGTTCTTGGCGGTAGGCATCCGCATAGATCCGAAAAGCTTTGGCGTCGCCTGAGCCGCGCAGCTCTTCGGACTCCTTATAGGCTTGAGCCAGGATGATCTCTCTGTCCTTCTCGGCGTCCGAGCGAATCTTTTGCGCCTCTTCCGCCCCCTCGGCGCGATACTGCTTCGCCTGCTGTTCCCGCTCCGCCTGCATGCGCTGGAACACCGTCTTTTCGTTCTCCTGCGGCAAGTCCGCCCGCTTGATGCGCACGTCTTGAATCATGATTCCATAGGCCGAAGCTTTCTCATTGGCTCGTTGGGTCACGACCTTCATCAATTCCGCGCGGGCCGTGGAGACGATTTCCGCCAGGTCGTGACGCCCCAGCTCCACCCGCAGCTCGGAATAGATGATATCGTGGAGCCGCTGGAGCGCCCCGCGCTGGCTTTGGAAATTTTGATAGACCTTCAACGGATCGAGGATGCGCCACTTGGCGAAATTGTCGAGGAGGAGCGTCTTCTTGTCCTGTGTAATGACGTCCTGGGCGTCGGAATCGTAATCGAGAAGCCGCTTGTCGAAGTACGTGACTTCCTGAACGAACGGCACCTTGACGTAGAGTCCTGGCTCCATCACGATGTGCACGGGTTTGCCCAGCTGGACGACAATGGCCGTCTGGGTGACGTCGACGACAAACAACGGCGAGGCTCCGAGTATGAAGAGGACGAACACAATCGCAATGACCCCGACAGTGACACCCTGCCTGCTCATCGTTCGCGTCCCTCCGTCGCGGCAGGCGGCTTCTTGTTCAACCGATCGAGCGGCAGATATGGAAGCATACGCTCGGCGGCCTTCCCATCGATGATGATCTTGTCCATTTTCGGGAGGATTTCTTCCATCGTCTCGATGTAAATCCGTTTGCTGATCGTATCCCGCGCTTGATTGTATTCTTTCAACGTCGCCAAAAAGCGGTTGGCCTCTCCCTGGGCGCGGTTCAATCGCGCCTGGGCATAGCCTTTCGCCTGGTTTACCACCTGCGCGGCTTCGCCCTTGGCTTTGGGAAGGATGTCGTTGCGGTAGCCGATCGCCTGGTTGATCAGCTTTTCGCGGTCTTCTTTCGCGTTCGTCACGTCCTTGAAGGCGGCTGCGACCGCTTCCGGGGGATCGACGTCTTGGAGTTGCACGGCCGCAATCTGCACGCCGGCTTGATATTGATCGAGGATTTTTTGCAGCAAATCCTGGGTATCTTGCTGGATCTGCGCTTTGCCTGTCGTCAAGGCTTCGTCGATTTTACTCTTCCCGATGACCTCCCGCATCGACGCCTCCGCGGCCTTCCCGATGGTGTCGTGGATATCGGCGACGTTGAAGAGGAAAGCCGGCGCTTCCTTGATCTTGTACTGCACGATGAACTCAATTGCCAGAATGTTCATGTCGCCTGTCAACATCAGGGCTTCCTGAGGAATCATCTGTTGGCGACTCTGGCGATCGGTGCGAAAGCCGATTTCCACGCGATGCAGCTTGGCCACCTTCGGCTGCAGGACGGTTTCGACGAGCGGAATTTTCATGTGAGGGCCCGGGCCGACAGTCCGGACAGGAATGCCGAAGCGTTTGACCACGCCTTCCTCATCCGGTCCGATGATGAAGGCGCTTTGCCAGACGAGAACGATCAGGAGGCCGGCGATGAGGACGTTACGGAACCCGCCGGTGGGAAGGAAATTCCTAAACTGCCGCGCCTGCTTGAGCATGTCTTCAAGCGGGTCGCTTTTCTTGCTCCATGGATCTTTGGGATCCCACACCATGCGGCGATTGCGGAAGATTTAGTGCGCGAACGGGCGACACCTTAGCAGAGTGTCCGAGGCTTCGCAACCAGCCGCGCCGACACGCGAACGGAGTGCGGTAGGCGTTATGTTGCGACGGCTCCGCCGCATGAGGAGCCGGAACCGGCGGTGCAGCCGTAGCAGTGATTTCCTGTCACGATTGTTCGCTGCTGCAGTTGGGCGAAATTGAAATTGCGGATGTGCCGGGTAGGGCCGGATGCGACGGGCAGATCGAGCATTTGATTGAAATCACAGTCGTAGAGTGTGCCATCCCAGCCCACCGACAGCGTGTACCTGCACATGACGCCGGCCGCCGCGGCCGGATTAAAGGCATTCGCGAGCCGCTGCATGTAAGCCTCATAGTTGCCGCTGTCGACCAGAAACTCCAGAAACCGGCTGACCGGCATGTTGGTAATGGAGTACAGGCGGTTAAACTCGATGGCGTATTTGACGCGCAGCTCTTTGCGGAACTGCGATTCGATCGCCTCTTGTTTGTGAGGCAAAAACGCGCCGACGGGATTGTGCACGAGGTTCAGTACGAGGCCGCTGTCCGGCTTTCCGTAACCGAGCTGGTTCAGCCGCCTCAGTCCTTGGATCGACTTGTCGAAGACGCCCTCTCCCCGTTGAGCATCCGTTTGCGGCTGTCGATAGTAGGGAAGCGAGGCGACAACTTCCACACGGTGAGCGGCCAGGAACTGCGCCAAGTCGGCTTGTGACGGCAGCAGCAGAACGGAAAGATTGCAGCGATCCATGACATGACGATTCAGCCCGCGGGCTTGTTCGACGAGCCACCGGAAATTCGGATTGAGCTCGGGCGCGCCGCCGGTAATGTCGACCGTTGGAATTCCGGTCTGTGCGAGCGCCTGAATACAGAATTCCGCCGTTTCCCGCGACATGCTCTCGATCCGATCAGGCCCCGCGTCGACGTGGCAATGCCGGCACGTCTGGTTGCACAATTTGCCTACGTTGATTTGAAGCACGGTTATGCCGGTGGATCGTAACGGGTGCAGACCGGCTTCTTCCATTGGTCGTTCAAATGACGGGCAGCATGCGGTCGATTCCAGTAGCTGAATCTGGGCTGCAGTCGAAGCGAGGGGGCTGTGCCGAGCAAGGAGCGTCTTCATAGCACTACGTATCAATAACAGGAGATGGTTCAGCGGTTCAACAGCCCGCCTTCCGGTACCTCCGTCTTTCGCGGTTGCGGATCGTCATGTAGCGATCTTCCCGGTTCTTGTCGACAAAGAAACCGGCTTCGGGCGACGCTTGGTCCAAATCCAGGTGTATAGACAGACATTCAGCAGAAAAAGCGACCCTCCTAACGTCATTTGAAGACTGCGAGTGATCGAAGCCGGGTAGAGGAGAGACAGCAGCCAATAGGAAACAAAGTCATCATTATATCCCGATTCGCCGCCCAGCACTCGCAGCCGGTTCTCCAACGGGGTGAGGGGACAGAGGGTGCCTGCGCACTCGACGAAAAGCGCCCAGATCAGCGCAGGGGCATGGAACCATGCAGCGCGCGGCCACCGGAGGGCAAGTAGCGAACCGGCGACGACGAACAGCACGAAGAGAAAATGAACGAGCGCAACCGCGTCGGCAAGGACAGCGTACCACATGAGAGTTATGAATCGCGTGCTCCCCGGGGAGAGGCCGGCGGATAGGTAATCCGATCCTGTTCCACCACGGCAAAGGGCGTCAGCCGGTGTTGGTCGGCCTTGGTCTTCGTCATGATGTGCCGAACGCACCATCCCCGGCTGACGAGCGCATCCGCTATCAGCGATCGGTGGCAGCGCCAAGGTACGGCCTCGGCGCACATGATGGCCGTGGGTGCGTCCATGGCGTCCTTCATCAACGTCTGCAGGGCCATCCGAAATGCTTCAGTCTGCATATAGTCTGCGTATCCCCGGAAACTCGTGTTTCTCCACCCGGCGTTGACGGAGTCTTTTTTCGGCTTTCGCAGTCCGCCGAGTTCGGGTTGGTGCACATAGGTCAAGTTGGCGGCATTGAGATATCTGCCTAGCGCATTAATGTCGAACTGAGGATTGTGACGAGAACGAGGAACCGTGCGCACGTCGACAAGACGCTTGATGCCGTGGGACTTCAGCAGCTCGAGGAACTCGTCGATGGGTTTCGTCGAATGGCCGATCGTCAACAGGTCGCCGCGCATGTGTCATTGTCCCACGCCAAGGCCATGCTGCCAACCCTAGGATGACCGAGCGGCGAACAGGCTCTCTCTCACTCGGGCGGCATTTTGCGAGGATCAAGTTCGAGCAGTCTGAGCCGCCCGTTGCCCGCATGCTCCGTCTTGTACAGGCGGTCTCCTACCTGCAGGCTGCCGGTGAGCAGATTGCCGCTGGCCACTAACGTGAAGTCACCACGCGAGGGAGGTTTGAACGAGCCTCGGATGACAGCCGTATCATTAAACCGGGAAACCGTGGAGGTAATGTCCAGTTCATGGCGATTGCCGTCAAAGAATTCGACGGTCACGCGGGGATGCGGTCTGGCGGTCGCATCTTTGAGGATTTCCAGCAGATGGACGTCGAGGGCGATTTCACGCTCGCGCAGCACCCACGGCTTCCGCTGAGCGGGATTTTGATCCAGCGTCAGCGGCGCGAGGCGCCAGAGACTCGCCGCGTCCGTGCTCTCCGCCGCCATCGCGCCGACAGCTCCCGCCAGGTGGAGTAGACTGACGATCGGGATCACGAGCAAATAGACGAGCATAGACCTCTTGGCGCACGGCCATGTTCATTATAGTCGGGGGGAACGGGCAGCGCGAGGATGAACGGAATTCCGACTGAACGCGGGCAGGTCGAGCTTCTCGAGAGCGCTGCGGGGGCTAGGACGGTTTGCGGCCGACCACAACTCGAACCGCGATGGGAAAGCTGATCCGTTCTTCACGCCGATTATCGTGAGGCGCCTTCCGGGATCAGCCGCTTCACTTCTTGTCGTCGCTGTTCTGAGAGCGGTGCCATAGGATTTTGGACCGGAGCGGCGATTTCCATGAGGCTGGTGTAGTACTGCTCAGCCAGATATCCATCATCCTCCGCTCAGGGCGCAGACGATATAGATGCGGTCTTGAGGATCGAGGGGTTCCAGCAGTTCTTGTGCCTGCTCATCGTTCACAAAAATTCTGATGTGCGGCCGGATCCTGTCTTGCTCGGTCACAATGCGAAAACGAAACCCCGGATACCGGGCATCCAATGAAGACAGCACGTCTCTGAGCGTCGAGCCGTCGACCGACACATCGCTCTGCTGATTCGTGTACGACCGCAGCGCGCTCGGGATATGGACGTTCATCGGCCGAACGCGGCGGCTTCAATGGAATAGATTTCGGGAAGATGACGTGCGATGCAGACCCAGCTTTGCCCTTCATTCTTACTGGCCCAGATTTCTCCGCTCGTCGTACCCACGTATACGCCGACGGCATCATGGCCGTCGCAAGTCATCGCCTGACGCTTCACCGTCCACCAGGCGTCGGATCGCGGGAAGCCCTTGTCGAGCCGGGACCAAGTCCTGCCGGCATTGCGCGTCACATAGGCGGCGGGCTTGCCGCCGAGAGCGACGCGCGGCCAGACGGTCGAGCCGTCCATGGGAAATACCCATGCGATATCCGCGTTACGCGGATGGACGACCATCGGAAAGCCGATGTCGCCGATGGCCTTCGGCATGTTTTTCCCGATTCTCACCCATTGTTCGGACGAACGGTCGAGACGATAGATCCCGCAATGGTTCTGCTGATAGAGGCGGTCCGGATTGCTGGGGCATAACCGCACACAGTGAGGGTCGTGGAAGGTTACTGTGGCCGCATCGAATCCCTCGACCGTCTCGAGCCCTTTGATGAGAGGGGTGAAGGTCTTGCCGCCGTCGAGCGTTTCATGCACGCCACCGCCGGACATCGCAAAATAGAGATGCCGGGGATTGCGGGGGTCGACGATGATCGAATGCAGCTTCGGGCCGTCTGGAGTGCCGTCCTGCACTGTGCCCATCCATTCCAGGTACTGGGGGTCTTCATTGACATACGAGAAGGCATTCCAAGTGACGCCCCCGTTGTCGGATCGAAACAGGCCCTGTGGCGACGTGCCGGCATACCAGGCATCCGGCTCGTTGGCATGACAGGGTGTCAGCCAAAACACATGATTGACCGAGCGCCCTTGTTGTCCTTCCGGCACTTTTCGGAACGCCGGAGGGGCCGACGATTCCTTCCACGTCTTACCCGCGTCCACCGACCGATAGATCGTCGGTCCCAGGTGCCCCGTGCTGACGGCCATCAGCATTGTGCGTCGATCCCTGGGATCGAGGACCATGTGGTGCACGATGTGGCCGAGAAACATCGGCGCGGATAGCTTCCATGTCCGCCGTGCTGCATCGCTGCGCAGCGTGAACGCGCCTTTGCGCGTCCCGACCAGGAGAGTGACTGCCCCCTTCGTCGTGGCTGCTGTGGTATTCATTCCAGTTCGAGCCATTGGATTCCTCCTCAAGTCCTGACGAGTCGTTCAGCGCCGTCGCCGCTTGGATTTACTCTTGGCGCGTCTCGGTGCGGCCCTTTTTTTGGGCGTTTCCTGGTCCAGTTTCGGCTGCCACAGGCCGAACGTGGCGCCGGTGGGATCATTGATAACGCTGAGCCAGCCATATTGCCCCGCGACCATCACTTCCCGGTGAATCGTCGCGCCGAGGCTCCGGGCTTTCTCAGTGAGGGTAGTGATGTCGTCGGTCACAATGTACGGAATCCAGAACGATTCGACACCCGCTTGAGGGCTCTTCATCATGCCTCCGGTCGGACACGATTGCTCATTGAACAGTGAGTACGGCATGTCCGGCAGATCGCGCACTTTCCAGCCCAAAAGCTTCTGATAGAAGTCCTTTGCCTTGTCGAGGTCTTGAGTGATGAGCTCAATGTGTCCGAAGTTGGTCGCCATGGTCGTTCTCCGTGGATGGACCGGACGCTACTTAAGGGTCTGCAGCGTCTCGCGCAGTTCTTTCAATTCCGCGATCGAAAGATCGAGGTGTTGATCGCGCTGCGGCTGGTCGTCTTTGAATTTCCAGAGGCGTTTGAAAATGGTGACCAATTCCTTTTTATGGGTCACGGCGAGATCATAAGCCGGTGTCTTCTCTTGTTCCTTCGTGACCTCGCAATAAGAATCGAGGAGGGCATGCAACTGATTGTGGTAATCGTCGAACGGCGCATCGTTGCCTTTCCCGCCCTTGGCCTTGGCCGCCGTGGCTTCCATCATCGTCGTGAGGTTGACCATGGTATCGACCGCCGTGGCTCCTTTCGCTTGCGCGGCATAGTCGCCTGCCCGCGGATAGAACAGGTAACTGCACCCGCTGCTCACGGCCAACAAGATGGTCAACATCATGATGCTCATCGTGCGTGCCATAGGCTCCTCCTGTGTATCAGTGTGGGCCGGTAGTCAACCATGTTCCATGCAGATGGTCAATGCTTGGCGGTACCTGAATAAGGCGCCGCCAAGCAGGATTCGGTCATTGCTTACGCGTGTAGACGATTTCCAGCATCTTGGTTTCTTTATCGCCCTTGTGGGCTCCGTACATGTCGAACGTCTGCGTATTGCTGTCGACGAGTTTCCAGACGGCACGATGGGTCATCTTTCCTCCGTCCGGTTCGGGATGGGAGCCCTTGAGAGTGATGGTTTTCCCGTCCGCGCTCGCCGTGCCTTCCATAATAAATATCCCTGTGCCCATCGAATCCATCCAGGCCGTCACATATTTCTTGGCCATATTGTCGTAGGCGTCAATCCCGATTCCTGAGAAAGGCTGGCCCATCATCTGGCCGGTGTATTCCTGATAGAGGAAGCGCCCGTCCAGAAGCATCTTCATCTCCACTGTGCCGGTGGATTCCATCGGCGGCTTGCCGGGCTCCATCCATTCCTTGGTTGTTGTGTTCCAGCTGCCCGCCAACGAGGCAAACTGCTTGTGCGGCTCTCCGGGCATGGCCATTTTCTTCCACAGCTCCATCATCGCCTGCTGATCCATGTGCTTGTCGTGCTTCTTTTCCTTGGCGGGGGCTGCCGTTACCGACAGAATCAGACAAAAACAAGTAAGTGCACTGATCGTCAACCGCATTGTGGCCTCCTTGAAGTGTGATGGCTGCGGCGCTGGCCGCAGCCTGTGATGGTGCGCGTCTCTCTGAACGAACCGCCGGAATTACGGCGCTGCGTGAATCATCCAGGACACCCCAAAACGATCGGTCAGCATGCCGAACCGGGGTGAAAAGAACGTCTTCGTCAATGGCTGGGTGACCTGGCCTCCCTCGGCCAACGCAGTGAACCGCCGCTCGGCCTCCGCTTCGTCCTTCACCGTGAGTGACAGGGCAAACCCTTGGTACGCCTGCGATCCCTGGCATTGCCCGTCCGATGCCATGATCGTCTGATCGCCGATTTGCAAGGTCATGTGCATGACTTTGTTGGATTCCGCGCCGCGGCAAAGACTTTGGTCCGGGCTGTCCTTGAAGCGGAGTAGCCTGCCGAGCCTTGCGCCGACCGCCTTCTCGTAGAAACGAGCTGCTTCTTCGCAACGACCTTCGAAGAACAAATAGGGTTGTAGTTGCATTTCGCTCTCCTTTCGCTCGTCATGCCTATCGTGCGTTCAGCCCGTAGCTCACGGACGCTTAGTGGATTAGGAGACCGCCGGAAGCCCGGGAACCTCCCTGATGGGACGAATCTCAATCGTGCCGATTTTTGCGCCGGGAACTTTGGCGGCAATCCCGATCGCCTCATCAAGACTCTTTGCATCTATGAGAAAGTATCCGGCCAGTTGTTCATGCGTCTCGGCATAGGGGCCGTCGGTCACGACGGTCTTCTGGTCGCGGACGCGGATGCATGTGGCCGTCGCGGTCGGTTGCAGTGGGGCGGCCAGGTATTGACCGCGCGAGCTGACTTGGCGGGCCAGGCGGATGGATTCATCCAGCATCGAGGCATGTGTCGCTTCGCCCAGCGCCGCGAAACGTTCCTCATTATGGAAGACGAGCAACATGTACTTCATGGGTCACTCCTCTCTGCGCGTCCCTGAGATCCCGAGCTGACATAAGATAGTCGTCTCTCAAGGCTGAAATCGACACCGATGATCCGCGATCGTTTGCGACGAAGCCCGAACGCTAAGCCGCTGATATACAAGTCATTTAAGAGACCGACGGCTCGGTCTAAGTCGAAAGCGCGTCGAGCCTTCGCCGGAGAAACCGTCGCTCAGGCTCCAATCGAGCGAGCCGGAGCGCTCGTTCGTATGATTGGCGAGCGTTCTCCGTTCGTCCGAGCCGCCGGCAGAGTTCAGCGTGAGCCGAGTGTGCCAAGTGGTAATCGGTCAGTTCTCCCCGGTTCAAAATGGCCTCGATCAGTTCCAACCCCAGCAAGGGGCCGTCGCGCATCGCGACAGCCACGGCCCGGTTCAGCTCGACGACCGCGGAGGCGTCCATACGGAGCAGCACGTCGTACAATGCGACGATCTGGGCCCAATCCGTTTCTGCCGAGTCTGTCGCTTCCGCATGGACAGCTGCGATTGCGGCCTGAATGGTATACGGTCCGACGCGCCGGGACGACAACGCCCGTTCGACCAGCTCCAGGCCTTCAGTAATGTGGTGTCGATTCCACCGCGACCGGTCCTGATCCTGCAAAAGGATCAAATCCCCGTCGGGAGACGTGCGCGCCTCCCGTCTCGACTCCTGCAGGAGCATCAGCGCCAAGAGACCGGCCGTTTCCGGCTCGGTCTGCAAGGCGAGCAATAGGCGTCCAAGGCGCAGCGCTTCCGCCGAGAGATCGGCTCTGGTCAGCGATTCGCCGGAGGAAGCGGAATAGCCTTCGTTAAAGACGAGATAAATGACGCGCAGCACGGCATCCAGCCGAGCCGGCAATTCCGACGGCGCAGGCACTTCATAGGGAATACCGGCGTCTCGAATCTTGGATTTGGCGCGGACGATGCGTTGCGCGATCGTCGCGGGCTTCGTCAAAAACGCCCGGGCAATTTCTTCCGTCGTCAGGCCGCAAACTTCCCGCAGGGTCATCGGAATCTGGGCTTCCGGCGACAGAGCCGGATGGCAGCAGGTGAAGATCAACCGCAACCGGTCGTCGTCGATGTCTTGGCCATCGGTTTCGACGGGTTCCTCGGCGTTGGACGTCTCCGCTTCCTTGGCGAATTCGACGAGCGTGGCGTCGTAACGCGCTCGCCGCCGCATCGTATCGATCGCCTTGAACCGCCCCGCCGAGACGAGCCAGGCTCGACGGTTGTCGGGGACCCCGTCTCGCGGCCATTGTTCCAACGCAGCGGCGAAGGCCTCGTGCAGCGCCTCTTCCGCGAGGTCGAAATCCTGAAGCAGCCGGATCAGCGTTGCCAAGACCCGCCGCGATTCAGTTCGATACGCGTCGTCAACTTGTGCCCGCGCCTCATCGCCTGTGACGTTCACCGCGGCATCCTCACTGCTTATTCATTTCTCATCGCGCTCTGTACCGCCATCCGGTGGCCGCGGATTTGTCATCTCAGCCGCCCGCCACCGCCTGTCAGAACAGGCGTCTACTATTTCACCCGCCCACCTCTGTGCATGCCTACACGTGCGCTTGCCCAAGCCTCACTCCGCGCAGCCGAGGTCCTTCATGGGACGGACCTCGATGCTTCCGATCCTGGCGGCCGGGAAATGCGCAGCGATCCGAACGGCGTCGTTCAGGTCCCGGACGTCGATGGCAAGAAATCCGCCTAATTGCTCCTTTGTCTCTGCGAAGGGACCATCGGTCGCGGCCGTTTTTCCGTTCCGGACGCGGACCGTCGTTGCGGTCTCGATAGGATGAAGCGGTGACGCGGCGATAAGCTGCCCGTTCTTTTGCAAAGCATCACAGAAGGCCATGGCCTCGTCCGAGAGCGACTGCCGTTCAGGCTTAGGCATCTCGTTGAGGACCTTCTCTTCCACATAGACCAGACAAAGATATTTCATGGTGGCTCCTCCTTCAAATCCAGTGGCGTTGCCGTTCGACATCAGATAGTCGTTCCGAACGTCCGAAATCGACAGTGCGCCACACTTCGGTGTCTATCCTGCTGGAATCCAACTCCTCATGACAATACGTAAGCGTCCACGCTGTCGGCCGGATAACGACAGGCGAGGTAGTTCGCCTTGGTCTCGCCTGCCTGGCTGTGGTATGGTTCGCCTCTCCAGCCAATTCATGGTCTTGTACCCAGGAGGCGGATCATGTCCAAACGCTTCGTCTTCGGTTATGCAGTCCTCTTGCTCTTGCTTCTTGCCACGACGGGGCACGCGCAGGGCATCTTCGAGGGCATGTTTGACAAAGCGAAAAAAAGTGCCGAACAAAAAGGGCGTGATCGATTGAATCAGCGGATGGATCAAACCATCGATAAGGGCATGAACAAGACCGAGGACGCCATTCAATGTGTGTCGACCGATCAGGAATGTCTGAAACGGGCCAAAGAGGAAGGTAAGGCGGTGTCGGTGGTCGATGCGCCGGCGGCGCCTTCCGATGCGGTGAAATGCGTGGCAACCGATACCGGCTGCCTCAAGCAAGCCAAGGCCCAAGGCAAAAAGGTTCAGATCGTCGATGAAGCGGAGCTGGATACCCTACGCTGCAGCGTCACGGATGCGGACTGCTTGAAACGGGCGAAATCGACCGGGAAAAAGGTCGAAATCATCGATTAACCCAGTTAGTCTTGTCGCCGCCTTCATTGATGCCAGTGAGGTCATTTCTGTGAAGGCACTTCGTTCGTATTTTGTCCATCCTCTCCCTCCGCTTGCCGGCCTCCTCTCCTGTGAAGTGGGCGCGATCGTCCTGTTCGGTTGGGCGGTCGACAGCACCGGTCTCAAGAGCCTTTCGCCCGGGTTGATTCCCATGATGCCCAATACTGCCGTCGCATTTGTCTTCGGAGGCCTGTCGCTGTTAGCCGCCTCCATGCGGCCGGAACGTTGGGGTCTGCGGCTTGGAGCAGGCGCATGCGCCGCCATCACAGGAGCAATCGGCCTCTTCACGAGTGTGGAGTATGTGCTGGGAGTCAACCCCGGAATCGATCAGTGGTTGTTTGGGGAGCCGCCGGAGGTCGTGGGCCCCTGGATTCCGGGCCGCATGGGTCTCAACACCGCCGTCTGTTTTGTGCTTCTCGGATTCGCCGTTCTTGTCAAGCTGGGGAGGCCGGCTCGCTGCGAGGCGCTAGCCGATGCGACGGCTCTCGGAGCGATGCTCCTCGCCTTCATGGCCTTCCTGGGCTACCTCTACCAGGAACAATTCCTGTACGGCGTCGGCCAGTATACGCCGATGGCGCTTCACACCGCGCTGACGTTCCTGCTGGCCTGCGCCGGCGCTCTGGCGTTGCATCCAACCGGCGGCGTCATGGCGATCGTGACCAGCGACCAAGCAGGCGGGTACCTCCTCAGACGTCTGCTACCGGGCGTACTCGTCATCCTTCCGGCGATCGGTTGGATCCGCCTCTACGGGGAGCGCCAAGGCTACTACGGCGCTGCGCTGGGTGTGGCGATATTTGCGACCCTCGCCACCGTCACATTGGGCGGGATGCTATGGGTCACCGCCCGTTCGATCAACGAGGCGGACCAAGCGCGCCGGCAGAGCGATCGGCTGTTTGCCGCCTTCATGACGAACCTGCCGGCCCTGGCCTGGATCAAGGACGCCCAAGGCCGTTACCTCTATCTGAATGACGCGTTCACGAGAGCGTTCGGCGTGCAGCTCGAGGACTGGCGCCACAAAACAGATCGCGAGGTGCTGCCGGAAGCGACCGCAGTGCAGTTCCAAGCCAATGACGCACAGGTTGTCGCCAGGAATCAGGCCGTGATGGCAGTCGAGACGGCGCAGTACGCGGACGGCATGCATGAAAGCCTCGTGAGCAAATTTCCGATCGTTGACGAGGAAGGCCGTCTTGATCTCCTCGGCGGCGTCGCGATCGATATCACCGATCGGAAGAAGGTGGAAACCGCCTTGCGCGAGAGCGAGGAGCAGTTCAGGCAGGTGACCGAGCACATCCAAGAGGTGTTCTGGCTGAGCGATACGCTGAAGAACGAAGTGCTGTACGTCAGTCCCGCCTATGAGTCGATCTGGGGGCGATCCTGCCAAAGTCTGTATCAGTCTCCGCGGTCGTGGCTCGAAGCGATTTATCCGGAAGACCGGAACCGTGTGCTACAGGCCGCACTGACGAAACAGGCAGCCGGGACGTATGACGAGGAGTACCGCATCCTCCGACCGGATGGCGCCACCCGATGGATTCGTGACCGGGCGTTTCCAGTCCGGGACGGCGACGGTTCGGTGCGCCGGATCGTCGGCGTGGCTGACGACATCACCGACCGTAAGAAGGCCGAAGAAGAGCTCCAAGGCATCCGTCACGAGCTCGAGCGTCGGGTCGAAGAGCGCACGGCCGCGCTCCTGACCAGTCAACAGCGTCTGGAGATGGCCTTTCACGGCGCCGGCTTGGCCTCCTGGGATTGGCAGATCAAGACGGGGGAATTCACATTCAACGAGCGCTGGGCGCAGTTGCGCGGCTTCGGGATGGAGGAGTTGGCGCCTCACATTTCGTCCTCGGTCGACGGCATTCATCCGGACGACCGGCCGGTGGTCGAGGCAAATTTGAAAACCTGTCTCGATGGGCAGAACCCCGAGTTTGAAGCGGAGATGCGCGTTCGCACGAAGGCGAACGAGTGGACCTGGATTATGAACCGGGGCCGGGTGATCGAACGCAATCAGGCAGGGGCCCCCGTGCGGATGGCCGGCATCGAAATCGACATCACCGCGCGCAAGCGGACCGAAGAGGCGCTGAAAGAAAGCGAGGTGCGGTACAGCTCGCTGGTCTCGCAAGCGACCGACATCATCTACACGGCCGGGCGGGACGGCCGGTTCACCTTCGTCAATGCAGCCGCCTGCGACTTGATGGGCTACGATGAACATGAGCTGCTCGGCAAGCATTACCTTGAGTTGATCCGCGAGGATGTCCGGGCAAAGGCCCAGCAGTTCTACCGGCAGCAGCTGTCGGCTCAGATTCCCAGCACCTACTACGAATTTCCTGCCGTCACGAAGCGTGGGCAAGAGGTCTGGCTCGGACAACACGTGCGCCTGCGCTTTGCAGAAGGACAGGTGGCGGGTGTGGAAGCCATCACCCGCGACATCACGGCCCGAAAAGTGGCCGAGCGGGCCCTTCAAGAACGCGTAAAATGCGCGGCCTTTGCCGCTGAGGTCAGTCTCCTTTTGAACCATGACGAGCCGCTGGACTGCCTGCTCCAGCGGTGCACGGATGCGGCGGTTGAGCATCTCGGGGCGGCCTTCACGCGGGTCTGGCTCCTCAAGCCCGGAGATCTCTGCGCCGGCTGTCACAAGGCATCTTCATGTTACGACCGCGCCATGTGCCTGCATCTGCATGCGAGTTCCGGTCTCTCCACCAATTTGAACGGGGAATACCGGCGTGTGCCCCTCGGCACGCTCAAAATCGGCCGCATTGCGCAAGGGCACGGTGCGCTCTTCACGAACGACGTGCTTAACGACGATCGGTTGCCAAACAAGGATTGGATGCAGAAGCATGGTCTTCGGTCGTTCGCGGGGTTTGCGTTGATGGTGGAAAACCAGGTGTTCGGCGTCCTTGGCCTCTTCAGCCGGGATCTGATGTCAGAGCCCATGCGACAAACCATCGAATCGGTGTGCAATGGTCTCGCGGCGTCCATCGCCCGCAAGCAGGCCGTGGCCGCCCTGCAGGCCAATGAAATGCGGACACGGGCCATTGTCGAGTCTGCCTTGGACGCGGTGGTCACGATGGATGAACGAGGCATCATCACGGGTTGGAATTCACAAGCCGCGTCGATGTTCGGCTACGAGGAGCAGGAGATCAGCGGCAGATTGCTGAGCGACACGATCCTGCCGCAGCGGTATCGCGAAGCGCATACAACCGGTCTTCAGCGCTATCTGTCCTCCGGTCATGGACCCATCCTCAACCGCCGCGTCGAGCTGTCCGCGCTTCATAAGGACGGACGCGAGTTTCCGATCGAATTGTCCGTCACGGCATTGACGATCGAAGGCGGGAAGGTCTTCAGCGCCTTTCTGCGGGACATCAGCGAACGCAAACAGGCTGAACGGGCGTTGAAGGAAGCCTATGAGCAACTGCGTGATCTCACGAGGCGACTGACCGAGGCGGAGGAAATCGAACGCAGGCGGTTGGCCCGTGAACTTCACGACGAGTTCGGTCAGGCGCTTACCGGGCTGAAATTTGACGTCGCCTGGTTGACGAAGGAACTTTCCCGGCCCGCCAAGGGCGGGGCCGTCGCGGGCATAAAATCAAAGGCGATCGGTATGTCGCAGGCGATTGACGGCTTGATTCAGTCCGTTCGCGCTACGGCGGCGGCGTTGCGGCCCGGCGTGCTCGACGATTTGGGGCTTGTCGCCGCCCTCGAGTGGCTCACGACGTCATTTCACGAACGTACCGGCTTGCCCTGCGAACTTTCGATTGACCCCTCCATTAGGGACACGCCGTTCGATGTGGCACTCGCGACAACGGTCTTTCGCGGGGCGCAGGAACTGATCACCAATGTCATGCGCCATGCGCACGCATCCAAGGCGGGAATGCGCTTGGCGATGCATGACGGCCAATTGGTCCTGACGGTCTACGATGACGGCCGCGGATTGCGTCCGGAGCAGTGGGAAGAAGGGCGCTCCTTGGGACTACGAGGGCTGCACGAGCGCGTCAAGCTGGTCGGCGGCGGTGTCAGCATCGTGAGTGCTGCCCATCAGGGAACAGAAGTCACGTTGTCGCTTCCAATGAAACAAGACAGCATTTCTGTCGCGAAGGAGCTGAGGTAAAGGAGTTTCCGCACTTCGACGCTGTACCTTAATAGTACTCTTGTAGGACGAGTCCTACGCGTGGAATTACGCTGTTCCCTTTCCCGAAGAATTTCGCTAGAGTGTCGGCCGAGACACTCGTCGATCGCGGCATCACAAAACGGCCGATGTTGTCGAACCACCCAGCCCATCCATCGCAGGCCCTCTCGGTAGAGGCGCCGACTCCTCAAACCGATAAGCTGACGATTCTCCTCGTCGACGATCACGCAATCGTGCGAGTGGGGCTCAAGCAGATGCTGGCTGACGCCTTTGAACGGCTCGAGGTCATCGAGGTCGGGACGGGCCAAGAGGCCCTTGCCAAAGTGCAGGAAGCCTCGTGCGACCTGGTTATCCTCGACATTAATCTTCCCGACACCAACGGTCTCGACATCCTGAAGAAATTGAAAACGCTGCGATCCGGCCTGCCGGTTGTCGTGCTCAGTTTTCATCCGGAAGAGCAGTATGCCGTGCGTGCGCTGAAGAGCGGCGCGTCTGCCTATGTGACGAAGGACACGGCGCCCCAGGAATTGGCCACCGCGATCAAAACGGTATTGTCCGGCCGTCAATACGTCACCGCCACGCTGGCCGAACGCTTGGAGGCCATGCCGCTGCATGCCGCCGGGAAGCCCCTCCATACGCTGCTCTCCGATCGAGAATTGCAGGTGCTCTCCATGATCGGGGGAGGAAAATCCGTGACGGAAATCGCGTTGGCGCTTGATCTCAGCGTCAAGACTGTCAGCACCTACCGGATGCGACTCCTGAGCAAGCTGCAGTTGAAGACGACGTCCGCCCTGATTCGCTACGCGCTCACCCACCACCTCTAACCCATCTCACATCTCAGATTTCCATCCCAAATAGAAAATGAACCCGCGTGGCGTTCCGTACGTTGACATGTGAGATCTGAAATCTGGGATCCGCTCGTCGGGTTGCATCCTTCCGATTCAGACGGTACAGTGATCAGCAGCTCACGATTAGGGCTGTACGGACCTGCCTGAACTCTGGAGGAACGGTGATTACATACAATAAGCGACTTCTGGCGGGACTGCTCGTCTGGTACGTCCTGCTGTCGCTCTGGACGGCCTATGCGCCGGCTGATAGGCAGTTCTGGCTCCTTTCCAGTATTCTCCCCGGCCTCTTAGTGCTCCTGCTCATTGGAACGCATCGCTTCGTGCCGCTTTCCCCGGCCTCGTACGTCTTGATTACGTTGTTCCTGACGTTGCACATGATCGGCGTCCGCTACACCTACGCAGAGGTGCCGGCCGGCGCGTGGTTGGAGCTGGCGCTGCCCCTCGGACGCAACCAATATGATCGCATCGTCCACTTTTGTTTCGGCTTTTTGCTCACCTATCCAATCGAAGAGTTATTCCGCCTCACCGTGTCGCTTCCCGGCTGGCTGCTCTACTATCTTCCCGTCATGACCGTCCTGGGTCTGAGCGGTCTGTGGGAAATCGTCGAGTCATGGGTGGCCCGAGCGGTCCATCCGGAGCTGGGCATCACCTATTTGGGGTCACAGGGAGACGTATGGGATGCGCAAAAAGACATGGCCGCCGCCATGTATGGCGCCTTACTGTGTACGGGACTCCTTCTGCTGTACCGGAAACCGCGTGTAGGAGTCTCACGCTCGGTCGCCGAGTCTTCGCGCTGAACTGCGATCGGTGACAGGTGAACAAATCCAAGCTGCTCGTAGGGCTGCTCTCGTGGTACGCGCTCCTTTGGATCGTGCTCGCCATCGACCCGCGTGACCGGCAGGACTGGCTGCTCGAAAATCTTCTGGCACTGACGGCCGTCGTCGCTTTGGCGGCGACGTATCGACGGTTTCAGTTTTCTACACTGTCGTATCTCCTGATGACCGTCTTCTTGAGCCTTCATGCCGTCGGAGCCCATTACACCTATGCGGAGGTCCCGGCCGGCTTCTGGCTGCAACATGTGTTCGGACTGTCCAGGAATCCGTTCGATCGGCTCGTTCACTTTTCGTATGGGTTGCTGCTAGCTTTCCCCTTGCGTGAGATCCTGATCCGATTGGCAGGCGTCAGGGTGTTGTGGTCGTTTTACCTTGCGGTGAGCGGCATGCTCGCTCAAAGCGGATTCTTCGAGATTGTGGAGGCCGTCGTCGCCCAGATCGTCAGCCCCGAATTGGGCGCCGCCTACCTGGGGACGCAAGGGGACCAATGGGACGCCCAGAATGACATGATCGCCGCGACCGCCGGCGCGCTCTTGTGCATGGCGATTGTGTTCCTGTCGACGAGAGGGGGGCAGCGTGCAACGGGTGAGAAAGGCCGGTACGCGTAACGCACCGGCCCAACGAGGCGCCTACTTCTTCGCGATCTCGAGCAGTTCCACTTCGAACACCAACGTCGCACCCGGCTTAATCGTGGGCGGTGAGCCGCGATCGCCGTAAGCGATGGCGGAAGGACAGACCAGCTTGCTCTTGCCGCCGACCTTCATGAGCTGCAGGCCTTCGGTCCAGCACTTGATGACTTGATTGAGTGGAAATGTCGCCGGTTCGCCTCGCTTCACCGAGCTATCGAATACGGTGCCGTCGATCAAGGTGCCGTGGTAGTGCACCTTGACGGTATCGGTGGCCTTCGGCTGCTCGCCCTTGCCCTCTTTCATAGGGATCAGGATGGCGCCGGATTCGGTTTTCTTGGCGCCTGCCTCCTTGACGGCTTTTTCGACATAGGCCGTCCCCGCCTTCTTTTCCGTCTCGGCTTGGGCCGCGGCCCGCGCTTGCTGAAGTTGGTTGACCTTTGGCCCGTAGGTCGGAAGATCGACCTTCGAGGGCTTCTTGAGGACACCGTCGGTCATTCCGGCTCTCACGAACTCGAGTTCCGATTCGCTGAGCGCAAAAGGAGCAAGCGATTGGCTGATGATCACGCCGAGCGCATACATCGTTTTTTGATCGTCGTTCGTCGGATCGGCCGCGCCGGCAGTCGCTCCAGACCACTCGATCAACAACAGCAGCATGAGAAGGGTCCTCAACAGGCGCATGCAAATTTCCTTTCTCTAGGGAAAATCAGAAGGGCGATTGGTCCGTCTTGTTTGTACAGTAAGCCATCGGCGATGGCCGGCTCAAGACAATTATTCGCGGTTGCGCCTTTGACCGTCCAACGGTACACTGCGCTTCCAGCCTCATCCACGTTCGACTCCTGAATGGTCCTGACCTTCGTCATCGTCTATCTCTTGATCTCGGTGAGCGTCGGTCTTCTGGCCGCAACGCGTGTGCATAACGTCAAAGATTTTGCCGTCGCTGGGCGCAGTCTGCCGGCGCCCATTGTCATGGCCACCGTATTCGCCACCTGGTTCGGCGCCGAAGCGGTCATGGGCATATCCGCGACGTTTGCCAAAGAAGGTCTGCGCGGCGTCGTTGCCGACCCGTTCGGGTCGAGCCTCTGCCTGGTCCTCGCAGGGCTCTTCTTTGCCCCGCGCTTTTACCGACTCAACCTCTATACGGTCGGGGACTACTACCGGCTGCGGTACGATCGCCGGGTCGAGGTGCTCTGCACCCTCTGCATCGTGGCGTCTTATGTGGGGTGGGTGGCCGCCCAATTCAAAGTGCTGGGATTGGTGCTGAGCGTCGTCACCGAAGGCGCAGTGAATCAATCCTGGGGGATGGTCCTCGGCGCCGTGGTCGTGTTGACCTATACGACGTTCGGCGGGATGTTTTCGGTGGCCATCCTCGATTTCGTGCAGCTCTCCGTCATCGTGGGCGGCCTGCTGTATATCGCCGGCGTGCTGAGCGAGGCCACGGGCGGCGCGGGTGCGGTCATCGCGCATGCGCGGGATGCGGGCCGGCTGGAGTTCTTCCCTCCTCTTTCGTTGCAAGCGTGGGTTCCGTTCCTCGGCGCCGGGGTGACCATGATGCTCGGCTCAATTCCACAGCAAGACGTATTTCAGCGCATCACGAGCGCGAAGGATGAACGGACGGCCGTTCGGGGCTCCCTCATGGGGGCCGCCCTGTATTTCGTCTTCTGCTTCGTGCCGATGTTCATTGCCTATTCGGCTTTGTTGATCGATCCCGTGAAATTCGGATCGTTGCTGGAGCGTGACGCCCAACTGGTATTGCCGACGTTGATCGTCGAACATACGCCCCTCTTCGCACAGGTCATGTTTTTCGGCGCCGTGCTGTCCGCCGTCATGAGTTGTTCCAGCGCAACCCTGTTGGCCCCCTCGGTCATTCTCAGCGAGAACGTCATTCGCGCAGCGATCCCCCGGATGGATGAAAAGGCGCTCTTGACGACTATGCGGGTGGTGCTGGTGTGCTTCGCCGCCGTTGTCTTGACCATCGCGCTGAACTCCGATGCGAGCATCTATAAGCTGGTCGTCAATACCTACAAGGTTACCCTCGTGGCGGCATTCGTCCCTCTCTGCGCGGGCCTGTTTTGGAAACCAGCAACGACGCAGGGCGCTCTCTGGGCCATCGTTGCCGGACTGGCCGCATGGCTCGGCGCAGAGATGTTCAGCACCGATCAGACCATCGTGCCGCCGCAGTTGACCGGCCTGTTGACCGCCGGCATCGGCATGATCGCCGGGTCCTTATTGACGGCCCGGCGGCCTGTGCCGCAACGGTAACTCCAGGTCATCGCTTTCTTGCATGCTCGCGGGTATGCTGAACCCAATGCGCTTGTTCCAACGGTTCCCTCGCTCGCCGTGGGTGTTCCGGTCGGTGTGGCTTCTGGCCGCGAGCTTCCTGTTGGCGATGACCGTGCTTCTCGCCTACGGCGCGTATCTCGCCACTTTTCTTGAACTGCCGCGAAGCGAAGATCATCCGCCGCTGCGGCTCTACACCGCGCCGTTCCAACTGAAAACGGGCCTCTCGGTGAAGTCGGTGCGCCTGCCGGAGCGTTTGCAACGGCTGGGATACAAGGCCGTGGCTGAGTCTGTGGCGGCGCCGGGGGATTACCGTCTGACCGCGGAGAAGCTGACCATTTTTTTGCATGCTCAGCCTGAAGCCTTTGTGAAGGCCAACGTCGTCACGCTCGAGGTGCAGGAGGGCCAGGTGACGCAAGTGCTGTCGGAACCCGATCGGACGCCGATTTTTCCCGTCTTCCTCGAACCTGAACTGATCAGCGGCTTGCGGGGGACATCCCGACAGGTGCGTGAATGGATTCCGCTGGCACGGATCCCGGATCGGCTGACCAACACGATTCTGGCGGTGGAAGACCGTCGGTTTTATTCGCACGTGGGCATCGACCCGGTCGCCGTGGGACGGGCGGTCTGGCGGAATCTCACGAAGGGCGGAGTGGTTCAGGGCGGCAGCACGATCACCCAGCAGTTGGCCAAGAATCTGTTCTACTCTCCGCAGCGGACGTTCATCCGCAAACTCAAGGAAGCGCTCGCGGCAGTCGTACTCGAATCGAAATACACGAAGCGGGAAATCCTGGAAAGCTATCTCAACGAAATCTATCTCGGGCAGGCCGGCTTTGTCTCAATTTATGGAGTCGGCGAGGCGGCGCACCGCTACTTCGGGAAGACGCTTGAGGAACTGACCACGGGCGAGGTCGCCATGATTGCGGGCCTCATCAAGGGGCCCAACACGTTCGCGCCGACGAAACACCAGGACTTAGCCCAACAGCGTCGTGACGTCGTGCTCCGTCTTCTGAGGGATCAGGGCCGTGTGACGGAAGAGGAATGGAAAACGGCCGTCAACGAGCCGGTCCGTGCGGTGCCGTCCGACGACGTGTTGGCCGAAGCGCCGTATTTCGTGGATGCCGTGCTGCGGCAGGTCGAAGAGGCCGTTGGCTCGCCGTTGCCGGAAGGATTGCGAGTCGACAGCACCCTCGATTCACTCGTACAACAGGCGGCAAGCGAGGGTCTGGAGCAGGGATTGGCCCGGCTTGAGCGGGCGTATCCCGCGCTGAAAAGCGCCGAGCAGCCGCTCCAAGGTGCGGTCATCGTGTTGGATCCGTCGACCGGAGCGATCCTGGCGCTGGTCGGCGGCCGGGATTACCGCGTCAGCCAGTTCAACCGTGCCGTCCAAGCGCACAGGCAGGCAGGCTCGTTGTTCAAGCCGTTCGTGTATCTGGCCGCATTCGAAGCGAGCCGGACGGGTACCCAACCCTCCATTACACCCGCCAGTCTCTTGGCCGACGAACCGGTGACCTTCGAGTCCGACAACGGCACCTGGGCGCCGCAAAACTACGACAAGCAGTTTCGGGGAAACGTGACGTTGCGCAACGCGTTGGAACAATCGCTGAACGTCCCGGCGGTGCGTGTGGCGAAGGCGGTGGGCACCCAGCCGATTCTCGACGTCATCCGGCAGCTGGGGGTGACGACGGCGCTCACGAATGATCTCTCGCTTGCG
Organism: Nitrospirota bacterium; assembly: GCA_046734935.1. GTDB lineage: Bacteria > Nitrospirota > Nitrospiria > Nitrospirales > Nitrospiraceae > Nitrospira_C. The sequence continues at coordinate 65,596 of JBKPSD010000019.1, forward strand.
TTGGGAAGCCCAGCCGTATCGTTGCTCGACATGGCGACGGCGTACGGCACGATGGCGAACGGCGGCGTCTGGGTGCGTCCCACGACCCTGCGCGCCGCCTCGGACCGGGAAGGCATGATCGTGTGGACGGCCGCGCCCGACCGGCGGCAGGCGGTATCTCCGCAAGCGGCGTACCTCGTCACGTCATTGCTCGAAGGCGTGGTGCGCCGCGGGACCGCGGCAAAGGCGAAGGCCCTTGGTCTGACCGGAGCCATTGCAGGCAAGACCGGCACCACCGATGGCTATCGTGACGCCTGGTTCGTCGGCTATACGACCGAGCTCGTCCTCGGCGTCTGGGTGGGGTTCGACGATGAACGGGCCATACGGTTGACGGGCTCTCAAGCGGCGCTGCCCATCTGGATGGACATTGCGAGACGGATTCTGCCCCAGCAGGCATCGGCATTTTCACCTCCGCCAGGTGTGGTTGCGCGCACGATTGATCCCAAGACCGGTCAGCTGGCCACGTCGCAATGTCCGGAGCAGGTCGAGGAGGTGTTTATCGAGGGGACGGAGCCGACCGTGTACTGCGAGGTCCACGGTGGCGGTCTTTGGGAGCGCCTGCGGCATACGTTCGGATTTTCCTGATCCGGGTTTCAACAATTTCCTACGTGGTTTGGCCGTAAATGGTGTAAGCTGGCGCCGATGTAGTGGGAGGTCCTGCATGAAGAAAAATGGATTCGGTGGTGACGACAACATTACGCTCCTGGCGAAGGGCGTCCACCTTAAGGGTGAGATTCGAGTCGAAGGCACCGTCCGTATCGACGGCCGGCTCGAGGGAGAAATTCATACAAAGGGACAGGTCATCGTCGGGGAAGACGGACTCGTCCAGGGCATCGTCGCGGCAGGTACCGTCGTCAGCAGCGGACGGATCAAGGCCACGGTGACGGCGGTCGAGCGCGTGCATCTTCTGAAAACTGCCGTGCTCATCGGCGAAGTCCGTACGCCGGTGCTGATGATGGAAGAAGGCGCCAAAATGCAGGGCACGACCGACATGGGAGTCACCGCATGGCCCGACGAACTGCCAAAACTCGCGGGCACGGTGCGGGAGCTGGCCTCGCATCGAGGCAAGCACGCCGTCGCGGTCGAAAAAGACTCCAACGCCTAGCCGTTCGTGCGCGCGTTGCTCAGGCGACTCGCGGTGTCACGTGTGCAGGCGCGAGGCGCTTGTAGCCCGACCGGTGGGCCGCAAGAGACCTGCTGCTCATCGTTCCCATGAACCGACGCCAAGCCTTCACCGTCGTTTTCTTCTCCCTTCTTCTGTTCCTCCTGTATCAGCTCGCGCTCGTGTTCCAGCCGTTTCTGTTTCCGATGCTCTGGGCGGCACTCCTCGTCCATGCGACCTATCCCCTGCACGGCCGGCTGACCCGGCTTGTTGGAGGACGCGACACGCTGTCCGCCGCCATCCTCACCATCGGGACGCTGGCCATCGTCGTGGCGCCGCTCATCGTCACAGGCGTGTTGCTCGTCCGTGAAACGCGGGCGGCCGAACAGGAGATCCGCGCATGGATCGTGTCGGGCGGCCTGGAGCGCCTGCCGCAACAAGTCAGCGCTATTCCCGTTGTCGGCGAATGGCTGCGCACGCTCCTGTCCATCGAGGGCTTGCGCGAGATTTCGATGGAGCAGACCCTCATGGCCGGCGCCGCGTTTCTCAGCCAGTTTTTCGTCGATCAAATGGGCGGCCTGCTCAAGAACACGCTCCTGCTCGTGACCGATTTTTTCATCATGCTGCTGGTGTTGTTTTTCCTGTACAAGGAAGGCAGGGATTGGATTGCCACCCTCTATGAACTGGTGCCCCTCGACGAATCGCACAAGCAAAAGATCGCCGAGCGTTTGGACCAGACGGTGCGGGCGGTCATTAAAGGCATGCTCGTGACGGCCTTGGTTCAGGGCCTTTTGGCGGGTGCCGCCTATGGGGCTCTGGGAGTGCCGTTTCCAATCGTGCTGACCGCGCTCACGGTTATTCTCGCGCCGATCCCTGTCGGCGGAACCGCCTTGGTCTGGGGGCCGGTGGTCGTCTATTTGTTCTGGAACGGGTTTTCAGTCAAGGCCCTGATCATGCTTGGTTGGGGGCTGGGCGTCGTGTCGACCGTGGACCAGGTGCTGCGGCCTTGGCTGATCGGCAGAGAGGTGCCGATTCCCGTGCTCTTTCTCGTCTTCAGCGTGCTGGGCGGTCTCGTCCTCTACGGGCCGATCGGTCTATTCGTCGGGCCGGTGCTCGTCAGTCTGTTTATGACCGCGCTTCAAATTTATCGCGAAGAGTATCATGCCGTCGTATTGCCGGCCGGCGCCCCCCCGGCCGCGCCGCCACGCGCATGACCGCGCCGACTATTCCATCGGGATCGTAATCGCGATCCCGCCCATCACATCGTTCAACTTGAAATCGCGCTTCGGACTCAACGGATGGCTGTTATGACAGCTGATGCAGGCGACCGAAACGGCTCGGTCCGGATAGATCGCCTGGAAATATTGTTTGCGTCCGCTGCTCACGATTCCGGTGATGGGCGCCTGCGGCGCCCGATTTAGGGACTCGAGCGCCTTGCGTTCGAAGTCGGTTGCCGGCGCATTCCGTTGATAGATGGGTGAAAGTCCGATCAAACGGTACCGGATCCCTTGTCCGCTTTCGGCGACCAGTCGGCCTGAATGTTGAAGAAATTGCGCCGGAAGAGGCAAGGCGTTCTCCTGTTCCCAATGTTCGGCCGCCCTCACGACGCCCTTTTCCTGAAGGCGATCGACAATGTGAGTGGTGTAGATCGTGCGGTGGGCCTGCAAGACGGCGTGTACGAAGCCCGCCACCCTCTCAGGCGCAATGCCTCCGGCCTTTGAATCGTCTTTGGCCGGATAGGCCGCCACGACCCACCACAGGCCGAAGATCAGGAACGCGAGGCCTGCGGAAATATGGGCGACTCGGAAGCGGTCCATGGTGCCTCCTTTGAAGGATTGGAGGCGACGAGCGGCAACGTGACGATGCACGAGGTGCCGGCTCCCTCCACGCTCTCCAAACGAATATCCCCTCCAAACTTCCTGATGATGCGGCGGGCGACGGTCAATCCAAGGCCGGAGCCCTCTCCCTGATTCTTGGTCGTAAAAAAGGGATCGAAGATCCTTGAGAGATGGTGTTTCGGTATCCCCGGTCCCGTGTCAGCGATGGTGATAGTGACGCTCCTTTCGGCGAGGGAGGTGCCCAACCGCAGGGCGCCTTTCCCCTTCATGGCCTGGACGGCGTTCAAAAGCAGATTCATGAACGCCTGCCGGAGCTGATCCGGCAGGGCGGACACCATGGTCTCTCCCGCATACTGCCGCTCCACCGTGAGGGCAGATATGTCCATCCCGGCGGTGACCGCGGCAAGCGCCTGGTCGATTTCATGCTCAAGATGCACAAGTTGTCGTTGATCGGAGACTTCCCTGGCCGCGATGCCCGTGAAATCCCTGATGATCGCCGCCATCCGCTTTCCGTGCTGGACGATGTCCTGCGCAAACGATTTCACCCGCCCGGGATCACAGTTGTCTTGAAGCGCCTCTCCAAGACCCAGGATGCCGAACAAGGGATTGTTCAATTCATGGCCGATGCCGGCAGTCAGCACTCCGAGGCTTCCGGATTTTTCCGCCTCGACGAGCTTCTCCTGCATCCGGGTTTCTTCCGTCGTGTCACGCAGGACGAGCCCTACGCGATCTGACTCGCCCGGTCGGCCCGTGACACGGAACCATTCGTATCGGTAGAGATGCGCACCTAGTTGCAGTTCGGCCGGTCGGGCATGCGATGCGCCGCGCGGTACGAGCGGATCACGGATGTCATCGGGCGCATCGGACCCGGGGAGGACCAGGGAGGCCGCATCGGGCTTCTGGTGCCGCCAGAGTTCCTGTCGCAGCTCCTGTTGTTGTGAGGCATCGACGGGGAGGGCGTCGAAGAGTTTGCCGTCGGCGTCGGACAGGTCGAACGCATCCCGGGCGGTCCGATTGACGTACAGCAGCCGTTCCTGATCGTCGACGATTAGGATCGGCGTCGGCACCGCGTCGAGAATTTGGTCCGTGGATCGCTGTAGATATTGCACTTCCTGCGTTTTTAACGTGACTTGATCCGTCAGGCCGGCGAAGGCGGCTTCCAGCTGCCGGTTCATGCGGTTGAACTCTTCGGCCAGTGTTTCCAACTCGTCCCCTGTCTTGATCTCAATGGATTGACGCAGCTCGCCGCGCCCGATGGATTGCGCCGCCTGCTGGAGCTGCCGCACCGGCGTGACGATCCGCGTGGCCGCGAGATAACCCAGCGTCGCCAGCAGGACCATCGCGATGGAGCCGAAGACCGTCATCCAGGTAAACAGATGCTTGATCGGACCAAATAGTTCATCGGACGATTGCCAGACAAACGTGTGCCATGATCCTTCCTCCATCGTTCCATTCGTCGCCCGGCTGGTTTCGGGCAGCGGCGAGAACCCGATGATCGACGACGATTGTCCGCCGTGTCCGTCGCTGGGCGCGTTGGTCCACCCCGGCTGGCGAGGAGTGACCAGCGGAATGATTGAGGCGTCGGAAAGTTTAACCCCGGTCGGGAGAATGGGGCAGCTGACGACGATGCCCCGGTGATCGATCAGCATGACATGGCCGGTTTTCCCGAAGCGGATCGGCTGCGTCGACGGCGAGAAGAATTCCTTGGCATCGATCACGCGATGGAGGACGCCCACCGCCTCGTAGCGCAGGCTGTCCATGATGGGCAGGCTGATCGAAAATGCATAGGTACCCGCCCGGTCGTCAAAATAGACGTCCTCGATATAGAGCTGGCCGATGCCTTTATTGTATGCGCCTTTCCACCAGGAGAAATCGCCATTGGCAAAGTGCGGCCTGTCGCTAAGCGCCGCGACCAGGTACCCCTGCATATCGGTGATGAACAGCATTTTGGTGGCGCCACGGACGACCTGAGGCATGAGCTCGTCCGGCTCGCTCCTGGCACCCGTGTAATACTCCCGCAGGAGTCCCGCCAAGGGGTTGTCGGTCACCCCTTTCACAGCGGCGGCATCCTTCGCCTCAAACTTACTCTGCAACTCGCCGAGCGCCGTCGACGGTTTTCCGGCTGAAGACATTGCGAGGTCGCGGCGGCGCTCGAGCTCGCGTACGATCGACGCATCGGAGGCAATTCGAGACGTTCTGGCGATCTCTTCCCCAATGAGGATGTCGAGTTTTCGGGCGGCTTCGGTCGCGAGCGCTTTGAAGCTCTCTCCGCTGACCTCATGAATCTCCTTCGAGCCTTGCCAGAAGGCCATGCCGAGGCCGACCAGCAGCGGAACGACGCCGACGAGGAGCATGGAGACAATCAGTTTCGTCTGAAGTCTCCATCCGCGGGTGGCCGCCGTCGGCTGAGGCGATGAGCGGGTCACGTCTCATTCTCCGTGACAGACGGGAACCTAATTCTAAAGGTCGTGCCCTTCCCAACGCCGCTTTCGACGTCGATCTTCCCCCGCATCTTCGAGACGATAGTCTTGACGTTGTAGAGTCCCAATCCCGTGCCTTTGCCCGGCGCTTTCGTGGTGAAGAACGGCTCAAAAAGCTGCTGCAGCACCGCAGGCCCGATGCCGCACCCGGTGTCGGTGATCTGCAGCGTCACTGCACCGGCGGACTGCTCCGTAGCCAACGTCAGCGTGCCTCCACCCTGTTCCATGGCCTGGACGGCATTGGTGATGAGATTGACCAGAAGATGCAGGACTTCGTCGGGATTTCCCCTCGCGGCCGCACTCTCCTTGTACGCCTTGTGTACGGTGATATCGTGAAAGCTCACGGCATAGCGGGCGATCTTCAACGCTTCATCAAGACGGTTGTTGAGTAACACGATCGTCTCATCCCGGGCAGACGTCTTTCTCGCGTACTGCGTCAAATCGCGGGAGATGGCGCTGGTCCGGCGCACGGCTTCGATGATTTCGCGCGCCTGTTCGTGGACGGCCTTCAAGTCCGTCTCCTCGGCGAGGTTCTCCGCCAGGCCCATGATTAATTGGAGCGGATTGTTAATGTCGTGGGCGATGCCGGCGGCGAAGGAGCCGATGCCAGCCAATTTCTCTGCGTGAAACAGCTCGGCCTGAAGATTGGCTTCATGGCGCACGAGTTCCCAGAGCACCCGCGCGGCCGAGCCGCTCAGTATTTCAGTTTCCGGGCGCTTGTGGAGCTGGACGAATCGCTCGACGTCCGGATCTCCCGTGACGTCCATGATCAAGTTGACGCCATCGTTATACACGAGCTCTTCGATCCGCCCGGTCACCGGTATGCGGAGGTTTTTCGCTCGCACCAGCCCCGGCGCGCCCGGATCGCGATCCGAAATTCCAACGATTTCGATCGAGGGAATCAGATGGAGCAGGTCGAGCAGAGCGGTTCCCCCTCGTCCGGCTCCTAGGATCGCGACTCTGGTCGGCACGACCTTGGACACGACCGAGCTATCCGTCACAGGCTGCACTCGATGACTCCTCGCTGGAGGGGAGGACCCCTGTCCTCCCCCGACATCATACCAGCGCAGCTGCCGGCTAGAGGTGTGCGAGCTCTCGTTGTTCCATCGCCCGGGCAACCGACTCCCGCAACTTTTCGCCTTCGACGGGTTTGACGAGGTAGTCAACCACTCCTTGACGAAGCATGGACGTCGCCATATCGGCGTCGGGGAACCCGGTCAACACAATCACGGGAACGCGGGGATAGTTGGCCCTGAAGTACGCAATGGCTTCCACGCCGTTAATCTTGGGCATGCGAATGTCGCAGATCAGGACATCCAGCAGAAGTCTGTTCTCTCCCGCATTGATGGTCTCGATCGCCTTTTCGCCGTTTTCGGCTTCCAGCACGTCATAGCCGGCTTTTTGCAGCGTCATGCGAACGACCTTGCGGATGTCCGCTTCGTCGTCGACGACCAACACACGGCCATTCGTGGCGCCATCACCCATGAAAAATCCTGATGTGAATTCTCCCATGATGTCCTCCTTGTGGATGGTGAACGGTAAATATCGTTTTCGGGGTAGCCTCGTTTGCCTGGCGGAGAGAGCAAGCGATGTGCCTCTTGCTTCGTGGCGGCGTTCCCTGAACTTTCCTGCAGTTGGCCAACAGTGGCGGTGAGGCTGCTCGATGCCGGGCGGTTGAGATCCACCAGCAAGGCTCAAATGCACCACCAGCATGAACCCGGCGCGTCATGCGCGTCCTCACCAGATTCGACGCAGCAGGAGCAGCGAGCTTAAGAGCACCGTGGTTGCCGTAAGTGTCAGCATTGTTGTCATGATCTCCTCCTTGGTTCCTTCAATGAAAGAGGCATACAACAACTTCCATACCAAGGAGACGAATGAGACCCGAAACAGCGAATCGCCCTTTTAAGGGAGGCGCTTGCGGCGATCTCTCGAACCTTGGACGCCGTAGGCATCGATGTCCGGAGGGAATCACAATCGATCCAGCGATGAATCCAATTCAGACCGATTCGGCGCAGTGAGCCGGTAGAGATAGAATTGCCTTTCCAGAAGCGCCTACGGTATCCTGGCTTTAGGCTTTTCAACGGCCATCAACCCGACCCAGCCGGTGAAACGCACGCTCGGGAGGACGATTGATTACCCAGGAAACGTTGACGGAGTACATTCGCCGGACCATGCCCGATGCCGTCGTGACGATGATCGATAAGACCGGCACGATGGATCATTTGAAGGTGATGATTGTGTCGGATGCGTTCCAGGGCAAGAACCTGCTCGACCGGCATCGCCTGATTTATCAGGCACTTGATGCACCAATGAAAGACGGGCGTATTCATGCGCTGGAATTGACGGCGAAGACAAAAGAGGAACACCCATAGCCGGCTAAGACGCCGACTGATTTGTGGAAGGAGGCCGACGATGGCGGATCAGATTGAAGAAGAGATTCAAAAAGAAGTCAAAGCCCATAAGATCCTTGTGTATGGAAAGGGCACGAAACAGATGCCGATGTGCGGATTTACCCGGGAGACGATGCAGTTCTTCGAGCGATACGGCTACCCGTATGAGGTGATCGATGTCTTGTCCCAGCCGGCGAAGCGCGAGGCCCTCACGAAGATGACGAACTGGCCCACACTGCCGAAGGTCTTCATCGACGGGACGTTCTACGGAGATACGGATATTCTGGATCCGATGGCGGCCAAAGGGGAGATCGAGCCGCTGCTCAAAAAGGCATTCGGAAAGTAGGCGGCCAGGCACACCGCGCGCTTCCTTCGAGCGCACCCAACTACGCCTGGCTCGCTCCCAGCCCATACACTCGTCGAAGCGACTCACGCACGACAGGCTTCGCCGTTGCAAATCGAAGCAACGGCGGGCCAGCGGCAACCTGCATGCCACCTGCTCGGCCAGGGGCGGTGCGACTCTGGACAGAACGTACTTATCTGGTGATGGTTCGAACTGGAGGATGGCGGCTAGTGATGTCACCCGCTCTCCGGCGATTGCGGCGGTCACGTTGCCTTGGCTGCAACGGCTAAAGCGCTCAGCGTTTCGCTTCGGGCGGAGGCCAATTCATTTCCGTGTGCCGGCCGCAGTAGTAACACAGCAGCCGATAGCGAGCCTTGCGGCGTGGGTTCGGCATCGAAATAAAGGTGATCGGCGTATCGTCGAAGGGGCATGTCGGCTGGTCATGCAGCAGATGCACTTCAGCCATCATCGTGATCGAGGCCACATCCCATGAGGGGGACGCCTGTTCGCTGCCGCTGATCTGCTCCTTGTGTTGGCAGCGTTCACACACAGCCTCGTAGGTTTTGACGCGCGCATGATGCGGCGTCAGATCGGTGACGTCCATTGGACCGCCGCATCCGTTTTTCGTGCAGGTCAGATGCTCGTGTTGGAGGGCCTGCACAAACCGGCGATGCGCCTGCCGTTCCTGCTCTGATTTCATAACCATGATCTCCTTTGCTCGTACGCCTCCCTATATACCCCAGGCGCCGCTGATCTGGATGTTGGCGCCATTTACGTAACGGGCTTCAGCGCTCAGTAGATAGCGCACGGCAGCGACCGTATCGTCAACGGTTCCGATGTAGCCCGCGGGAATGCGTTTGGCCATGGCTCCCAACTCGCCCGGCGGTGCGCTGCCGGAATCAATGAAGCCGGGCGAAACCGCATTCACGGTAATTCCATGCGGGGCCAACAGTTTGGCCAGGGTGCGCGTCAGAATCAGAACGCCGGCTTTTGCGATGAAGTGGGCGGTCACTTCGGGCTGCGCAATGAGCTGATCCGCGTTCGCCATGCTGAAAGTGATGATTCGGCCTGAATGACGCGCCTTCATGCCCGGCGCCGCCGCCCGGGCGAGGTAGAAAATCGGATGCAGATTGCTGTCGAACATCTCAGACCAGCCTTCCACGGATTCGTCGAACAGGTTAACGCGGTGGTAGGGACCGGCGCCGTTGATCAAGCCGTCAATCTGTCCCCATTCCCGTTCGACGCGGCCGACCAATTCCTTGGCCGCAACGGGGTCCGAGACGTCGCAGCGGATCGGCAGGGCTTGACCCCCTCGTTCAACGATGGCCGCGGCGGTGTCCTTGGCCGCAGCTTCGCTGGTCCGATAGCAGAACGCGATCCTCCACTGCTTCGCGGCGAGATCGAGCGCAATCCCGCGCCCGATGCCCTTCGCCCCTCCGGTAATCAACGCAACGTTCGTGGTCATGGCCTTCCTTTATGTGCGCGATCGCAGTCGTTTGGCAAGCAACTGCAACGCTCCAGCCGTTCTCGCGGAGACCGATTGTTCCTGTTTTGGTTTCCTGGCGTCAAGCTGGCTGGCTTCGATCAGCATCTTCAGATCGTCGATCGTATCGATATCCCGCCAATCGGACAGACAGCCGATACTCAGACCGAGACTGGCCGCTTTTTCCTTGGTGAGCTGGAAGACACGATCGGTCGACCAGGGAATATCGTGAAACAGTTGAGGTGCGGGCGTCTTGAGGCCGATCAGATAATAGCCGCCGTCAACGGCGGGCCCAAGCACGACATCGTGATGGGCCAACAGCTCGAAGGCCTCTCTGTAGCGGACGATCGGCAGAGAGGGAACGTCCGTACCGACGATTACGACTCGACGATAGCCTCTCGCGAAAAGCGTTTCGCATGCGCCGTTCATCTTGGCGCCCAAATCGTTCCCTTGCTGATCGAGCAGCGTCACGGCCTGGCGTTCTTCCATAATTTTGAAAAAGGCCAGCGTGGAAGAGGGTGCACAAGCCAGATAGCGATCCACGGGCAGCCTGAACGCCGAAACCGCCGTTCTGGTGCGCTCGAGTGCGTCGAGCACGAAGCTTCCATGGATCGTGGCGGCTTCATCGGGGGTGAGGGGGGGGCAGAGCCGAGTTTTAACCTGGCCCGGAATCGGCGCCTTCGCAAACACCACCAGGGCAGCGTGCTGCAGTTGAACCGCCGTGGCTGCTTGAGTGTGTCTTGGTGGGTGCGCCATGTGGTTCGGAGCCGGATTTCAGATCTCACAGTCACCGTACGGCCGCATAAAACCGGGCAAGCGTATGCGGCCTGACGCCGATCCAATACAGGAAGCGCAAGGACCACATCAAGAGGATCGTGCGGACCGGACCGTTCCGCTCCCAGCGCCGGAAGGAAGTAATGACGCAATCACGGAGAGTCGCGGTCCGGCCTGCCTGTTTGAGCCTGCTGCTGAAATCGATGTCCTCCATGATGGGGATGTCAGCATATCCGCCCAGCCGCTCAAAGATCGGACGCCGGACGAAGATCGCTTGGTCGCCGGTCGAAATGCGGCTGATCCGGGAGCGTACGTTCATCAAGGTGCTGATGATCCCGCCCCACATCGAAGGACGGTCGAAGCGCACGTCAAAGCGGCCGCCAACGACCCGCGGATCTGCCACTGCTTGTTCCAAGGCCTGTTTGGCGCCAGGCGGCAGTTGACTGTCTGCATGCAGAAACAGGAGGACAGCGCCTCTCGTTGCGGCTGCTCCGGCGTTCAATTGCCTGGCACGTCCGGGTGCACACGACAGCAGGCGAACGGATTGGATGCGTGCAGCCACCGCTTCAATCAGCGCCGGCGTTCCATCGGTGCTGCCTCCATCGACGACGACGATGTCATTGAAGCCCCGCTCGAGGGTGAGTTGGAGAGTGCTCTCGATGACGCCGGCTTCGTTGAGCGTGGGAATGACGACTGTGAAGGTCGGCTGGACGCAAGGAGCGGGCGGCGCTGGAGGTGAGTGAATGCTTACCCCGGCTTTTTCGGTTCGTTGAACATAAAGTACATGACGATGATCACCGTGGCCCAGAACACCACCTGCTTGTGCCAGAACAAGACCTCGCCGTAATGAAAGAATCCCAACGCAAGCGCAATGGCGGCCGCCATGACAGCATAACGAACCGCCGGCGTTTCGATGGCGGCGTTCGCCCACACGGCAAGTCCGCCGAAATAAATCAGGAAGGGTACGACGTTGATCTCGAAGCCGCCGCTGATCGAGAGAAATACGTTGAGAAATCCGATGAACATCAGCGCGGTTCCCACCATCAGCCCGATCACCCGCATCTGATGGTCGCTGCCCGTGTCCTGGCTTTCGGGAGGCGATTTGGCCGCCGAGCGCTGCGAAGGATCTTGAGGCGGAGGGAGGTCGGTGGGAGCCATCGTGTATCCCGGGAACGTCGTTGGTCCGTGTGGCTGTCAGGCCTTGAAATGCTTGCTGAGGGTCAGGGCTTGCTGCTGATACGAAGAGCCGAGACCGACGCCGTAGAGCCGATCGGGGACGTCGAGCATCCTATCATATACGACCTTGAAAAATGTCTGACCGTCGTGAATCAGGAAGGGCACGTCGTGAGGGCGTACCTCGAGGACGACCTGGGTACCTTTGATCTCGCCGTCCGCGCCATAGCCGAAGCCTGGATCGAAAAAACCCGCGTAGTGCGTGCGCAGCTCGCCGCACGCTGCCTCGTAGGCCACCATTTCTGCGGCATAATCGGGGGGCACGCGGATCCGTTCTTTCGAAGCGAGGATGTAAAATTCCTCCGGTTCCAACAGCAGGCTCTCCTGCCGGTGGCGATACAGAGGTTCCCAGAAATCCGATGCGGCGTAATATCCAATCTTTGAGAGATCGATGACATGGCTGTTCTTTTTGGCGCGGTAGCCGATGACTGTCGGGCTCCCGGACCGGTCTTCGCCCTTGAGATCGATGCGGAGAAAGAGGCCTCGGTCGGTGCGAAATTCCTTCGTCCGGAGCGGCTTCCTGTCCGAGAGGTTGTGATACAGCAGCGGTTCCTGGCGATGGAGGCGCTGCAGCGTGGCGTCGGAGGCGGCGGCTTCTCCGCGGACGAACCGGATTTGATTGAGCGACTGCCCGGTTTTGACCTTGATCGCGAAGGAACGCGGCACCACTTCGAGAAACAAAGGCCCTTTGTAGCCCGCGCGAATCTCATCGAAACCGACGTTCAGGTCCGTCACGATGCGGGTAAACACATCCAGCCGGCCGGTGGTGCTTTTCGGATTCGCCCTTGCGCGGATGGTGGCTGGAAGGGCCAACGACTCGAGCAGCGGCACAAGGTACACGTGGCCTTTTTCGAGGATCGCCCCCCCAGTCAAGTCCATCTCGTACATGACCAAATCTGACTGGTAAAAGTCCATCACATCGAGGCGGCTGGAAATCGCCGAAAGCTCGGGGAGAAAGCTGCTGATCAATCGATAGGCCTTCTTGCCGAGCCGGAGGTCGAGACTCGCGGGCTGAATTTGCCGATCTTCAATCGTGACGGGTGCCGTGATCTTGCCAGTGGTAATGAGCCGTGTGATGTGCTGGTACGGAAGGATGCCTTCTGCGGGTGGACGTGTCATATATCTTCCGCATCGCCACCACAACTGTTGCCCCAGGAGGCGTAGCCGTCCCGCTCGGGATAACTGTCGGACAAGGCATCGTCGGCGAACGTTCGCGCCCCAACCATCGGCAGCTCCCGCCTGGTCCGCTCGGTTTCAAAAGACCCGCTTTTGGGCTGAGGATAGTGAAACGTTTTCTGTTCGTAGTTGCGCAGCACGGCGCCGTCCTCGTCCATGTGCACGACGTAGTCGCCCGGAAGCAGCGGAATCTTGCCTCCGCCCCCGGGTGCGTCAATCACGAAATGCGGCACAGCCATCCCGCTCGTGTGGCCCTGGAGCGCTTTGATGATGTTGAGCCCGGACTCGATGCTCGTGCGGAAATGATTCGTGCCTTTCGTCAAGTCAGCTTGGTACAGATAGTACGGCTTCACTCGTGCCAAGAGCAATTGATGCATGAGCCGTTTCATGACGTCCGGATCATCATTCACACCTTTGAGCAGTACGGTTTGCGCGCCGAGCGGAATGCCTGCATCGGCGAGCATGCCGCACGCCGCCTTGACCTCCGGAGTCAACTCGTCCGGATGGTTGAAGTGCAGGTTCATGTAGATCGGGTGGTATTTTTTGACGATCGCGCAGAGCTCGGGCGTGATGCGTTCGGGAAGCGTGCCCGGCACCCGCGAGCCGAGCCGTATCAATTGCAAATGAGGAATCGTCCTGAGCGCCTTCAAAATGCGCTCAAGGAGATGATCGGGGAGCAGCAGGGGATCGCCGCCTGAAAGAATGACGTCCCGGACTTCGCTATGCTCCCTGAGGTAGGCGATCGCCCGATCGAGCTCGCCCTTCTTGAGAAAGCCGGGTTTCCCGACGAGCCGCTTTCGGGTACAGAAGCGGCAATAGATCGGACATTGATTGGTGACCATGAGGAGGACACGGTCGGGGTAGCGGTGCACGAGATGGGGGACCGGGCTCATCAGGTCTTCTTCCAGCGGATCGTCTTCGGCGTCGATGTCCGCCAGTTCGGCGGGATCCGGCATCACCTGCTTCCAGATCGCATCCCCTTTTTCCTTTATGGTTCCGAGCACGGTAGGGGTAATCCGCATCGGATACGGGCCGACGATGGCCGCGACTTCCTCTTCGTCGAGTCCGAAGCGGTCGGCCAAATCCTTGGGCTTCACGATGCTCTCGGCGAGGATGCGTCTCCACTCCTCCATAACGTGCTCCTTGATGGCGGGGATGAGACAACCGCCGGATACCGGCGCAACGACTGTTTACCCGTTCGCCAGACGACGGGATTCGGCTTTGCTTTCCAAGTGGGCGAGAATGGCGTCGGTTTCGCTCAGCACGACGTCGCCGTCTTGAAGGACCGGGACGTAATACTGTCCTGACACGGCAAAGACTTCCTTCCGCTGCGGCCGAAAGTCCGGAACGATGACATCTTCGTACGGCAGGTTCAGTTCGGTCAGTTTACGCCGTACGACCTCGCATTCAGGACACCAGTGAACGTGATACAGGGTCATCGACTCATCCCTCTTGCGCCACGATACAAGGGACCATCACCGCATCTTTCATGCCATGGATGACTTTTTTGTCGGCCGGACAGACGGTGGCCAGAATACCAGCCAGTTCGGCGGTTTCGCCAGTGACGAAATAATAGGGTGATAATCTCGCACGCCCGGCCATCGTCTGAATGTCAGCGGAGTGTGCATCAAAATAATCGACCTGATACTGCCGTCCTTTATGAAACTCCTGCAGTACGTAGGGCGTCCGTGGAAACGACGTCAGCGCGGTCTCAATGGCGGCTGCCCACTCATTCTGCGGCAGATCATGCCCGACCGACACCCCGCGGCTCCCCCAGGCCAGTTCGGAAAATCCCGACGGTTTGAGGACAAAGTGCCTCTGCTTCTGTGTGGCGGTGCCCAAATCGCTCCAGTTCGTCACTGTCCGTCCGCCGACCGACAACCCTGGAATCACCGCGGAAGGCGGGACTGGAGCCGGATCGACGACCCAGGTTCGAGGCATGATGCTCGTGAGATGCACAAAAAGCTCCTCGCCCAATTCGTTACGCCAAAAGGGGGCGAGGGCGGGATGGTGCAGCAGTGCGAACGCGGATTTCTCCTCAAGCGCGGGCTTATATGGCGGCGTGATGGAGACCCATTCTTTTTTGACTGCGTATTGAATCAGTTCGGCCTTCGGGATATTGGGCAAGTCGAACAGTTCGTAAAATCGGTAGATTAGTGAGATCGGACGCTCATCCGCTTCGGCAAGCCGCAGCCCTTCCTCGGTAAACCGTATTTGACGGGGCTCGATGCACCGGGTGTCGAGTCCCCTGGCCGTCAGCTCCTTGGCCATCCACGTCATTTCTGCGCGGTAATCCTTGGCCTCCTCGGAGACGACGATGGCGATCATTCCTGGATGAATCGCATGATGCCTCAGCATCGCGGCAAATCCCTGGATCATGCCCTCCGGTCCCCCGACAACCCGGGCGCTGTCGGGTACCAAGGAGCGGGCATAAAGCTGCGACATGCAGGCGGTCAACCCGATGCCTCCCGGCACCGAGTCCAATTCCGTGATGACCATGCCGTCCTGTGTTGGAATGATGTCCGGCCGAATGACAGCGGGCAGGTCATCACGAAACCGTTTCATCCGGCTGTAGGTCAGCAACCCTTCGGGTTTTCCTTGATCGAGCCAGGAAGCCACCCAGGCCGGCTGTATCCCGCGCACGCTTTCGCCGTACAGGTGATTGAGCGCGCGGTAAAACCGCAGCAACTGGGGACCCAATTTTTGAAAAAACGCGAGCTGGTCCGCCGAAAGAGACAGTGGTTCCAACCCGATGCGCCATGAGGTCTGCCCCGATTCCTGACGAGACGCTCCGGCCGGAGGTGGGTTGAAGGACAGTGTAAAAAGTCCGGCCTGAATCAGGGCATCACGGATGCTTGAACCGCGGTAGAGAAGGTCGGAAGTAGCCAAATCAGACAGGGGATGGGTTCATGCCAGAAACATCACGTCAGCGAATCGTAACATGCCCCCTACGAACCTACAAGGGGCGCGACGAGCGTGGAGGAAGGGTTGGCGGGCGAGGCCATGCGCACGCAGTTCTTTCCCGCGGTTTTCGCGTTGTAGACGGCGGCATCTGCAGCCACCACGAGGTCCGAGGGAATGGACGCATGAATGGGGAAGGTAGCCACCCCGATGCTGCACGTCAGTGCAAAGGGATGCGTGTTCAACACTGTCAATTCGGGAAGCATCGTCAAGGTCGTGACACGGTGGCGAAGCCGTTCCGCGGCGCTGAGTGCGCCGTCCATGGACGTATCGGGAAGAATCAACGCGAATTCCTCGCCGCCATAGCGGGCGGAGAAATCGCTCGCGCGGGCCATGCCGCGGCCGGGCGCTTGCTGGCTGTCCAGCAGCCAGCCAAGTTCACGCAGCACTTGGTCTCCCATCGTATGACCGTATACATCGTTGATCTGCTTGAAATTGTCGAGGTCGATGAACAGGAGAGAAAGGGGCCGCATGGTCCTGACCGCAAGAGCGCAGAGCTGTACGAGCGTCTCTTGAAAATGCGAGTGGTTGTAGAGTCCCGTGAGGCTGTCCCGGATGGATTGGTCGCGCAGCAGCTGGTTCGCCTGCATGAGATCCCGGTTGGTGTTGGACAGTTTCTTGACCAGGCCTTCGGCTTCCGACTGTTGGCGCTTGATTGCCGTGATGTCGGTGATCGTTTCGACGACGTGCGTCTGGCCGTTGGAGGTCTGGACCTGTGCCCACTGCACGAGGAGATATTCGTCGTTCGGAAGCGGAACCTCGCTGGCCGTGGCCTTCCTGGTCTCGACGGCTTCCGGCATTTTGCAAAATTCGCATGGCGTCGCACATCCCGCAATTTTTTCATGACAGGTGAGGTTCGAGATGTCTCCGAATTTCGTTTGCGAGGTCTGGTTTTGGAACACCACCTTGTGCGTCACCGGATCGATGACCGTAATGATCACCGGTTGCGAATTCAGCAACACTTGAGGGTCGTATTGGGGACCTTTCGGAGCAAGCGCCATCGTGGTTGCAACGGGTGAGATGCCAGGCTGGACTCAGTATTCCAGTGAGGGGAATTTGGGTCAAGAATTTGAGTGTTTTGAGAATGGGGGTTAGAATGGGGTCCCTGCGGAATCCTTTATGGCTTCGCTGATTGCGAAGAAGGCCACCCTTGTGAGCACCGCCCCAAGAATCCTCCCGCAGTTTGTCCCGAGCAGCGCCTGCTTCACGTGCGAGGTTTGCTGCCGGTTCCCGGATCCGGACAGCGCACTTCGGCCCTATTTCACCGGCGAGGAGATCGTCCGGGCCCTTGCGCATGGCCTCGACGCGGCGGCCTTTCCCGATGCAGGAGGGTCACAGGTGGCTCTCGTTCCCGATGCGAGGGGCGAAGGATTTCGGTGTCCGGCTTTTGACCGGGACACCGGCGCCTGCCGTATCTACGAGTACCGGCCCCTCGATTGCCAGCTCTATCCGCTCGCGCTGATGTGGGACGCCGATCATCGTGCGGTGGTCTTGGGTTGGGATCGAAAATGTCCGTACCAGGCGGAGGAGGTGCCGGAATCCATCCGCCGTCATGCCGAGCGCATTTTGACGATGCTGCAACAACCAGCCATGGCTGAGCAGATCGCGCGACACCCGCGATTGGTCGGCCGCTTTCAAGAAGACGTCACCGTCATGGCTGCCCTCCCTGCGGTAACCGACCGGATTCATGCGCATTGGGGGCAACCGATGAGAAGGCTTCTTTGGGACGATATGCCCAGGCTAGAAGAGGCCTTGAAGCGAACCGGTCTCCGCGGGACGGTTGCGGCATATTCTGCTCCCTATCATTTTCTCTGGAACGCGCTTCTTCCTTATTGGTGGATCGAACTGGAGGGCGCTTTCTGTCTCTTCGTCCAATCTCCGGCCGGATGGTTTATGCCATTGCCCCCGCTCGGGGACGGTCCCATGGAGCGGCCGTTGGCCGAGGCCTTCTCGCTGATGCGCCGCTGGAACGGGCACAGTGCGGTCAGTCGCGTCGAAAACGTGCCCATGGCGTTGGTGTCGAATTTGACAGCCTTCGGCTATAGCGCGGCTCCGAAAGATCCCGAGTATGTGTACAGCGCCAATGCACTCGCCAACCTGGCCGGTGACCGGTACAAGTCCCAGCGGGCTCTCTGCAACCGAGCTGAGCGGGAAAGTCCGATGGCCGTGGAGCCGTACCGTCCGCGCGACCTGCTCGAGTGCCGTGATGTGTTCGAGCGGTGGCAGGCGCAGAAGCGCACGGAAGCCCCGGGTTCCTATGCCGACTTTCTTGTCGAGGATTCGCGCTCTGCCCATGAGGTGGCTTGGTCGCATGCGGCGGAGCTGCATCTGGCCGGTTCCGTGGTTCGTTCGCAAGGAAAGATCTGCGGCTATACCTTCGGTTACTGGCTGGATCGAAAGACCTGGTGCGTGTTGTTGGAAGTTGCCGACCGGACAATGCCCGGAGCGGCCCAATACCTCTTCCGGGAGAGCTGCCGGCAGGCGCTGTCGACCGGAGCGCAATTCATCAATACGATGGACGACTCAGGGCTGGCCGGCTTGCGCAAGTCCAAAGACGCGTATCATCCGGTCGCGCGCATACAGAGCTTCATCTGCTCCGAGAGTGGACGGGCATGAGCAAACAGGATTTTCAGAGACCGCTCGATTCAACGCGCTACCGGTGGCTGCCGCAGTTGATCATCCTCATGAACCTTGTGGCTGTGGCGGCGGCGGTGTTTCTGCTCCGCAGCGTGGAGCAACGGCTGGTGTTTACCGCAGGCGAAGAATTGAGGATCGCGGCGGCCGAGGTATCCGACAAGCTGGACCGATTGCTGTTCGAACGGTACGGCGACGCCCAAATGATGGCGCAGGCGTTCAGCCTGAGGCCATTTGATCCCGACTATATCTCGAGTTACCTGGGCTGGATGCGGACCAATTACCGTCCCGTGTATCTCTGGCTCGGCGTGACGAACGCCCATGGCACCATGGTGGCTGCCACGGACGCCACACTGCGCGGGCAGGATTACAGCAAGAGCCCGTGGTTTCAACGTGCCCTCGAAACGAAGACAATCCAGTTCGACGACGCGGCGGTTCACGATCCGGAGGGCGGGAACGAGACCATCGCGTTCACAGCCCCCATGGTGGATGCGTCGGGCACATTTCTCGGCGTAGTGACCACACGGGTCGCCATGTCGGTGCTCGAGGACGTGACCACGAGGACGGTGCGTTCGCTCGAGGCCAAGCCCGAGTTCGCGGGCGCGGTCAGCTTCCAGATGGTGACGGCCGGCGGCATGGTGTTCGTGGATTCGGATCTCCTGCACAAGGGGCCCCTCAACCTTCAGCAATCCGAATTGCTGGCCTCTAAGACACCTCCGTACGGCGACACGGGGTTCGTGGAAGAAGAGTATCGCAGCCGGCGCGTGGTGACCGGTTTCGCCGGGACAAAGGGCTTTGGAGACTATCCGGGTCTCCGCTGGCACGTGCTCGTGCGCATGGATCGCGACCGCATTCTCGAGCCCATCACCTCCATCCTCTGGAAGGTCGGAGTGACGGGAGCGGTCGTCTGGATCCCCATGGTGTTTCTCTTGTTCTGGTCTACCTCCCACCTGCGCGCGGAATACCAGCAGGCCCAGCAAGAAAGTTCGTGGGCGCGGGCGGCCGAAGCCGCCCTGCTGCAGAGCCAGGAGCGCACGCGCGCGATCGTTGAAACCGCTCTCGATGCGCTGGTCACGATCGATGCCGCCGGCGTGGTGACCGATTGGAACGGGCAAGCGTCGACCATTTTTGGATGGTCGCGTGAGCAGGCGCTAGGACAACGCCTCTCGGAGCTGATCATTCCCGCGCCGGACCGGGAGGCTCATGACCAGGGCCTTCGGCAATACCTTGCGAGCGGAAATGCGCATTTCCTCAATCGCCGCGTAGAGGTGTTGGCGCTTCGCCGTTCCGGTGAGCAATTTCCCGTCGAGTTGGCCATTTCTCCGGTCCGCGTCGGAGGGGCGATTTTCTTCAGCGCGTTCATCCGCGACATTACGGAACGGCGGGAAGCCGAGACGAAGATCAAAGAGAGCGAAGTCCGGTACCGCTCGGTGGTGAATGCGCTCGATGAAGGCGTCGTCGTCATCGATGCGGACGGCGTGGTGCGGACGGGGAACGCCAGCGCCGAGCGTATCTTGGGGTTGCCCTGCGAAGAATTAAGCGGCCGTGCGCTCCACGATGGACGCTGGCGGACGATCCATGAAGACGGCTCGCTCTTCCCTGCCGAAGACTATCCGGCCGCCGTCACATTGAGAACCGGCGCCCCCTGTGCCAGCGTGGTCATGGGTATCTATCGCCCCGACGGAAGCCTTCGCTGGATCGACATCAATTCCCGGCCGCTACCCGCTGAAGGCGGAACCGGACCGTCCGCCGTCGTGGTTTCGTTTTCCGATATCACGGATCGCAAGCGCGCCGAAGAGCGGCTCACGGCGCAATATGCCGTCACGCGCGTCCTGGCCGAATCGCGCAGCCTTGAAGAGGCGGTGTCGAAGATCATGCAGGCCGTCGGGCAGAATCTCGAGTGGGAATGCGCCATTTTCTGGCGCGTCGATCGTGCGACCTCCCGCCTTCGGTGCCTCGATCAATGGCGCGCCCCGGGTCTCGCCGCGGATCCGTTTCTAGAACAAACCTGGGAACGAACGTTCAGCCTGGAGGAAGGATTGCCGGGACGCATTTGGGCGGGCGGACAGGCCGCTTGGATCACGGATGTCGCCCAAGACGCCAATTTTCCACGCCAGGGGCTGGCCAAAGTCGTGGGATTTCACGGCGCCTTCGGCTTCCCCGTGCGCGTCGGAGGCGAGATCGAAGGGGTGATCGAGCTCTACAGCCGGCAGGTGCGCGTGCCTGACCAGGAGCTGCTGAAAATGATCGAGGACGTCGGATTGAAGCTCGAACAGTTCGGAGACCGCACCCGAGCCCAGGAAGCGCTGCAGCAGACGGAGGCGCAGCTGCGCCAATCGCAAAAGATGGAAGCGGTGGGACGTCTGGCCGGCGGCGTCGCGCATGATTTCAACAATCTGCTGACTGTGATCCGCGGTTACAGCGAACTGTTGTTGGCGCGTCTCACGGCCGATGACCCCATCCGCAAGGACATGGTTGAGGTTAAGAAAGCGGCGGACAGGGCGTCCGGACTGACGCGTCAATTGCTCGCCTTCAGCCGGCGCCAGTTCATTGCTCCCAAAGTCATCGACCTCAACGCCTTGATCGCCAACATGGACGGCATGCTGCGCCGGCTGCTCGGAGAGGACATCGTCGAATTGTGCACGGAGCTGAATCCACACACCGGATCGATCCGGGCCGACGCGGGCCAGATCGAGCAGGTCATCATGAATCTGGCCGTCAATGCGCGGGACGCCATGCCCAAGGGCGGACGCCTCACGATCGAAACGCGAAACGTGACCATCGGCAAACCGACGCGTCAGACGCCGGCAGGCGTGAAGCCGGGCGCCTATGTCCTGCTCGCGGTGCGGGATACCGGCCACGGCATGGACGAGGAGACGCAGTCGCACCTGTTCGAGCCGTTCTTTACCACGAAAGAGAAAGGGAAGGGCACGGGGCTCGGGCTTTCAACGGTCTATGGCATCGTCAAACAGAACGGCGGAAGCATCGTTGTCGAAAGCCAAAAAGATCAGGGAGCGACCTTTAAGATCTACCTCCCGCTGGTCGAACAAGGCGCGCCGGGCGCACTAGGCGCGCCGGACACGGAGCCGGTGCACGGGCGGGAAACCATCCTCTTAGTGGAAGACGAGCCGGCCGTTCGAGGATTGGTCCATGAGACGCTGCGCCTGCACGGCTATACCGTGCTGGAGGCGCGCCACGGCATCGAGGCGCTCATGACCGGCGCGAAACACCAGGGCCCGATCCATCTGCTGCTCACCGATGTCGTCATGCCCCAGATGAGCGGCCCTGAAGTCGCGGAAAAGATCCAGATCGTCCGGCCCGGCATCAAGGTGCTGTACATGTCCGGGTATCCGGATCATCCCCTGTTCGAGCAAGGCCGGATCTCCCGCGATGCGTCATTTCTTCCCAAGCCGTTCACTCCGAATGTCTTGGCCAAGAAAGTCCGGGAGGTCTTGGACGGCGAGAAGGTCGGATGACAGATCGTCCCTTGATCTTCAGCCGCGGTTCCGTTTATCGTGCCGTAAAATTTGCGGCCGCAGGGAGAGCGGATCCACCATGACGCAATCGGGGCGTGAGTTCGACATCGGACACTACCGTATTCGGGACGAACCGTACTATGCGGAGGTCCGCGGCGAAGTCGGGCTGTTCACCACTGCGGCCAAGAGCCGCATGCCGGTCATGCTCAAAGGACCGACCGGTTGCGGGAAAACGCGCTTCATCCAGCACATGGCATTCCGGCTGGAGAGGCCGTTGATCACGGTGGCGTGCCACGAAGACCTCACCGCGGCCGACCTCGTCGGGCGCTACCTCCTCAAAGGACAGGATACCGTGTGGGTCGACGGCCCGCTCACCTTGGGCGTCAAACACGGCGCCATCGTCTATCTGGATGAAGTGGTCGAGGCGCGGAAAGATACGACGGTCATCATCCATCCCCTCACCGATGACCGCCGCCTGCTGCCCATCGAAAAAAAGGGGCAGGTCCTCGAGGCGGCGGACGACTTCCTCCTTGTGATCTCCTACAACCCTGGCTATCAGAGCGTCCTTAAGGATTTGAAGCCGAGCACCAAGCAGCGGTTCATGGCGATCGAATTCGATTATCCGGGTCCCGACATCGAGACAGCGGTCGTGCAGCGAGAGGCCGCCATTGCCCGCGATCTCGCCGCGTGTCTCGTCAAGCTGGGCGGCAAGGTGCGCAACCTCAAGAACCACGGCCTGGAGGAAGGCGTGAGCACGCGGCTGCTCATTTACGCCGGCACCTTGATGCGCGAGGGCGTGGCGACGGAGCGCGCCTGCGAGGTGGCGATTGCCCGGCCGATCACGGATGATCCCGACATGCAGCGCAGCATCATGGAACTCGTCAAGGCGATCTTCTAGCCGGCAGGATGCTGAAAAAGCCCTTCGTCTCACTCGCCCATCCTCGACGCGCCGAGACGCGTTTTTCACCAAGCTTCGTTCTTCCGTCGTTCACGAGCGCAACATACGAATCGGGAAAGGGCTGCTCAAGCGGCTCGGGGCAGGGGTGAGAAATGCGTATGCCTCACCTTCTCGCACTCTGCGGCCTTCCCGGACGTGCCTTTTGCGCATGCTGATAGCTCAATACCGGTTCAATTTCACTCATGTCATTTCAGTCCATGCCACCTGTGATTGTCCGCGACAGTAAGGACGGAGCGATTCTCACTGTCCATGTGCAACCCAAGGCCGCCCGTACCGCCTGTGCCGGAATCCACGGCGAGGCGCTCAAAATCCGTATCGCTGCGCCGCCGACCAGGGGAGCCGCAAACCGGGAGTTGATTCGCTTCCTTGCCGAGGAGCTGTCCCTGCCGGCGGCAGCCGTGCGGATCGAGTCAGGGGGAGCCGGCCGGCACAAGCGCGTCCGCCTGGAGGGAGCGACGGCCGTGCATGTCTTGACCCGGCTGCTGCCCAAAGGAATGGAAAAAGAATGAAAATTCCTGTGGCGTGGACCCTATGCACGGCTATGATGGTTGCTGCATGTTCGAGCGCTCATCCGGTGCTCTACGAAAATGATCATTTGAAAACGGTGGGCAAGGAAGCAGCCGACCAGGATATCGAAGCCTGTAGGGAGGCGGCCGAATCGGCCGGCGCCAAAGAGGGCAGCGGGAAGGCGGGGAGTGCGGCGAAGAACACCGCGGTCGGCGCTGGCGTCGGCGCGGCGAGCGGCGCGGTTGGCGGCGCGATTTCAGGCTCGCCAGGGCTCGGTGCAGCGATTGGAGCAGCCAGCGGAGCGGTGTGGGGACTGCTCATGGGGCTCTTCAACGCTTCTTCGTCCCAGCCGAGTCAGGCGTATACGGGTTATGTGAATCGCTGCCTTCAGGACAAAGGATACGAGGTTACCGGATGGCAGTGAAGGGATGGTCGAAGACGAATGGGCAACTCCTTTGGAAAAGTATCGCAGTGGTCATCATCCTCAGCCTCGTCGCCTGTGCAGGTATGCCTGAGCCGATTTTACGGCAAAACGCCAAAGTGCAGCTCCAAGGTCGCGAGATCTCGAAGTTGGATGTGGCCACGTGTCAGCAGAAGGCTGAAGACGCAGGGTTGAAGCCGGGAACCGGCAGCCGCAGCGGAAACATGGCGGCCGGAGCCGGACTCGGCTTGGTCGCCGGCGCCGCAGTGGGCGCGTCGTCCGGAATGATCGGCGGTGCGACCGGCGTGGCGATTGGAGCCGCCGCGGGCGCCGGTCTCGGTCTCTTGATCGGCGTCGTAGGAGGGGCGTACAAACCGCTCGAACCTGATGAGCCCTATGCCAATATTGTGCTGCGATGTCTTTTTGACAAGGGATATGAGGTCACGGGTTGGGAATAGCTCGCGCGGGTTTCTATTCTTCTATTTACTGGGCGTGCTTTCAGCCTTATGCCGTAAAGCCCGTCCCTTCTCAGGCGTCGGATCGGTAATCACGCCGTAGACCTCTCGTCCCTCGTGCCCGTCCGGTAGGTACTCGGTGATCGGCATTCCGTCTTCACGCACGAACAAAAGACAATGACAATATTTATAGATTTGCATTTCGTCGCATGCACATATCCAGCGGCGTAGCTTGGCTTCGGCGACCTTGTCCTTGTAAAAATTACAGGGACAAAGCGGTTTTCCGAGCTCGTCGATATGCATGGCCAGTCCCTTCACGACGGATTCGGTGACGGCGGGATTGGGATGCATTGTGGTCCCGCTCCTCTCAGCGAAGCCCCGCACATACTTCCACATCTTGTCCAAACTGGCTTGGTTCGGTTCCCTCATGGGTGTCCTTTCGTGCGTCAGCGGCTCTGGTCGGCAGTTTACAAGCTCTAGGCCGTTCTTTACAATCCACCACCTCCTAGAATTCGAGAAACCATGCCATCGACCAATGTTCGCGAGCAATTGACCAAACGGTTAGCCGATGAGCTCGGCCTCTCCGTGGCTACAGAGGTGGTCCGGCGAATCGAGAGCGCGGATACTCAGCCGGCGGAGATCTTCGTGTTGCTGGATGAACTCGAAGCGGTGTCGGGGAAGATCGCGCGAGCGGCGATCGAAGCGCTGCCTGAGCTCGACCGGAGGGCCGGATGCTCGCTCCTTATTGCCTGGCTGGATCTGGGTGTGGCCCTCGCCGAATCATCAGGAGCGACAGCACTCAAATACTTCAAAGACAGTCCCCTCATTCTTGGCGTGATTGAAGAGGCCGAACAGCGGCGTGCGGTGCTCGCTATCGGCCTCGAGATCGCCGAAGACGACCCGAACGTCACATGGGAATACCTGAAAGCCTCCCCTCAGCTCGTCACCGCGGTGCCGGCGCAGCACTTATCACGCTGGCTCGAGATTGGTGTGGAAGCGACGCGATCCGATCCCGTCGTCGGCCTGGAGTACATCAGGCAGATTCCGGCATTGGCGCCCATCCTGTCGTCGGACGAAGTGAGACAGTGGCTGGCTTTTGGAATGAAGCTGATTGCCCCGAACGCCTTCGGCAAGCCCGATTATTTCCCCACGATGGAATACTTGCGGAGCAGCCCGGCGATTCTTGGCGATATCGAGGCGCCGCTTCGCGCCCATGTGGTGACAATCGGCACGCTGCTGGCGGCGCTTGAGCCGGCCGCAGGCATCGCCTGGCTCGCCGAATCTCCGGCGCTGCTGCGGGCGCTTCCCTCATCGCCGTGGCGGCTGAAGCTGCTTCAATATGGAGCCCTTCTCGCCGAGCAAAACGCCGATGCCGCCATGTCCTACTTCCGCAAGGGGCCGGAACTCATTGGGCTGCTCGGGGAAGAGCTCTCGGCCTTCTCCCGGTTCGAGAACTGGTTTAAAGCGGGCATGGAAGTGCTGTCGTATAGTCCAGAGGGGGCGCGCGCGTATTTTGCCGCCGAATCACGACAGGCGCTGTCGTCCGTCGAAACCGCCCTGAGCGGCGTGCCGTTGAGGCACGTGGCGCGACGCTTGAAATTATTTGTCGAGGCCCTGTGCGGCTCTGAGGTTTCGATCGCAGCCGGCACCGGGGACGCCGGCGGAGCCGCGGCACGGGCGACGGTGACCGCCGATGGGAAAGCGATTACGCTGCCGGCGCTGCTCCGCCGTTACTCGTCCGCTGAGGAAAACGAGCGGCTGTACCTAATCATGGCGGCGCACGAGGCGGGACATCTAGAATTCGGAACCTATCGCTTGCGGATCGATGCCTTGATCGATTTGGCATCGGCCGTCGCCGATCGGTATGGCCGGCCCCGATCTCCGGCGCTGCAGACGCTCAGCGATCTCTTTCGCTTGTATCCTCAGCCGCGCCTCATGCACGATCTTTGGACCGTCCTTGAGGATGCGCGTGTCGAGTCCATGCTTCAACACCATTACCCCGGGCTTCGCGGCGACTTGGCGCAGCTCGCTGCCGACACCGTGACTGCTCGAGATCACGCCCATGCACTGACAGCGAGAGAGCTCGTGGTGGATTGTTTGCTGCGTCTTTCGACCGGCGCCTCCTTGTCCTCGGCTGTGCCCCGTGCGATTGCGGGGGAAGTGTCGATACTCTGGCAGTTGTGCCAGCCGGTTGTCAGCCTAACGGCGACGGCAGAGGACGCCGTCCGCATCGCCGACGAAGTGTACGTGCGGCTCGAGCAGCTTGTAGCGGCGGCACCGAAGACGCCGGCAGATTCATCGATCTCCGATGCGCGTGACTTCTCAGGGCAGCGGGGAACGGCGAACGGCGACGATACGTACCAGGAGATGGAGAATCTCCTGTACCGCGGTGAAATGAACGCGGACCTCGTTGCCGGCCGAACGGAGGAGCAGCCGGCCCCGAAGGCGGCCGGGGGCGCAGGATCAGCGGAACTGAGAGACGTCACGACTCAAGATGGGCGGGAACAACAGTCGATGCCGGCCGGGGAAGCCCTGGCTGGAGGGCGCTCGCTGCCGAACGTGGTCGACGAATTGTTGGCGGTCGACGTCGAGGCGCAATTGATCGAGGCGGGCGCCGGCGAGGAACGAATCTGTCGCTACCCGGAGTGGGATTTCCGTCTTCAGGACCACCGGGTCAATTGGTGCCGCGTCGTGGAGCGTATGGCAGATCGCGGCTCTGATGAGTGTGTTTCGGGCACACTGAACGCCCATCGGAGCACCGTTCGCTTACTCCGGCGGTCGTTCGAATCGTTGCGGCCGCCGGCCTTTCGCCGGGCCGCGGGGCAGCCGGACGGAGACGACCTTGATCTGGACGCCTTGGTGCGAAGGGCCGCTGAGCAACAAGCCGGATTGGAGGGTGGCGACCGGATCTATGTGCGCCATGAAAAGCGCCGGCGCGATGTCGCCGTCCTGTTCCTTGTCGACGTGAGCGGTTCCACCGGACGCCAGATCGACCGCGGCCGCCGTGTGATCGATGTCGAGAAGGAAAGCCTCGTCCTGCTGTGCGAAGCGCTGGATGCGGTGGGCGACCAATATGCGCTCTATGCCTATTCCGGCCAGGGCCGCGGGGGGGTCGACGTCAGGGCCATCAAGCAGTTCGACGAACCGTTGGGCGTTCGCACCGCGGAACGACTGGGAGGACTTGCGCCCGGGCAGCAAAACCGTGACGGCGCGGCAATCCGCCATGCCGTCGCCAGACTCAGGCAACGGGACGTAAAAACCCGCCTGCTCGTCCTCTTGAGCGACGGCCGGCCGTTGGACGGCGATTACAGCGAGGACTATGCGCTCGAAGACACAAAAGCCGCCCTGCGGGAAGCCAGACGAGAGGGGATCCATCCCTTCTGTGTCACGATCGACTCCGAAGCCGACCGCTATGTGCGCCGCATGTATGGAGATGTCGAATACACGGTAATCGACCGGGTTGAATCGCTGCCGGCGAGGCTTCCAAGGATCTATCAGCGCCTGGCGACGTAATCGGCCACCCGACGGTAAACACGAACGTCTTCCAACGATGACGGAAGAACCGCCAAAACGCACGGTGCCGCCCTGGCTGTATAAGCTCTTTACAGGGCACCAATATCCTTACGTGCGCCGCCTGGCGAAGTTTGCGCAGCCCCTGCAGCCCGGCGAAGAGCGTCCTGAGCCGAGCAAAGAGATGATCGAAGCGAAGTTTTGGGAAGTCTTCCCCCAGTGCTCCGCCAAAATCCTTCAGGAGGTCAAGGCGGGGATGATCGTAGTGTTTCACGACCTCGGCGAGTATCCTCCAGGAGGCTTTCAGGAGCTCATAGACAATCCGGAGGACTTTCTGGCAAAAACATACGGCAAAAAGAAGATTAAGGTGAATTTCTATCATGGCGATAATTTCGTCTGCACGATCAACTTCAAAGTGGCGGGGTGGACGGAACACGAGCATTGAGCGTCTGGGTACCGACGGATCGCGGCAACCGAACCGACCGCCGACACGATAGGGCCGGAGGAAGCATGGGTCGACCGAAAATTACCGTGGTAGGAGCCGGCAACGTCGGCGGGACGACGGCGCAGCGTCTGGCCGAGCGCGACGCGTACGACGTTGTCTTGGTGGACATCATCGAGGGGGTGCCCCAGGGTAAAGCGCTCGATATCTCGCAGGCGGGGCCGGTCTGCGGCTACAGTACGAAGGTCGTTGGCACGAACGGCTACGAGGAAACGGCCGGCTCGTCCATCGCCGTCATCACCTCCGGCATCCCGCGTAAGCCCGGCATGAGCCGGGATGAACTGGTCGCCACCAACGCGAAAATCGTCAAAACAGTCGTCAGCGAACTGGTTTCGCGTTCACCGGACATCGTTCTCATACTCGTGACGAATCCATTGGACGCAATGGTCCACGTCGCGCTCAAGGTCAGCGGGCTGCCGAAGACACGTATCATCGGCATGGCCGGCGTGCTCGATTCTGCGCGGATGCGCACGTTCATCGCACAAGCGCTCGACGTTCCGGGCCCCGACGTCCACGCGATGGTCCTGGGCGGACACGGCGATACGATGGTCCCGCTGCCGCGCCACACGACGGTCAAAGGCCGGCTGGTCTCCGACATGATGCCGAAGGAGCAACTCGAGGCGATCGTCCAACGCACGCGCGACGGAGGCGCGGAGATCGTTGGATTGCTGAAAACGGGCAGCGCGTTTTACGCGCCCTCCGCTTCGGCGGCGGACATGGTCCAGGCGATCATGCAAGACGAGAAGCGCGTGATGCCCTGCGCGGTCCTTTGCCAAGGCGAATACGGCTTGCGGGATGTCGTGGTCGGTGTGCCGGTGCAGCTCGGCAAAGGCGGCGCCGAACGGATCATCGTCTACGACCTGACGCCGGAGGAACGTAAGGCGCTGGACGTTTCGGCGAACGCCGTACGGGATCTGTGCGCGACGGTCGACCGCCTGACCACCTGACGCCCGCATCCATATCCCCTAGTCATCACGGAATCAGACGGCTGCAGTTCGGGCGGCGATCCGGCGGAGCGGTGCGGTCGCTTGACAATCGCAGAGGCCTCCAGTACAGAAAGCAATTCAGCAGTGCACCGAAACAGGAGAAGCTATGAAATTTCTTGAAGATCCGATGCAAACGATAGGCGCAGGGTTCGCCTTGGCGCTGGTGTTGATTGTCGTGTACCTGGGCCTTGCCGGCGTCGGAGCCGGGGAAGCAGACTGGGGCGGCATCATCATCCGGTGGATCCACTTCCTGGCCGGCATCACCTGGATCGGGCTGCTGTACTTTTTCAACCTGATCAACGCCGCTTTTATGAAGAGCCTGGATGGTCCGACAAAAAACATCGTCATTCCAAAGTTGATGCCGTCTGCGCTGAACTGGTTCCGTCATGGAGCCACCGTCACGGTGTTGGCCGGCATTCTGTTGTACATCAAGCTGTACATGAACGGAGGCACCGGCGCCTACGCCTTGGCCATCGGGGGGATCCTCGGCATCATCATGATGGCCAATGTGCACGCCATTATCTGGCCGAATCAAAAGAAGATCATTGCGGCCGTCACGGCCGCTGCACAAGGTACGCCGGCACCGGCGGAAATGGCGCAGTGGGGCAGGACGGCGTTGCTGGCTTCCCGGGTCAACTTCATGCTCTCCATTCCCATGTTATTTTTCATGGGAGCAGGCAGCCACTTGAAATAACATCGACTTGCCGGTTGGCGGACGCTGTACGTCAGCCGGCAAGGCGTATCTCTTCAACGACGACAGAATCCGGCCATTATGCCCAGGATCGTCTAGGGCTGTCGTCCTAACCCCTTGAGAATCAGGCCTATTCTCGGCCCTTTGCCTTGACGGGACAGGAGCCAGACCCGTATAGTAGCCATTCGCCTTTCTCCGGTCCTGGAGCGACTGCATGATGACGTTAACGGATGCCCGGCTCGTGGAAAAAATCGATGGAGCCCCCTGGGACATCGATGCCTACATGAAGGTCGGAGGGTACGAGGCCTGGAAAAAATGCGTCAAGGAATTGACGCCGGAGCAAGTAGTCCAGGAACTCAAGACCTCCGGTCTGCGAGGCCGAGGCGGTGCAGGGTTCCCGACCGGCGTGAAATGGGACAAGGTCCTGAACCACCGAGTCAAGGAACGGTATTTCGTCTGTAACGCCGGTGAGCACGAGCCGGGAACGTTCAAGGACCGGCACTTGCTGAAAACGATTCCCCATCAGCTCATCGAAGGCTGTCTGATCGCGTCCCGGACGGCGCAGGCGAAGGCCTCCTTCATTTACGTGAATCACGAATACGAGGAAGAGCGTGAAAATCTGAAGAAGGCGTTGGCGCAGGCGAAGGAGCGCGGTTTCGTCGGCAAGAACATCCTGGGCACCGGGATCGATATCGAACTACAAGTGTTTGAAGGCCACGGAAGCTACGTGGCCGGCGAAGAGACCGCCATGTTGGAATCCATGCAGGGCCGACCTGCGATGCCGCGTCAAAAGCCGCCGTTTTATCCGACCGATTACGGCTTGTACGGGAAGCCCACGCTGGTCAACAACGTCGAGACGTTGTGCAATATTCCACGAATCCTCCATAAAGGCGCGGCGTGGTTCACCCAAGTCGGCACTGAAAAGTGTCCTGGCACGATGATGTTTTCCCTTAGCGGCGCGATCAAGCGCCCCGGCGTCTATGAAATGCCGATGGGCGTGACGGTGCGGGAACTGATCGAACAATGCGGCGGGGGCGTGGCGGCTGGACGAAAGATCAAAGCCGTGTTTCCCGGCGGTCCGGCCTTTTCGATGGTGACGGCCGATCAGCTCGACCTGCCCATGGATTTCGATTCGTTGAAAAAGGCGGGAACCGGACTCGGATCGGCCGGCGTGATAGTGGTCGACGACGCCACTTGCATGGTCCGGCAAACGTTGAAGTTTTCCAATTTCTTCAAGGGCGAAAGCTGCGGCCAGTGCCCGCCTTGCCGGATGGGCACGATCAATCTGGCGACGCTGATGACCAAGATTGAAGCCGGCGAAGGCACTCAGAAGGATCTCGATAGTCTTCTGCAGCTGTGTGGCTTCGTCAAAGGTACGGGGTACTGCACGTTGGTCACCGGCGCGGCGGTGTTGGTCCAGAGCAGTCTCAAACTGTTCCGCCATGAATTCGAAGAGCATATCCGGTTACAACGCTGCCCCTTTCCGCCCGTTGCGGTCGAGGCAGTCGCGCATTGAGGAGGCGGGCGGATGCCATTGGTGACCTTTCTTCATCCCAAAGGCCGAAGTGGGGCGGTTCCGCGGAACACGACTCTTCTGGATGCGGCCAAGGAGTTGGGCTTCCCGCTCAACCACGATTGCGGAGGCAATGCGTCCTGTACCACCTGCCGTGTCGAGGTCCAGCAGGGCGCCGAGCATCTGTCGGAAATCGACTTCGAGGAACAGGATCTTCTGGACCGCGAAGCGCTGAGCGAACCCTGGCACCGCCTGGGCT
Organism: Nitrospirota bacterium; assembly: GCA_046734935.1. GTDB lineage: Bacteria > Nitrospirota > Nitrospiria > Nitrospirales > Nitrospiraceae > Nitrospira_C. The sequence continues at coordinate 97,327 of JBKPSD010000019.1, forward strand.
GTCAGGCCAAGGTGCTGGGAGATGTCGTCGTCAAGGTGCCCGAAACGAAGTGGGCGGCGCCGACCAGCCAGTCGGAGGCACAGGGTGTTGATATTCGGTAAAGAGGTGTTACACTAAGCAAACCAGGCGGTTACAAGGCCGGCCTGCTGACAAGGAGGAGTACGATGGTCACGATTACCCCCGTTGCGGAGCAAAAAATTCAGGAATTGATGAAGGAAGAAAAAGACGTCGTCGGCTTGCGGATTTACGTCCGTGGCGGCGGTTGTCATGGCTATCAATACGGCATGGCGTTCGAATCCAAAATGGCGGAGGACGACACCGTTATTGAGAAGGGCGACGTGAAAGTCATCATGGATTCGCAGAGCGCGCCGCTGCTCCAGGGGGCGGAAGTCGACTATGTCGACAGCGTTCAGGGGTCCGGGTTCTCGATCAAGAACCCGCAGGCCAAGACGACGTGCGGCTGCGGCAGTTCCTTCAGCGCATAAAGTACGGGACTCCTGCCGTCAGGCACGAGTGAACGATGATCGAAGCCAGGGTTGCCCGGTGGGTGATCCTGGCTTCTCTGTTTGTTCGTTGCCGTGACGGTGAATCGGACGCCGCAGGGCGGTCTTGGGGATGGATTATGGCACAGGTCACGATGACCAGGCGGTACCGCTTCTGCGCCGCTCACCGGCTGCACACCGATTTCCTGACGCCAGAACAAAATTGGGCGGCCTTCGGGAAATGTAATAATGCGAACGGTCACGGCCACAATTACGTGGTGCTCGTGACCGTCAAGAGCGCGACAGGGTCGACCGCGTACCGTCCGGAAGATCTCGATCGGATTGTGGGAGAGACGATCATCTCGCGGTTCGACCATCATGATCTCAATGAAGACCCCGCTTTTGCGACGACGACTACGACCGGGGAGAATCTCGTCAAATTGATCTGGGAGCTGCTCGTCGACAAGCTTCCCGCCCGCTCGCTGGAAAAAGTGGGCGTCATTGAAACGAGGGACAATTACTTCGAGTATGCGGCGCCTGCCGCGGTTCGGTAACCGGAGCAAAGACATCTATGGCACAACGACGACGCCGATCAGCACTCACTCGAGTCGAACGTTCATTTCTCAACCCTGTTTCCATCAGTTCCATTGAGGACCTCCCTCCCGTATCCTCTCCCCAGGACATGAACGTCATGACCGGCCTCGTCACACAGCTCTTGAAGGCCTTGGGCGAATCTCCCCGCCGCAACGGATTGCTCAGGACGCCTGAGCGGGTCGCGAAGGCCCTGCTGTTCATGACGAAGGGCTATCACGAGGATATCGAGCGCTTGCTGAACGGGGCGCTCTTTCCCATCGAATACGATGAAATGGTCATCGTGAAGGACATCGATTTCTTCAGCATGTGCGAGCATCACATGCTGCCTTTTTTTGGAAAATGCCACGTGGGATACCTGCCCAACAAAAAAGTGGTCGGCCTCAGCAAGATTCCGCGAGTGGTGGATGCGTTCGCGCGGCGGTTGCAAGTCCAGGAGCGGTTGACGACTCAGATCGCCGAAACGCTCAAGCGGAAGTTGGATGCGCACGGCGTGGCGGTCGTGATGGAAGCCCGCCATCTGTGCATGATGATGCGAGGAGTGGAGAAGCAGAATACGCTCGCCGTCACGAGTTCCATGCTGGGTGCCTTCCGGACGCAGGAACAAACCAGAAACGAATTTTTGAAGCTGATCCGGCGAAGCGCCGTTGGAGAGGCTTAACCGTCGAGCCGGAACAGTTTCGTCGCAAAGCGCTCAACCGCCCCGGTGAACCGAGCCGGCTGCTCGAGGTTGCTCAAGTGACCGGCATCGGGAATCATCACCAGTTCCGCGCCGGCAATGCCGCCGGCGATGCGCTCGGCGTCCTGGGGAGGCGTCAGGACATCGTCGGCGCCGACGACCACCAATACGGGAATCTCAATGGCCGGC
>JBKPSD010000020.1:0-28055 GCA_046734935.1 Nitrospirota bacterium
TTATTTCGACACGGCGGGCGGAAGCCCCGGTCGAATCCCCGGCGTAATCGGCTGAAGCAACGGCCGAATCCGCTCGAGAATCATGATGGGCTTGGGCGGATCAATGCGATGGTCCGTCATGCGGATCATCGCCGTCACCGGTTCCACGAAGACGCCCACGATATTGTTGCTCATGTCGGTCAAATGCACGATCGCCGGATCGATCCGGCCGTTCGGATAGAAGAAGATGTCGACGCGGCCGGCCTGTTTCACCGTAGTGCCGATCTGAATGTCCGCGAATCGCACGGTTTCGGGCAAGACAATCGGCACGGCCCAAGTCGGATCGAGAGGAATCTTCTCTTCCTTTCCGTCGATCACCATCGGCCAATACATATTCCGGTCGATGTCGACATAGAGCCTTACCGTTTTTTGGGTCATCATCGCCATCTCTTGGAAGGACTTCATGGCTCCCACCCACTTCCGTCCGATCGATCCCAGGCTTTCGCCGAGCGAAATTCGCGGGATGACCAGGGTCAGCATGCCGACGAGCAGGAACAGGACCAGCACGATTTCCAACATCGTGAAGCCGCCCGCCGCCGTCGAGGCGGGGAGCGTGGCACCGTTGCGGACAGCCCTGGGACGCACATGCAGATGACGGACGGTCATTGGCTAGTCCTTTTCCATGTTCCAGTTCGTGATATCGGCGTTGACGCCTTCACCGCCGGCCTCTCCATCGGTCGCGAACGACGTGATTTCGTAATCGCCTTTGACCTGCCCGTACTGTCCTTGCTGGACAGGGGCGGGACTCAAATACTTGTACGGGTTGCCCCACGGATCTTCGGGAATATTCGGCAGGTAGCCGCCGAGCTTCCATTTTTTCGGCACGACGCCGACCGACGGCTTTTCCACCAGGGCTTTGAGCCCCTGTTCGGTCGTGGGATAGACGCCGTTGTCAAGCTTGTACAATTGGAGAGCGCCTTCGATGTTCCGGATCTGCACTTTCGCGGCCGTGCGCTTGGCATCGTCGGTTCGTCCCATGATGCGGGGAACGACGAGAGCGGCCAAGATGGCGAGAATCGCCACTACGACCATGATCTCGATGAACGTGAAGCCGCGCTCCGCTCGGCCGATCGTCCTCAACACCCGGATCTGTGTCTCTGTCTCTGCGCGCACGGAACGCCTCCTTGCTTGTTCGTTTACTTCACCATCTGGCCCATCTCGAAGATAGGCAGGAGAATCGCCACCACGATGAACAACACGATGACGCCCATGACGACAATCATGACCGGTTCCAGCAATGAGGTAAAACGGGTGATCACCCGGTCGACTTCACCGTCATAGATCTGTCCGATCCGCCGCAGCATCTCTTCCATTTCGCCGCTCTTCTCACCCACTGAAATCATGTGTGTCACGAGCGGAGGGAACTGACCGCTTCGTTTCAAGGGTTCGGCGATGGTTTCGCCTTCCCGAATGTTCTGCCTGGCGTCTTCTATCGCCTGCTCGAGAACCCGATTGTTCATCACGCGTTTGGACACGTCCAGCGCTTCCAACAACTGGACGCCACTCGACAACATGGTGGCCAGCGTGCTCGCCAGTCGTGAAATCGACACCATCCGGGCTACCTGGCCGATCAGCGGAAGCTTCAGCAACAAGCGATCGGTCAGCATCTGGCCGGCTTCGGTTTTTTTGACCCTTCGGATCCCCCAGACTGCCACAAGGATCAGTCCTAAGAGCACCATCCAGTAGTCCGAGCAAAAACGGCTGGCTTCCATGAGGACGATGGTCGGCCACGGGAGAGCCTGTTTGGAATGGGCAAAGACGGCCGTAATCTTGGGCACGACGAACGTGACGAGGAAAAAAAGGACCAGCGTCCCCACGATCAGCATGATTGCCGGGTAGAGGATGGCGTTCGTCACCTTGTGCTTGAGGGCAAGTTGCTTTTCCAGAAATTCGGCCAGACGGAACAGAATCTGGTCCAACGCGCCGCTGGCTTCGCCGGCGCGCACCATGTGGACATAAATCGGCGAAAAGTCGCGGGGGTAGCGTTCAAGCACCGCACTGTAGGAAGCGCCACCGCGAATCGCCTCGCGCACGTCAGCGAGCAGCCCCTTGATGGCTTTTTTCTCCGACTGGTCCATGAGGACGCCCAACGCATCGACAAGCGGCAACCCGGCCACCAAAAGCGTGGCCAGCTGCCTCGTCATTAGCGCCACGTCATTGACCGTCAACGTCTGCGAGCGGCTTCCCACTGTTCCCGATCCGGCGTCCGAACGGCTCGTCGCGATGCCCTTGCTCGCCCCTGCCTGCTCGGCCATTTCGGTGGGGAAGACCCCGTCTTTGCGGAGCTTGAGGCGGGCGACCTTGGGACTTTCCGCATCGACGATCCCGGTCGCTGCCCCGCCGTCCGCCTTATAACCTCTGTATTGGTATACCGGCATGCGGCTTAGACCTCGACCTCTTGCTGCGTCATGCGCATGACTTCTTCGGTGGTTGTGATGCCCGCGAAGATTTTTTCCGCGGCTTCCTCTTTCAACAGCACCATGCCGCGGGACACCGCCGCTTGGCGGATCGCAGCAGCATCGGCCTTGTTCCCGATCAACCGCCGAACTTCATCGTCCAAGACGAGCAACTCATGAATGCCCGTGCGCCCCCGATACCCGGTCTGCGTGCAGGCCGGACAGCCGACGCCGCGATAAAATGTCGGCTTGGTCTTGCCCGGGACGACGCCGAGCCGGATCAGTTCCTCGTCATCCGGCTGATACGCCTGCTTGCAGTCGGGGCAGACCTTTCTGATGAGCCGCTGGGCCAACACCGCCACCACTGAGGACGCGACCAGAAACGGTTCGATTCCCATGTCGATGAGGCGGGTCGCGGCGCTCGCCGCATCGTTCGTGTGCAACGTGGAAAATACCAAGTGTCCCGTGAGCGAGGCGTGAATGGCGATTTCGGCGGTTTCCCGGTCGCGGATTTCACCGATCATGATGACGTCGGGATCCTGACGAAGGATCGAGCGCAGTCCGGCCGCGAAGGTCAAGTTGATCTTCGGATTCACCTGCATCTGTCCGATGCCGAGCAACTGGTATTCGACAGGATCTTCGACGGTAATGATGTTCTTGTCCGGCGCGTTGATTTCGCTCAAAGCGGCATACAACGTCGTCGTCTTTCCGCTTCCTGTCGGTCCTGTGACGAGCAGGATTCCGTGCGTCAGACGGATCAGCTGTTGGATGGTGTGGAGCCGCTCCGGTGAAAAACCCATTTCCGAGAGGTTCAGCAGCCGGTTTTCCTTTTCCAGCAAGCGCAACACTACCCGTTCGCCATGCGAGGTCGGCAACACCGAGACGCGGAGATCGACATCTTTCCCCGCTGTCCGTATGGCGAAGCGGCCGTCCTGCGGCAGGCGCTTCTCCGCGATGTTCAACGCCGCCATGATCTTCAGGCGGGCAATGATGCTCGACTGTAAATGCTTAGGGGGCGTCAGGATGGGATAGAGCACGCCGTCAATGCGATAACGGACGACCAGACCCCGTTCAAAGGACTCGAAGTGAATGTCACTGGCGCGCTGGCGGACGGCCTGAAACAGCACGGAATTCACCAGCCTGATGATCGGCGCTTCATCGGTGGCATCGAGCAGGTCCTGCGGTTCGTCGAGCTCGTGGGCGATCTTATCGAGATTCTCGCTGGCGGCGATGTCCTCCATCACCTCTTCTGCGCCCGTGGGGCTGGCTGCCTCGTCATAGGCCCGATTGAGGCAGGACATCAGCGACATCGCACCGGTCAGCACTGCTTTGATCGGCATGCCTAGGAGCAGCCGCAGATCGTCGAGGGCGGCAGTTTCGAGCGGATCGGTCGTGGCTACGATAATAGCGCCGTCGTCGACTTTCAGAGGCAGCACGCGGTAGCGACGCGCGAAATGAATCGGCACTTTCTTGATCCATTCATGATTGATGTGCGCGACGTCCAGATGAGGCAGCCACGGCATCTCGAACTGCATTGCGAGCGCCTGTAAAAGGAGATCCTCTTCAATGGCCCTGATCTTGAGCAGGGCCTCCCCCAGCCGACCTCCTTTCGTCTGCTGAATGTTCAACGCTTCGAGCAGCTTCGCCTCCGAAAGCCCGAATTTTTGCTCGAGGATGGCCCCTAGAAGTGGGCGAGTCACAGGCGTCTGTTTGGTCACCGGCTTTTCATTCCTCTGGGGTTTGCCCGGTCCCTTCTCGTTGATCCGTGACACATAACACGCAGAAAATTATAGGGTACTCCTCTCCTAACGGCCCTGACAAGGTGCAACGACAATCGCGTCCTTATCCAGGTGAATACCCAGGTACCGCTGAGGGTGGCAGACGTAGAGGTCGACCTGCGATGTCAGACAGCTAACGGATGTCGAACACCATGGTCGTGCGCTGATTATTGCGTAAGACGTCGAGTTTGACGGAGTTTTCGTTACGCAGCTGTTGGAACAAGGACAGCATGGTGCCCGGGTCCTTAATTTCGACTCCATTGACCTGCTTCAAGACATCTCCATATTGCAGTCCGATTTTCTCGTAGAAGCTGTTTTTCGCGATATAGTCCAAGCGGAAGCCGGTCATGGCACCGTTGTTCAACACAGGCACGGCCCGGGCCTGCGATAACAGCTTCGGCAGATCGTTCATCGCCTGTTCAACTTCACGGCGGTCCAGGACTTTCTTGATCTGACCTCCGGCCACCGCCGCGGGAGGAGCGGTGGATACGACTTGGGACATCGGAGGCTTCTCGAGCCCGGTCGACAATTCCAGAAACTCCTGTTGATTGCCCTGCCGAACAAGGATTCCGCTTCGTTGAATCTCAACGATCTCGCCGGCGTCGGGAATGTGGTCGTGGAGACGGAAAAACCATTGGTGCTTGCTGGCCAGCTCTTCGACGATCGCGGACACGCCGCCGCGGTCTCCCACGACAACCCCAAGCAACTTCAGCTTCGACGCGAGGTTCAACGGTTGCCGTATCGGGCCGCCTACGCTGGACATGCTGCCCGGGGGACCACTGTAGACCGGCTCCGGTGGAAGGGGAAACAGGCCGCTCATCCGTACCTGTTCAGCGAGAGCCGAAGGGGAACGGGCGGCGGAGGCATCCTGATCCATCAGACGCGGCACGGCCACGCCAGAGGGGAGGAACAAGGCTTCGGCAATGAGCGCATTGATCGTGTGAGCGATCAAAAACGTCGTGCCGAGCACAATCACCAGTATGATTGCGCGGCGGGACGTCATCGCCCGGATGGTGTCCATGATGGCCACATGGAGGGCTATTGTAATGCGCGTGCTCAAATGGCGCAATAGATGAGGCACTTTTCCGTTGCGGGAGATGAATTTTCATCATCTAGACTCCCGGCATTGCCATAGAATCGTATCCAGAAAGTATGAGTCAGTGGACAATCGATCAGAACCGATTCATAATTTCGCCGGAACTATACAGGAGAGGCACGTGAAAAAAGCGCTGCTCACAGGCATCACCGGTCAGGACGGGTCGTATCTATCGGAATTCCTCATCAAAAAAGGTTACGACGTCTACGGCATTATCCGACGATCAAGTTCCTTCAACACGGGCCGCATCGATCCCATCTATCAAGATCCTCACGTCCCGCAGCGTCGCCTGCACCTCATGTACGGGGACCTCAACGACGCCAGTTCCTTGAACCGAATCTTGCGCACCGTCCAACCCGATGAGATCTACAACCTCGGCGCACAGAGCCACGTCCGGGTGAGCTTTGACGTTCCTGAATACACCGGGGAAATCACGGGGCTGGGGACGATTCGTCTTCTTGAGGCCATTCGAGAATCCGGCCTCAAGCCGAAATTCTATCAGGCCTCGTCGAGCGAAATGTTCGGCAAAGTCCTGGAAGTACCTCAACGCGAAACCACGCCGTTCTATCCGCGCAGTCCTTACGGCGCCGCTAAAGTCTATTCGTATTGGATCACCGTCAACTATCGCGAAGCCTACAATCTGTTTGCCTGCAACGGCATTCTCTTCAACCACGAATCACCTCGACGGGGAGAGACGTTCGTCACGAGAAAGGTCACCAAGGCCGCGGCTCGCATCAAACTCGGCGTTCAACACGAGCTTTATCTCGGCAACCTCGATGCCAAACGGGACTGGGGGTTCGCCGGCGACTACATTGAAGCCATGTGGCTGATGCTTCAGGCTGAGACTCCGGATGATTACGTCATCGCCACCGGTGAGACACACAGCGTGCGTGAAATGCTCGAGCTGGCCTTCGAGCGCGTGGAACTCGATTGGAAGCGGTACGTGAAGATCGACGAAAATTACTACCGCCCGACCGAAGTGGACCTGCTCATCGGAGACGCCAGCAAAGCGAAACGGAAACTGGGATGGGCCCCCAAGGTCGGGTTTCGTGAATTGATCACGATGATGGTAGATGCCGATCTCGCCGCGGAGCGGGAACGCTTGGACGGGGTCCGAGGAAAGCGGTCATAGCCATGGCGAAGTTCTGGCCGACCAAGCGCGTCGTGGTCACGGGGGGCGCCGGATTTCTGGGCTCCTTCGTCGTGCAGCAGCTCAGAGAGAAAGGCTGCCGCGACATCGTCGTGCCTCGCAGCCGGGATTATAACCTCGTGCAGATGGAGGCGGTACGCCGTTTGTATAGCGAGTCCAGGCCTGACATCGTCATCCACCTTGCTGCGCGAGTTGGTGGGATCGGTGCAAATCAGTCCAATCCGGGACGGTTTTTTTACGACAATCTGATGATGGGCACGCAGCTCATCGAGGTCGGTCGAGAGCAGGGGCTCGAGAAATTCGTCGCCATCGGGACGATCTGCGCCTACCCGAAGTTTGCCCCGGTTCCTTTCAAAGAAGACGACATCTGGGCAGGGTATCCCGAGGAAACCAATGCGCCCTACGGGCTGGCCAAAAAAATGATGCTCGTCCAGTCGCAGGCCTATCGCCAGCAATACGCGTTCAACTCCATCGTGCTGTTTCCGGTGAACCTCTACGGGCCCGGCGACAATTTTGACCTCGAGACTTCACACGTCATCCCCGCGCTCGTCAGAAAATGCGCGGAGGCGCAGGAAACCGGCGCATCGGAAATCATCTTATGGGGCGACGGAACGCCGACGCGGGAATTTCTTTACGTCGAGGACGCAGCCGAAGGCATCCTTCTCGCCGCCGAACAATACAATGATTCGCGACCGTTAAATCTTGGAACCGGAGAAGAGATTGCGATCCGGAAGCTCGCGAGCATCGTCGCCGAGGAAGTCGGATATCGGGGACAGATCAAGTGGGATACGACCAAACCCAATGGTCAGCCGCGGCGATGTTTGGATGTAAGCCGTGTCAAGCAGGCGATCGGATTTCAAGCGAAACATTCGCTGCGCGAGGGGCTGACCAAGACAATTCGCTGGTATCGCGCCAACTGCCATTCGTTGCGAGAAGTACACTTTTAGCCCGCACGCGGCCGTCCTGCGAGCATTTCTGAGCGGTCACTGACAGAAAGCGTCTCGACATTCCTTTCGCTCTGTTGAGTAAGTCCTTGACTCATAACGACAGGTGCCCGGTCGGTCGGGGTGGCCCGTCTTTTGCTGTAACCCAGGCGCGCGAGGGTGTGCCTCTATGGATGACGAGCGGAGTGCCGCTGAAAAATATGAACGGGGACTCGTGCTGCGGAAGGCCGGTTTGTTCAAGCAGGCCATCGCGGAGTTCGAGCAGGCGGCGGCGGCTCAAGCATATGCGCTGAAAGCCTATGCACAGATGGGGCTGTGTTACAAATCGACGGGACGCTATGAAGACGCAGTGACGGCCTTTCGCCACTCGCTGAAATCCTCTCCGGCATCGACGAAAGAATTGGTGCAGATCCTCTATGTTCTCGGCCGTACTCTTGAAGTGCTCGGACGCACGGCAGAAACTCTTGAAGCCTATCGTTGGATCAGGCGCGAAGACCCGAGCTATCGGGATGTTGAACAACGGATACTCGACTTGAGCTCCAGGCGACCGCCAGCGAAGCACGCCCGTGCGCCTCAATCGCATCCTTCCTGGGTCGGAGGCGTGCTCCGATCCTGGCAAGGCTTATTGCGCACCTCGAAATAGCTCAGACGTCCGTCAGTTCGGCGACCGCACGATACACACGTCCTGCTTCGTCCAAACGCTCCCAACCCAAGATTGCTGTTGAGTCCTTGGCATACGACACGGTTCTCATGCCGTTGAGCACGCATGTAACGCCAGGTGTGCTTGCCAGCACCCACAATGCCTTCCGGGACAGCGACTCTTTTCGCGCCCAGTCGGGAAGAAGCGGATCGATCAGGGCCGCCACTCTCCCGGTCCTGATGCGACTTCTTTCGGCCGCTTGCCGCCGGAGCCGGCTGAGCAATGTCAGCAACTGAGGCAGATACCGGTCCCTCCAGCCTTGCCATTGCTGAGCCGTCGCCTCATCATTCAGCAATCGAGGGACCGCCTGCAGGACCTGGTTGACATGCGGGGCGATCATCTGATGTTCGATCTGTTCCCAGTGCTCGAGACCCTGGAGGCGGCTTTGCAGAGCTCCCAGTTCTTGCGCCCAGTTGAAGAACTCCTTGGGATGCGTCCCTTTTCCGGCGTGCGGAATCTTCGGGGCGAGCATGGCCTGATATTCCTCCTCCAACCGGCTCACGGTTCGCAAGGCGTCTTCAATGCTTCCGGCTTCCCCTTCAAGCGCCACATCGGCGATCCGGATCATGCCGGAACGTGATGTCGGCATGGCGTTCAGCGGACGATTGACCAGAACGGCAAGGTCCTCCTGCGAAGCCACCTCGAGGACCGACTGATTCTGCTGCTGTCCGCTTGTCCGCCGGCTCCAGACTTCGCTTTCGAACAGATTCATGGGACATTGCAGGACGGCGAAGTGATGCTCCTTCGCACTACGGGATGCGGCAGCGTTCACGGCCGCACACACCAGCTCTGACAGCGAGGTCGCTTCAGGGTCGCGGGGATCACGTCCGATCGTATTCGACGAAACGCCGTACCAGCTGATTCGACCGGCTGCCACCTGCGCCTCCAGATAGGCAAACGCCTGTTCGATCCGCGCATAACAACGTTCCCTCGCTTCCATCACATTCCCCGTGCCCCGCTGCGCGGCTTCGGACAAGATGTATTCGGGATTATGCAGCAGACACACATCGAGCCGGCTGAGGCCAAGACGATCGAGGGACGCGTCAAGTTGATCGGCAAGAAATTCAGGATGGATGCAGTGCCAAATGCCTTCGCCGTATTTCACCATGTCGGGGTAGGGACGGCCGGCCCGTTCCCGGGCCTCGGCATCTTTTAGATTCTGTCCTTGAACATAGCCGATCTTGGACACGACGATGATCTCGTCTCTGGTGAGCTCGCTGCCGGCGACCAGGCCGCGCAGCACCGATCCGACAAGACGCTCGCTTTCGCCGTCCATGTAATTGGTGGAGGTATCAATCACGTTGACGCCCGACCGCAATGCGGTTGTCAGCGCAGCGGCGTGCTCTGCATCGCTCCCATCCACTCGATAACCGCCGAATCCCACTCGTGACGCCGTCAAAGCCGTCCGTCCGAACCGCGTGAACCCGTTTTCGAACCGTCCGTGCTGCCGCGGCTGATTGACGATACGGGCGGCATATTGTGCCGTGCGCTCAACCGTGGCCCACCCTCCAAGCAGACGGCCTTGTAGTTTCGTTCCAGCCGGCTGACGGGACCGTCTGGAAGCCGCGCCGAGCGCTTCGTCAACGGCGGACGCTTCGATCAAGGGCTGCTGACACGAGAAATTCCGGCAAATGTACAACGCCGCCCGGCCATCCAGCGTCTGCTTGCCAGTCAGCAGCGGATGGGCTGACGTTCCGTCCGTGCAATCGGCTATGGCGATAATACGGTTTGGAAGGTACCATCCCCGCACGGCGTCCTGGATGGCGCGAAAATGTGGATCCTCTCGCCTGCCGACCACCGCCAATTCGACGGGTCCCTCGGTCAAGAAGTCGACGACGGCCAGGCTCTTGGCGAATCCCCGTGGGAATCGTGTCAGATGCTTGCCGTAGGCGCGTATCGCGCCGACAGCGGCTTCGCGAAAGTCGACGCGATCGAGGTGAAACGACAACCGGGCCAGGAGCATGGCCGCAACGGCATTGCCGCTCGGCGTCGCGCCGTCCGCACCTTCCCGACCTCGGATGATCAGCGCTTCATGGTCTTTCGCCGTTGTGAAAAATCCTCCTTGTTCGTCATCCTGGAACGAGAGGATCAGCCGTTCGGCCAACCGTCGAGCCGCCTCGAGATAGCGGTCGTCGCCGCCGGCCTCATAGAGATCGACCAGCCCCTCTCCCAGGAATGCATAGTCTTCCAGCACGGCCTCGAGATGAGCACGCCCATTCCTCGAGGTCCGCATCAGACGCTGGTCATCGGTGCAGTGCACGCTGAGCAGGAAGTCGGCCGCCTTCTTAGCGGCGGCCAAATAATCGGCGCGGTCCAAGACCCGGGCGGCTTCAGCCATCGCCGAAATCATCATGCCGTTCCAGGCGGTGATGATCTTGTCGTCCAAACCCGGCGGTATCCGGCGTTGGCGAGCGGCATACATCCGAGGGCGCACTCGACGCATCGTGTCTTTGAGCTCATCGATGGTCACATTCAGTTCTTTCGCCACCTCATCGAGCGGTCGCATCCGGTTGGGGATGCTCTTGTGCTCCCAATTGCCTTCGGCTGTCACGTCGTAGCAGGCACAGAACTGGCGGGCGTCCCGGCGGTCGCCGATGGCTTCCGCAACTTCCTCGGGCGTCCAGACAAAAAACTTCCCTTCCACACCCTCTGAGTCCGCATCCGTTGCGCTATAAAATCCTCCGTCTGGATGCGTCATCTCTTTCCGGATGTAATCGAGCACATCGGTGGTCACATCGCGATAGGATTCATGCCGGGTGACTTGAAACGCCTCCAGGTAGGTCCGTGCCAGCAGCGCATTGTCGTACAGCATTTTTTCGAAGTGGGGGACGAGCCATCGCTGATCCGTCGAGTAGCGGGCGAACCCCCCGCCGATGTGGTCGTAGATTCCCCCGGCGGCCATCGCATCCAGCGTAGTCCTGACCATCCGCAGCGCCGCATCGTCACCGGTGCGTCGGTAACACCGAAGCAGCAGGGACAGACCGGCGGCGGGAGGAAATTTGGGCGCTGTGCCAAATCCTCCATAGCGCTCGTCAAAATCTTGCTGGTATTCAGACACCACCCCGTCCAATATCTGCTCGCTGACCGTCACGGCCGCCGGCGTCTGCCACTCGCGCTGCAACCGAGCAGTGAGATCTTGCGCCTGATGCCTTACTCCTTCGGGGTCTCGGTTCCAGACATCTGCAATCTTTTTCAGGAGATCAGGAAATCCGGGTCTGCCCCAGCGTCCTTCAGGGGGGAAATAGGTGCCGGCGAAAAACGGCTGTTGCTCCGGCGTGAGAAACACCGTCATGGGCCAGCCCCCTTGACCCTGGTTCATGGCCACAGTGGCCGCCATGTAAATCTCATCGAGGTCCGGGCGCTCCTCGCGATCCACCTTGATGCAGACGAACCAGCGGTTCATCAGCGCAGCGATCGCTTCGCTTTCAAAGGATTCCCGTTCCATGACATGGCACCAGTGACAGGCGGAATATCCGATGGACAATAGGATGGGAGAATTCCTTTTTTTAGCGGCCTCCAGCGCTTCCGGGCCCCACGGATACCACTCGACCGGGTTGTACGCGTGCTGGAGAAGATAGGGGCTGGTTTCGTGGATCAGCCGATTCGGTTGGCGCGCCGGCCGGGATGGGGATGAAGACATTCGCCACCGTAGCATCCCGCTTTGAAACCGGTCAATGCATCAATCACGCCACAAAACTTGCCCTTCTCGTCCTTCTTTTCTTCCTTGGGTTCGCCGAGGTGGCGGCCCTTTTTTTCATCCTTCTTGTCCTTCTTCTCCTCACCGGCGAACAAAGGCGCGCTGAAGGAAATCGCTACTGCCATAATCGCTACCAACATGCGCTTCATAATCTCCCCATGATATTTAATAGTGGTTTGCCTGCCCATCAGACAACCGTAACGACCCCCACCAATTCTGGTTTGCGTTGTCAATCGGCGTGTTACGCGCAGCGGTCGGCGACCGGCGCTAGCGCTATGGTATGGTTATGAAAGCTGGCCTCGAGGCACTCTGCGATGAACGACATCGGTCCCTATTCAAACTACCGGCTGACCGTACGGCTTGAACTCGACAATAAACCGGGCATGTTTGCGAAGGTGGCGTCCGCGCTCGCGGAGGAAGGTGCGAACCTGGGTGCCGTCGATTTGGCGTCGGCTACAGCTGACCGGATGGTGAGAGACGTCACGTTCGATGTCCGCGATGAAGCCCATGGGGAACGCGTGTTGGCCAAGCTGAATAATCTTCCCGGTGTGACTGTCCTGTCCGCGTCCGATCGCATCTTTCTTCTTCATCTTGGCGGCAAGATCCAGGTCAAGAGCAAACTGCCGCTGACCACGCGCAACATCCTATCGATGGTGTATACGCCCGGCGTCGGACGGGTGGCCCAAGCCATCGCACGGGACAAATCGAAGGCATCTGCGTTTACCATCAAGAGCAACAGCGTGGCCGTCGTCACCGATGGCTCCGCCGTGCTTGGCTTGGGGAATCTGGGCGCAGAGGCCGCATTGCCGGTTATGGAAGGGAAAGCGATGCTTTTCCGGGAATTGGCGGGAATCGACGCGTGGCCCCTCTGCCTCGCCACCCAAGATCCCGACGAGATCATTCGCACCGTGCAAGCGATCGCTCCCGGTTTCGGCGCGATCAACCTCGAAGATATCAGCGCGCCGCGCTGCTTTGACATTGAGCGCCGCCTCAAGGCGTCGCTCGATATTCCGGTCATGCATGACGATCAGCACGGCACCGCAGTGGTCTTGCTCGCGGCACTCACCAACGCGCTGGTCGTGCTCGGCAAGCCGTTGGACGACGTTCGGGTGGTGGTGAACGGACTCGGCGCCGCGGGCACCGCTTGCTGCCGCATGCTCCTCGCTGCGGGAGTCTCTCACCTCCTTGGCTGCGACAAAGAAGGCATTATTCTCCAAGGCGACGCCGAACATCTCCGTGCGTGGCGAACGGATCTGTCATCCTGTCTGACACCGCATCGGCCGCAAGGCAGCTTGCGAGATGCACTGAAAAATGCTGATGTGTTCATCGGTCTGTCGGTCGGCAATTTGCTCAGCGCGGATGATTTGGATTTGATGGCCCAAGACCGCATTGTGTTCGCCATGGCGAACCCCGATCCCGAGGTCTCGCCGGAATTGGCCC
Organism: Nitrospirota bacterium; assembly: GCA_046734935.1. Taxonomy (GTDB): domain Bacteria; phylum Nitrospirota; class Nitrospiria; order Nitrospirales; family Nitrospiraceae; genus Nitrospira_C. The sequence goes on from JBKPSD010000020.1 coordinate 13,241, forward strand.
TGTCGCACTGCCGCATCTTCGCCACAGGACGTTCAGATTTTCCAAACCAGATCAACAATGCGCTGGCCTTTCCCGGCATCTTCCGCGGGGCCCTGGATGTCCAGGCCAACGAAATCAATGAGCCGATGAAACTGGCGGCCGCACGCGCATTAGCCGAAACGATTCCACGCGCCGCATTGAGCGAGGACTATATTATTCCCAGCGTCTTCGACAAGGATGTCGTGCCGCGAGTCGCACGAGCCGTCGCATCAGCCGCTCATGCGAGTGGTGCGGCCCGCCGCCGGCTTAAGTTGTCCGAGGAGCGACCGCCGGCTTGAGTGACGCGCCGACGGCTACCACTGCTCTCCCGCCACCGCACCCTTCAGTGCCACTGCTGGCCTATGCTACAATGCGGCGATCTTCGGAGTGCATGCGCGATGCCCTTTTCCGCTGGGAAGTACATGAAATTCAGGAGCGGCATGCATAAGCGGATCGGCTCCCTGCGCATGAAAACGGAAGACAGCATGGAACTCGCCGTCGACACGATGATGGAAGAACGCGTCGACAGCTACTTCCGCGTCGAGCAGGGGTTGGATGAGATCATTAAATCGCTGTTACAGATTGAAGAGGAGCTCGAAGACATCTCCGACCTCTCGGGCGCCATGCGCCTGGAGTCGAGGCTGGAATTCGTCGAGGACCGCTGGGACGACCTGGACAGCGAAATCAGAGAACGGCCGAGGCGGCGACGGCGGCGAGTGAGCCTGGCTGATATGCTCAAGGCCGCCAGCGGGGGCGGGGGAGACCTTTCGCAAAGCGCCGGCGGCGTGAACAACGCCGTGGACGCTTATGCGATTATGGGAGTGGAATTCGGCAGCCCGCTTGCCGATGTGACCGCGGCGTTTCGGCACAAAGCAAAACTGCTTCATCCCGATGCGAACCAAGGCGATCGAAGCGCGGAACCCGAGTTACGCCGCATGCTCGAAGCGTATCAATTCCTCAAAGAATATTTGAGCCTCAGCAGCACCGAGCCGATGCGGCCGCCCGATCGGCCGTTCAGTCCGGCCGAGTAAACATCCAGTGACCACCCCTTTGCAGGAACGCTACATCACCGACGGCGCCGGACTCGAGGCGCTGTGCGGGCAGCTGCGGTCAAGCCGGCGGCTCGGGTTGGATACCGAGTTTGTCGGCGAAGACAGCTTCATTCCGAAGCTCGAACTCATTCAGGTGGCGACTCACGACGTCTCGGCCGTGATCGATTTTCCAGCGGTGCAGGCCAATGGGTCTTTCGATAGATTTTGGGAATTGATCTGCGACCCCGAGGTTGAAAAGATCGTGCATGCCGGGCGACAGGATCTCGACCTGTTTGCTCTGCATGCCGGGCAAATTCCCAAGCCGTTCTTCGATACGCAAATTGCGGCCGCCATGCTTGGCTTCGGCGCACAAGTCGCTTACGCCAATCTCGTTCAGCGAATCCATGGCACGAAACTCGCCAAAGCGCACACGTTTACCAATTGGAGCGCCCGTCCGCTCTCCTCTGATCAAATCGCCTACGCGGCGGAAGACGTCCAGTTCCTGCTACCGCTGCACACGCACCTGCAGAAACGACTGCATGCACTTGGGCGCGCGGAATGGGCGAGGGAAGAGTTCTCTCGTCTGGAATCCACTGTTGTCGAAAAAAGCAAGGATCCTCTCGATCGGTATCAACGCATCAGGGGATGGGACAGTCTCAAACCTCGTCAGGCCGCCGTTCTGCGGGATCTCGCCGCCTGGCGCGAAACTGAAGCCCGCCGGCGCAACGTCCCCCGTGGACGAGTGATGCGCGATGAGGTCCTTCTGCAGCTCGCGCGGCATCCACCCGGCAGTGTGGACGCACTGCGCGGGTTACGAGGTTTGCACGGGTCGGAGATCGACCGAAACGGCGAACAACTCATTGCCACCATCAGCGCATCCCTAACCCTTCCGCCTTCCGCATGGCCCCACGTACCCCGCGACCGCAAACCGGAACCGGAATCCATCGGCTTGGTTGAGCTTCTGCAGGCTGTGCTCAAGGCGCGCGCCGCCGATGCGGAAATTTCGCCGACGCTGTTAGCCACAAGTGCGGATCTGCAAGCGCTCGTCGAAGCAAAGGAAAAGAAAAAAATCCCGGATCTGCCGCTGTTGCGCGGGTGGCGGCGCGACTTAATCGGTGAGCTGCTCATGCAAATCCTCGACGGCACGGTAACCGTGTCCGTGGATCCCGTCAAAGGCGTCTTGCGCATGTCAGGGGACGTCGCCGTCAGCAGTCCTCAGTGAGTCACTGTCCTGTTCAAAAAGTGCCGTACCGGACGACAAACCTGCACTGTCATCCACGATGACTTCCTCCCCGCCGGGTGCCTCGAACCTCCTGACCTATTGGAATTGGGCAAAAACCATACGAGCGCAGCGGCGCGACCGATGGGTACAAAACTCGCAGGCTCCGAGGCAGTTTTAACCGAGTTGCAAATGGGACAGAATCTGCTACGAGCAGTCTTCATGTTGGTTTTCCCCGGGGGATTGCTGTTCCTTGGCGCCCTCGGGTTCCTGAGGCCCCAGGGGCTGCCGCCATGGTGCCAGGGTCCGGTGGCCGTACTCCCGTACCTCGCACTGACGATCGGTCTTGTGTTCGGCTGGTATTTTGCGAGCGCGCGGATGCTCCTCTCGCTTGCGTGCCTGGTCGTCGCAGATCAAGCGTTGGTGAGGTGGCCCCCGGAACACAATGCCGCCTCGGTGGCGGATACTGTGTTCGCTGCGGGCACGTTTCTACTGCCTCTCAATTTTCTGACGCTTGCGATTCTGAACGAAACAGCCATCGGCTCGCTTCGGGCAGCGCTGCGCGTGCTGCCCGTACTGGTACAGCTGTTTGTCGTATGGTGGCTGTCTGATCCGACGCATCAGGACATCGCCATGGCGCTGAAGAGCGCCTACATCCCCGGGTGGTCGACACATTGGACTCCGGTGCCTCAAGCAGCCTTGCTCGTTTTTCTCATCGCCGGCCTGCTGTTGTTGGTGAGATTCATCCTACGGCGGCAGCCAATGGACGCGGGTGCGGCATGGGCATTGGGCGCGGTCTTTCTCGCCTATCACGGCACGCAACTCGGGTGGTCTCCGGAGAATTTTTTTGGGGCCGCAGCACTTATCTTGTTCGCGTCCCTGGTTCAGGCGACGTACCAGGAGACGTACCGCGACGAGCTCACCGGAATCGCCGGGCGAATGGCCTACGAGGAAGCGACGGCGCAACTGGGCAGGCAGTACGCGCTCGCCGTCTTGGCATTCGATCAGTTAAATGGCTATGCCGGCGCGCATGGGAAGCCGGTCGTCGAACAAACTTTGAAGCTGCTCGCACCGAAAGTGCAGGCCGCCTGTCGTGCTGGCCGAGTGTTCCGCGTGAGCGGAGAGGAGTTGACGCTGCTGTTTCAGCAGCAATCGGCGGTCGAAGCTCTCGTCGAGTTGGAAAGAATCAGGAAAAGCATTGAATCTAGCTCCCTCATCCTTCGCGACGGGCGGAGGGTCTGGGAAGACGTCGGCAGCACTGCTTCGCTCGGCCGCAAAGACCAGGTCCTCCTGATCACGGCGAGCATCGGAGTCGCAGACAGCTCAATGGAAGGCGCCACCCTCAGCGTCGTCATCAAGGCGGCCTATCGGGCGCTGTATGAAGCGAAAGGGGCGGGCGGCAATGCGGTCAAGCGGGGTGCCGCCACCGCCCGCTCATCGCGCCACTCCTATCGTCACCCGGCCGCTGCTGTCCGGGGCGGCCAATATTAAATCTCCATCTAAAACAGGTCTTTGACCCGGTCAGCCGGCCGCGCCAGCCAGGCCTGATCGCCCTTTTCTATGATGGGACGCTGGATGAGATCCGGATGCTCGACCATTGCGTCGATTAACGCATCCTCTGACAACGTGGGCTTGGCGAGATTCAATTCCTTGTACAACTCTTCTTTGGTTCTGAGGATGTCGCGCGGCGACAAGCCGGCCTTCTTCAAAAGCGCCTTCAGCCGCGGTTTAGTAAACCGCTCTTCGTAATAATTGATCGCCGTGAAGGGTGTGCCGCTGTCCTTGAGGAACTGCACGGCCTGACGGCAGGTCGAGCAGGTCGGTTTCTGGTAAATGGTCACCTTCGACATGTGAACTCCTTGAGCAGTGTATGCATCGCTTGACGTGATTTTTTTGCCTGTGGTACAGCTCTTCCATCTCTCGGGATGATGGCTTTGCCCAATGCCAACGGCAGGAACAAGTTCCAGCGGCCAATTTTCTTGCGCCACCCAGACGCAGCACTCGCTACGCGATCTTCGGACGAAGCGAAAAGGTCAACCTGTCTTCGTCATGGGCCACTTGATCGAGCGAAAAGGGCAGGAAGCCACATTCGAAGTCTTCAATGACCGTCTTGCCGTGGTCAAGTTTTCCGACGGCGTCGCGATCGGATACGATCCATATGAACTACTGCTTCCGACCGACATCGATCCGGACGGGACCGCGTATTTCGAAATCCGTCCCTGTGCCAAATGCCAGCAACTCTTTCCGCTCACGGCCGACGAATGTGAATTAGACGTGGAACCGACCGAATGCCCGGAGTGCCGTGCTTGATCGTTCCACAGACGAGCGCATCGGTCAATCGACAAGGGGCGCCACCTCAATGGCTTTCTTGATGAGACAATCGCCGGCAAACGACTGTAGCGACATCGGTAGCATGCTCGCGTCGATAATCCGAACCGTAAGCACTCGATAGCCGTCAGACGCCTTGGTGCCTTCCACCCGCATCGCATGGCAGATTTCCAGTTTTTTCCAGATCAGATTGTTGAGAATCGTCTCGGAGGCAAGAAGCTTGGTATCGGTCGCGACGTCGTTGATCGACGCCTTGACCGCCACCCGCGATTTGTCCCTTGGCACTTCACTGACGACGGCAAAAATCAGCAACTCCTCTTCTGAATGGGCCCCCGTGGCCGTTCCCAGGAGGAAGAAAACCAAGACCGCCATTCCGCCACACCACTTCATGCTGTCCTCTCGGTATCGAGCGGTGCCATGCGGATCCCGGATCGCATCATGCGTGACTGCACGCACTGGCGGCAGGCGTTACGTGGACGGACGGTGAAGGATCACCAGCGCTCGAGCGCAACGGAGCGTCAAAAACTGCGGATGATCGGACAACGGTCAGGAACGGCGCCAACCGTGTCCTCATTCGTCTCACGCCTTCCGCGGCCAGTATGCCAACCGGGTCTAGCCAATTCAAGCTTGAGCCAATTCCTCAGAATGCTTGCATCGCTCGCGTGGTGTAGAGCACAGTAGGAGTGGAGGTCAATGATGCCGCATGATTTTATGCCCGGCCTCGCCGGGATCCCCGCCGCCAAATCCGCGGTCAGCGACGTGGACGGAGAGCGGGGCGTGCTCGAATATCGCGGCATTCGCGTCGAAGAGCTGTGCAAGCGTTCTTCCTATCTGGAAACAGCCTACCTCCTATTGTTCGGCCATCTGCCGACGCGGGCGGCGCTTTCGCGATGGGTGGAGGATGTCGCGCATCACCGGCGGCTGAAGTATTCGATCATCGATCTCATGAAGTGCCTGCCGGAACAAGGCCATCCCATGGATGCGCTGCAGGCGGCAGTCGCCGCCCTCGGCATGTTTTATCCCGGTCGCAATGTCGAAGACATGGAAAACAACTATTGGTCGGCCGTGCGGTTGATCGCCAAACTGCCAACGATCGTCGCCGGATGGGCAAGACTCCGGCGAGGCGACGACGCCATTCCCCCTCGAGACGAGCTGGGCTTCAGTGAGAATTTTTTCTATATGCTGACGGAGAAGACCCCCCATCCCCTATGGGTCGACATTTTCGATGATTGCATGATCTTACATGCCGAACACACTATGAACGCCTCGACCTTTACGGGACTCGTGACAGCATCGACCCTTGCGGACCCCTATACGGTCGTAGCATCGTCGATCGGAGCCCTGAAGGGGCCATTGCATGGCGGTGCGAACGAGGAAGTCGTCCAAATGTTAAGGGAAATCGGGACGCCGGATCGGGCGGGGGCCTATGTTGACGAACACATGCGCACTAAACAAAAGCTCATGGGGTTTGGACACCGGATCTATAAAGTGAAGGACCCGCGCGCCACAATCTTGCAGAGCCTCTGCGGGAGCCTCTTCAAAACATGCGGTACCTCTCAACTGTACGACATTGCGCTCGCAGTCGAGCGCAAAGCCACCGACTTCTTAAAAGACAAAAAAGTCCACCCGAACGTGGACTTTTACTCCGGAATTATTTACGACAAGATGGGCATCGATACGGACTTATTTACACCCATTTTTGCGATGGCACGCGTCGCCGGCTGGCTTGCCCATTGGCTTGAGCAGTTGAGGGAGAACAAGCTGTTCCGGCCGGACCAGATCTATGCGGGCGAACACGACCGCCCCTACGTGCCCCTCGATCAGCGCTGACAGATTGCGCCATCCTCCAGGTCCCCCTTGACTTGAGCGCTGCGAGTCTTACCTCCCAATCGTGACAGCGTGACGACGCCGCGTCGGGCGACTTGTTGAAACAGCAGGCCTCTCTATTGAAGGAGGATAAAAGATGACACTCGTACGTTGGGATCCATTTCGTGAACTGGAAGATATGTCTGAACGGTTAAATCGCGTCTTTTCGCGGCCGTCGCTTCGGAACAACGGCAAGGAAAACCTGACGGTCGCGGATTGGATGCCGACCGTAGACATCAGCGAGACAGAAGGGGAGTATCTCATCAAGGCGGAACTGCCCGAGGTGAAGAAAGAGGACGTCAAGGTCACCGTCGAAAACGGCGTTCTGACACTTCAGGGAGAACGACGTCAGGAGAAGGAGGAAAAAGGCAAGAGGTTCCACCGGGTAGAACGCTCGTATGGAAGCTTCGTCCGCAGTTTCTCGCTGCCGGAATCGGTGGACGAGAGCGCCGTCAAGGCCGAATACAAAGACGGCGTGCTGAATCTCCATCTTCCGAAGGCGGAGAAGGTAAAGCCGAAGGCGATCGACGTGAAAGTGGCATAATCGATCGTCACTCGGAGACAGGCTTCATCGGAAGGCCCGCTTGGCGGGCCTTTCTTGCATTAACGCCCCTTCGCGCTCTCGAGCATGATGAGTTCCCAACAGTCCTCGTCCAAATCCAACCGCAGGACGTATCGCTGACTGTCGCTGGCTTTGACTCTGAAATAGCTGTGAGTCTCGCTGTACCAGCGGTCGACTACCTGCTCGACATATAGCCTTCTTCCCTCCAAGATGAACGATTGCGGCGTTTTCTCGCCTTTGTATCCGGCAAACGCCTCAACGACGACGTGCGGCACGTCCATTGCCTCACCCTTGTGGAAGCAGGTTGCCTGAGTTTATCATGGCGCCCGCACCCTAACGCCAGTTCACGCCTGGAGAGCCGCATGAAGACACATCCGGAAGGTCCGACGCGCGTCGGTACCAGAATTGAGCGCGATACCATGGGGGAATTAGCCGTTCCCGCCGAGGCCTATTATGGAGTACAGACGGCTCGCGCCATTGAAAACTTTCCGATCAGTCCCCTGCGAATGCCGCGATCTGTGATCAGGGCCATGGGCCTGATCAAACGAGCCGCGGCGGCCGTCAACCATGCGCTCGGGTTGCTTCCGCAGCAACCGGCTGATGCCATCAAACAGGCGGCGACGGAAGTGATCGAAGGAAAGCTCGACGGGGAGTTCCCCGTAGACGTCTTTCAAACCGGCTCCGGTACCTCAACCAACATGAACACCAATGAAGTAATTTCCAATCGAGCCACCGAATTGTTGGGCGGCGTACGAGGCAGCAAGCTGGTGCATCCGAACGACCATGTCAATCTGGGACAATCGAGCAACGACGTCATTCCTACCGCCATCCATATCGCCGCTTCGGAAACCATCCAGCGCCAGCTCCTGCCCGCGTTGACTCGATTGCATGGAGCCCTGACTCAAAAAGCCAAGGACTTCGACGGCATCGTCAAAATCGGCCGGACGCATCTCCAGGATGCGACCCCCATCCGATTGGGCCAGGAATTCGGAGGCTATGCCAGGCAAATCGAACTCGGCATCGAGCGGATGAGACGAGCCCAGGAAGCGTTACGTGAAGTCGCCCTCGGTGGAACTGCGGTTGGGACGGGCTTGAACTGCCATCCGGATTTCGCGGCCAGGGTCATGGGCCTCATCTCGCAGGAAACGGGCTGTACCTTCAGAGAAGCGGCGAACCATTTTGAAGCGCAATCTACCCAAGATTCACTGGTGGAAGCGAGCGGGGAACTTCGCACGCTCGCCGTCAGCCTCATGAAGATCGCAAACGACATCCGGTGGCTGGGTTCTGGTCCTCGCTGCGGACTCGGAGAAATCCAACTTCCGGAGACACAACCGGGTTCCTCGATCATGCCCGGAAAGGTGAATCCAGTCATTGCCGAATCCGTGACGATGGTGTGCGCCCAGGTCATCGGCAACGACATGACCGTTACCGTCGGCGGACAAGCCGCGAACTTCGAGTTGATCGTGATGCTCCCTGTAATGGCCTATAACCTCCTGCAATCCATCGAACTGCTTGCCGCCGCTTCCAACAATTTTGCGGCCAAGTGCGTTGAAGGGATTACGGCGAACAAGGAGCGCTGCCAGAGTCTTATTGAAGAAAGTCTTGCGATGTGCACTGCGCTAGCTCCGGAAATCGGGTACGAAGCGGCTGCCAAGCTGGCGAAGGAGGCATACCGGACAGGCAGAACGGTGCGACAGGTCGCGAAAGAGCACAAAGTTTTGGCAGAAAAGCGTCTTGATGAACTGCTGGACCCGTGGCGCATGACGGAACCTGGGGGCCCTGTCGGAAGCGCCGGGGGATAGAATTGGTCGTGCCATTTTGACACCGTCGAAACGGCTATGCTAAAGTCCGCGGAACTGTTGGGATTATAGACACTTTTCACTCATAGGGACTCGAATGAGCGCACAGCAGAAACATGTCGTCATAGTCGCCGGAGCCGGGCCTGCCGGTATGGCAGTTGCCGCCGCACTAGGGAAAGCCGGTCATGAGGTCATCATTCTCAACCGCGACATCAAGTTCGGGGGGCTTGCCGAGTACGGTATTTTCCCGAGTAAACTGAAATTGCGCGGGGGATTGAGGAAGCAATACTGGGAACTCCTGGAGCAGCCTCATGTCCACTATTTCGGCAATGTCTCCATTGGTAAGGACAAGGATCTGACGGTCGACGACGTACGGGGACTCGGCGCGAGCGCAGTCGTGTTTTCGATCGGCGCACAGGGCACCAAGGCCATCGGCGTCGAGGGAGATTCGGCCAAGGGAGTCTTTCACGCCAAGGACGTCGTTTACCACTTCAACCGCCTGCCCGGCTTCGGCGACCGTCCCTTCGACATGGGCAAGCACGTGGCCGTGATCGGAGCCGGGGACGTGATGGTGGACATCGCGCATTGGCTGACCCGCTACAAAAAGGTCGAACGGGTGACGGCCATCGTCCGGCGAGGTCCGGCCGAACGGAAGTACAACCCAAAGGAAATTCGTGCCGTCTGTGCCAACATGGATTTGGACGGGATTAAGAAAGAATTCGACCGGATCAAGGACCGCCTGATCGCCGTCGGACAGAACCCTGAGGAGATCCTGAAAGGCCTGTTGGACGAGTTTACAAAATGTGAACCCTCGGCCAGCCAAACCAAAATGGGTTTCAGATTTCTTGCGTCGCCCAAGCGCATCCTGGTGGACGGCAACAACCAAGTCCGTGGCTTGGAGATGGAAGACAATAAGCTCGAACCGAAAGGCGAGGACACCGCCGCCGTCGGACTCAAGCAATTCTACGAATTTCCATGCGACTCCGTCGTCTTTGCCGTGGGCGACAAAGTGGATGAGACGGTCGGACTGCCCTATAAAGGTGGAGTCTACGTGACCAATCCCAGCAAGACGGGCAACGACCCCGATGATGCGCTTTTTCAGGCCTATGACGAAACAAGCGGGAACGTCATGGAAGGCGTGTTTCTGGCCGGATGGGCCAGAAAGGCGAGCGAAGGTTTGGTCGGCGTTGCCAAGCGCGATGGGGATTGGTGCGCCGAAGTCGTGTGCCGGTACCTGGCCAACAAGCCGGCCAATACTCCGGCCAAAGCGGTGCTCGACAAACTGCACGCGCTCTTAAAGGAACGTAAGAGCCGACCGGTCAACGTCAAAGGTCTCCGTGCGCTTGAAAAGGCGGAAAAATCTTTTAAAGGGACGACCGACTGCATCGGTGAGTTCAAGTACGTCACGAATCAAGAAATGCTGGGTCTCATTGAGTGAGGACCGACAAGTTCCGCGTCATCCGTCTCCCCACTTGAGTTTTTCCCGCAAGACTCCGTAGTAGCTGCTCTCCGGAAAACGAATCAACCTCGTCCGATGTTCGGATACTTTCAGGACTACCGTGTCGCCTTGGGTCAGCGCCACGCCCACCTGTCCGTCGAGCGTGGCCATCGCACCTTCATCCTTGCTCGTGAGCGTCACCTCGATTTCCACGTCGTCCGGCACAATGAGAGGGCGATGGGTCAGCGTGTGGGGGCAGATCGGCGCGAGGATCAATGATTGCACGGCAGGACTGATAATCGGACCACCCGCGGAAAGCGAGTAGGCGGTGGAACCGGTGGGAGTGCTCACGATCAACCCATCGCCGCGGAGATTCGTCACGAACTGCCCTTGAATGGCGATACGCAACTCGATCATCCTCGCGAGCGTACCCTTGCTGATGACCACGTCGTTCAAGACGACGCCTTGCGCGACCGTCTCACCATGGCGGTGGATGTGCGATCCAATCATCAACCGTTCATCAAGCACATATTCGTTGGCGAAGACACGTTCCAATGAAGGGTAGAGATGTTCAAGCCGCACTTCAGTAAGAAATCCGAGGCCGCCCATGTTGACGCCCAAAATTGGAATGCCGCGTTCACCCGCTAGCCGCGCGGCATTCAGCATCGTGCCGTCGCCGCCGAGAATCAACAGCACGTCGGCCTTCTGCGCGAGTTGTGTCTTCTGTACGCCGCCGCGCTCGTTCAGCAGAGTGGCGGACGTATTGTCGAGAATCACGTCGATCTTGCGGTCACGCAGCCAATTCACGACGGCGTGAACGGTCGCCTTGACTTCGGGAAACTTCGGCTTGGTCAATATGCCGATGCTCTTGCTTTTCATCCGGCCGGCTCTACGCAAACGATGAAAATTTGAGGAAAAAGGTGCGGGATTTTATCGGTTGGCTTTTGTTGAAGTCAATGAACCGCATGCGGTCCTGTACCGCCATTGCGTACGAGCACATGTCGTCGCCGGGCGAATCGACGGCAACCTTGACAGTCAAAAAGCTTCTAGTTAGAATTAGGCCAGATATTTCGAAGGGTTTGCCCCGAGTCGCGGTACGTACAGACCCCACCAATAAGGAGGCAGGATGTTCGAACGATTCACGGACAAGGGTCGGAAGATCATCATCCTGGCGCGAGAGGAAGCCGAACGTCATCAGAATGACTATCTCGGCACCGAGCACCTGGTCTTGGCCATCCTACGCGAATCCGACGGCATTGCTTTAATGATCCTGAAAAAGATGGGGCTTTCGACCGAGCAGATTCGGCTCGAAATCGAGCGCAACCTGCCGGGCGGCGGCACGACCATGACCTTCGGAGAAATCCCCTTCAGCCCGCGGGTCAAAAAAGTGATCGAGTACGGCGTGGAGGAAGCCCGCTTGCTTGGTCACAATCACATCGGCAGCGAACACCTGTTATTGGGATTGCTGCGAGAAGAAGAAGGCATCGGCGGCAAAATTCTTCGCAGTCTCGGCGCCAATCTCCTGACCGCGCGCCAGCTCACCGTGACCTTCCTTCGAAAGTCTGCGCCCAGGGAACGGGACCGCAAGAGCAACACGCCCGCGCTGGATGAGTTCGGACGGGACCTGACACAGATGGCTCAGGAAGGGCAGCTCGATCCCGTCATCGGCCGGGCAGATGAAATCGAACGAGTGCTGCAAATCCTCAGCCGCCGCACGAAGAATAATCCCGTGCTTATCGGTGAGTCCGGTGTAGGCAAAACCGCGATCGTGGAAGGCCTCGCCCAGCGGATCGTGCAATCCGAAGTCCCCGACAACTTGCTTTCACGCCGCGTGATTGCTCTCGACCTCGGCTCGCTCGTGGCTGGCACCAAGTATCGCGGCCAATTTGAAGAGCGCCTCAAAGTCGTCATGAAGGAAATCGTCCAGGCCGGCAACATCATCATCTTCATCGACGAATTGCACACGCTCGTCGGCGCCGGCGCCGCGGAAGGCTCGATCGATGCGTCGAATATGCTGAAGCCCGCGCTTTCACGCGGGGAGATTCAGTGCATCGGCGCCACGACCCTGGATGAGTACCGCAAACATATTGAAAAGGACGGCGCGTTGAAGCGCCGTTTTCAGCCGATTTACGTCCAGCCGCCGAGTCTCGATGAAACCGTCCGGATTATCCAAGGGCTGCGTGATCGGTATGAAGAACATCATGGCGTCGAGATTACGGAGGACGCCATCGTGGAAGCGGTCAAGTTGTCGGACCGCTACATCACCGACCGCTTCCTGCCGGACAAAGCCATAGACTTGATCGATGAAACGGGCTCCCGTGCGAAGCTCCAGACGTATGCGCTGCCCGGTGAACTGAAGGCGATGGAGCAGGAGCTTAAAAAGGTTTCACGCGACAAAGAATTGGCGATTTCGATGCAGAATTTCGAGGAAGCCGTGCGTCATCGCGAAGAAGAAGAGCGTCTGCGGAAGCTGCTCGATGAGTCCAAGCGGGAATGGAAAAAGAATCAAGAGAAACAGAAGCCCACGATCGGCAAGGAGGACGTGGCCTATGTCGTCTCGAAAATGACGGGCATTCCGCTCTTCAAGCTCGAAGAAGAAGAATCCAACAAGTTGCTGCGCATGGAAGAATTCCTCCACAAGCGCGTGGTCGGACAGAACGAAGCGATCTCCGCGGTATGCCGGGCGATCAGACGTTCCCGCGCCGGCTTAAAGGAAGCCAAGAAGCCTATCGGGTCGTTCATTTTCCTTGGACCGACGGGCGTGGGCAAGACCGAACTGGCCCGAACCCTGGCCGAGTTTCTCTTCAACACCGAAGATGCACTGATCCGCATTGACATGTCCGAGTATCAGGAGAAGTTCACGAGTTCACGCCTGTTCGGAGCCCCTCCGGGGTATGTGGGCTACGAAGAAGGGGGACAACTCACGGAGCGTGTGCGCCGTCGACCGTATTCCGTGGTGCTGTTCGACGAGATCGAAAAAGCGCATCCTGATGTCTTTAATCTCCTGCTGCAAGTGCTTGACGACGGCGTGCTCACGGACAGCCTGGGACGGAAAGTTGATTTCAAGAACACCGTTGTCATCATGACCTCGAATATCGGCACCAAGATGATTCAAAAAGGGGTGAGCCTGGGATTCCAAAGTACGGATGCGGAGCAGGACCGCCACAAGAAGGAAGAAGTGTTGGGCGAACTGCGTCGGCAATTCAGCCCGGAGTTCCTCAACAGGGTCGACGAAATCGTCGTGTTCCATCAACTCGATAAGACGCATCTCACCAGCATCCTCGACATCCTGCTGCGCGAACTCAATCTGCGGCTCGTCGAGAAAGGGGTCGAAATCGAGGTCGACGACGAGGTCAAGGCGTGGCTCATCAAGGAAGGCTACGAGCCCTTGTACGGAGCGCGGCCGATGCGCAGGACGATCCAGCGCGCCATCGGCGATCCGCTCTCCGAAGAGATGATTAAGGGCCGCTTCAAAGAGAGCCGCAAAATCCGCGTCGTCCTGCGCGATGGTGCGCCGACGTTCATCGAGCAGGAGGCCATGGCGGGGGTCTAGCGGACCGCCGTGCGACCACATATTCACCGACCGACCAATCTTCGTGCGACCCTTGTCTTCGCTGGCAAGGGTCGCATTGTTTTTTGCAGTTAAAGCGGATGATGCTCAATACGGTTTTCGTCCCGTCCGGTCCCGTTCTCGGAATTGAAACCTCCTGCGATGAGACGGCCGCCGCCGTCTTGTCAGGCGACGGGTCGGTGCTTGCCAATGTGGTCGCTTCCCAACAGAGAGTCCATGAGCGTTTCGGCGGCGTCGTACCGGAGCTTGCCTCCCGCGCGCACATTGAGATGATCGAGCGGGTCGTGATGGCTGCGTTGGAGCAGGCGGGCGTTTCCTGGGAATCGTTGGCTGGCATCGCGGTGACGCAAGGTCCAGGGCTGGCGGGAGCGCTCATAGTCGGCCTCACTTACGCCAAGGGCCTGGCCTACATGCTCCGTCTTCCTTTGGTCGGTGTGAGTCATTTGGATGCGCACATCGCGTCAGCGTGGCTCGAAGCTCCACAATTTCCACTGCCTTCGATCGTGCTCGTCGTCTCGGGCGGGCACACGCATCTATATCGCAGGGACGGGCATGGCCTGAATCACTTGTTGGGATGCACGAGGGACGATGCGGCAGGGGAGGCGTTCGATAAAGGTGCTCAGATGCTGGGCCTCGGTTTCCCCGGCGGCCCCGCCCTCGACAGGCTCGCGCAGCAAGGGGAACCATCCGCCATTCCGTTTCCTAAATCATCTCTCAAGAAAGGCAGTCTCGAGTTCAGTTTCAGCGGGCTGAAAACTGCGCTCCTGTATAAGCTGCAAGCGATGAATGACGCAGATGTCGCGCGCTGCAAGGCCGATTTGGCGGCAGGCTATCAAGAGGCTATCGTTTCTGTGCTCGTGGAGAAGGCGTTTAGGGCCGTCCAGCAGACGGGCATTCCGGCACTGGCGGTGGTTGGCGGTGTTTCCGCCAACACACGCCTTCGCGCGCTGATGCGGCAGCGGGCAGAGTCGTCAGGCATTCGC
>JBKPSD010000021.1:0-5446 GCA_046734935.1 Nitrospirota bacterium
GCAAGGCAGCCTTAGCCTTCTGCTCCTGGGTAATCACTTCGAAGCGCGGGAGATCCTCTTCCCAGAGTCGCAGGCCCAGGGATCCGGATTGCAGTCCGCTGTGTGTCCGACGACTTCGGCCAGTAATCGCCGACCCTAAAGGGCGATGCAGTTCCCAGAAAATCGTGAAAGACCACGAGCCATCGATCTCTGCCTCCACGGTGTCGATGCTTCCCACGGTGCCCCTGGGAATCCCGTGCCAGTCCGAGAGGAGCCTGACGAACATCCCAATACAGGCTTCTTCATATCGCATGACCACCTCCCAGTCGTGGGAATGCCGTTGCGATAGTAACGCGGCCGGTACTCCACGGCTTTTGTGATTCCTTCATTGCGCCGAGCGCATCAAGCTCGACTTCGCCCGTCGAGAGACGGAATACCCTACAAGCCCTATTCGTGAGGGACGATGCTAATGCCCCGTCCCTGTTTCCGATGAAACACCGTCAATATTGACTTGTAATGATTAATTGACCATGGTTCGATATTGGTGCTACATTGAACCATTGCATTTTATACCCCGGAGTAATCCATGGGCAAGTCGGCATCGCCGGACCATTCTCGAACCGAACACTTCAGCATTACAGTGCCTTCGTTTCTTCAACATGAGCTCAAAGAGCTGATTGGCGCCTATGGGACCTCGCTGTCAGACGTGATCGTCCATATCTGCCAGTCCTGGCTGACGGACAACGAAGAGAACATCGATCGCCGGTTGGAGAAGTACAAGAAGTACAAGGGGGGTCGGGAATAGTATGGTCGTGGCGCCGGGGTCGCCTCGACCCGGGTTCTAACCTTTAACCGTAGCGAGGGTTCTATGTATCAATTCAGACGAGAGGATATGGCACTGCAGGCAGCCAGGGTTCTGGCAGTCTATGAGGCACAGCCCATAATGGTGATGGCTCGCGGTTTCATGGGGTTGTTTACGATCGGTCCTATCAACAGCGCCGCCATTCATGAAGCCGGCCGGCACATGGCGACAGTCTATCGTTCAGGGCACGTAGACCACATGGGCATCACAGGGAAGCAAGAATCTGTAGAACTTGCAGGCATAACAAGCTTGTTGTTAACCCATTAGATCGGATGGTGCCGCACCCAGATTATAGATATCGCCGACCTCGATGTGTTAGCGCTTGCCGTCGTAACCTCGATCACGCCAGCGCTGCAAGAGTTCAATACGTTTTTCAAGCTGTTCTAATGTGGCCTGGTCAACCCGGCTGCCGGTACGGGAGATGAGTTCGGCGTTTAAGCGCCGGTGATCAATAGCCGCCGCACGAGCCACGCTTCCCACAAGCAAACGATGAAGATCACGCAGTTCCCGCTTGCGATCATAAAGCGGGACGTCGGGGACTGCGGTGGCGATGTCGTCCGCGTGCGCTTCGTCCTCGCCGATGAGCGAATCAACGCGCGCGATGGCATGCAACGGGGCATACTCTTTGACTGAAAGTCTCGCCTGCCCGAAAAGATCTCGCTGGCCGGGCGGCATGATGTCTTCGAGAACATGATCGCGTTCGGCTTTGATCTGTTTGGCGTAACGGACCAACACCGGGTCCTTGGGGACGTAAAGCCATGCCCGCTGTGGCATCGGCAGATGCGGCTGCATGCGAACAAACCGCCCCACAACCTGACGGAAGTACATTTCAGTCAGCACGTTGGTTCCATACACCCCCACCCGCAACCGAGGAATGTCGACACCTTCACTGACCATATTCACCGCGACAAGCCATTGCTGCTGTCGCTGGTGGGCGAAGGCCTCGATGGTCCGGCTGGCCGCAGGATCATCAGAAACAGCGACGGCTGCTTTCACTCCGGTCCATTTTTCCACGAGCGCAGCGACCCAGCGCGCGTGGTCCTGATCCATGCTGACGATCAGACCCGCCGCATCTAGCTGCTCCTGCTTTCGAAGCCGCGCCAGTTGCTCATGCGCATCCCGAATCACCGGGCCGAGCCAACTTTCCTGGAGCAGCGCGGTTTTTATGCGTTCGCGTTGCCGTTCGAAGGTAAGACCATCTTCGAACGTTGCGTGATGTTCCCGCCCCTCCGAGAGCCAGCTGACTTCCCCTTCGTAGCTCGGAAACAGAATCGGACGGCACACCCTATCCCTGATCGCGTCCGTATAGCCGTACGCGAAGTCCGCCCGACTCTCGCCCTGTTCGTATCGGACAAAGGGAATGGGATGATTATCCGAGCGGAACGGCGTGCCCGATAAAACAAGACGGAACACCGCTCTGTCGAACGCCTCACGCAATGCTTTGCCCCAATGTCGTCCGTCCGCTGCATGATGCAGTTCGTCCAAGATTACGAGAGTCGTCCGTGCAGCGCAGCCTCGCTGGAACACGTGCGGCGCGAGGGCCACCTGCTGGTAGGTCACGACCGCTCCGTGATAGTCCCGTGCCTCCCGCGTCTGCTCATTGGTCAGCGTGGGATCCAAATGCAAGCCGACGGCTCCCGCTGCGCCTGCCCACTGAGTTCGCAAATGATTCGTGGGACATACGACCAATAAGCGTTGGGCTTTGCCGGTTCGCAAAAACTCATGGGCCACGCGGAGGGCAAAGCGAGTCTTGCCGGCTGCGGGCGTCGCCATGGCTAAGAAATCCGCGATGGGATGCGAGAGCACGGCTGTAACGGCTCGGGTCTGCCAATCCCGTAAAAGTCCTGTCCAGGCAGTCAAGGGACGTGGCGCTCCTTGCCGCGCAGATCTTTCGAGTGCCAACAGTTGTCCCCGTTGCCGAACGATGGAGTTACAATTGAGCGAGCGTGCGGTAATCAGTCCGCGAGGAAACGGTGCATTGTAGCGATTTCGTGAAAAGGTGCAAGAGTCGGAAACAGGGTCGAGGGAGTGGCTGAGGTCTTTATTCAGCCGGCTTCGATCGACACTTGCGTCGTCACGGAATTGGCAATGAAGCAGCCGCCATGGGCTTGCTCGTGCAGTTGAGCGATGTCCTCTGGCGTCGGTTGTGCGGGGCCGCTGAACTCAACCTTCGGGTGCAGGACGACGCGGGTAATGGCCATTCTGCCCTGTTGGTCCTTCTCAAGGTAGCCCACTGCATGGTCGCTGTACCGGTCGACCACGAAGCGCTTCTTCGCAGCGACCGCCAGGAACGTGAGCATATGACAACTGGATAATGCCGCCACCAGCGCTTCTTCTGGATTTACGAGCGCTGGATTCCCACGATAGGCGGGCGCGGCCGACACAGGCATCCGGGCGCCGCCTTGAAACGTCACGAAATGGTCTCGATTGTACGTGTCGTACGTGAATTTCTCCGATTCCCGTTTCCATTCCAGACCGATGCTGTGTTCCGTCATGGCGCTCCTCCGACAAGCCGTGAACTACAAATCTTCTTCCTTGAATTGGTGATGCCGGTAGCCGGACAGACTCGACGCGAGTTGCGCCTTCAACTCCAGCCGTTTGGGCTTCCCGGTAGAGGTGTACGGCACATCACGGCCGACCAGAATCACTTTTGGACATTTTGCAAACGGCAGCAAGCGCCGGCAGTGTTTCAGCAACTCTCTCTCGGCACACTCGACCCTGCCGTCCCGAAGGACGACATAGCCCGCGATTTCCTCGCCGTAGTAGCGGTGCTCGAAGGGAACGGCCATTCCAAAGCGGACCATGGGATGGCTCTTCAATGCGTCGTCGATTTCAAGTGGAGAAATGTTGACGCCTCCGCGAATGATCAATTCCTTGAGCCGTCCGGAAATGAAGAAAAACGGCCTCCCCCGCCCGTCCCGCACATAGAAACCTTCATCGCCGGAATGGAACCAGCCGCGTTGAAAGGCATCTTCATTCGCGTCATCCCGCTTGTAGTACCCGGCGCAGACGGTTCCGCCACGGATGCAGATTTCTCCCCTTGATAGTTCGCCGAGCTCTTTTCCGTCGTGATCGCAGATCGCCATCTGGTTGTGCCGGAGCGGGACGCCGATGGACGGAAACTCAAAATCTCTCAACCAGTGGCGATGCTCGCTGGGCGCCAAATCGTTCGGAAGAAAGCAGGAATAACACGTCGTTTCCGTCAAGCCGTACCCGTGGCGAATGGGAAACCCAAACCGGTCCTCGAACCGTGCGGCCGTGTCTTTCAGCAATGGCCCGGCGCCGCAGATGAATCCGCGGAAGTGAGGCAATGGATACGCCGTCCTGTCCTCGTTTGCATCCAACAGGAACTCCAGCAGCGTCGGCACCACGCTGACGCAGGTAATGCGTTCCTCCTCAAGCCTTCGCCAAAACGAGGCGCTTCTAAACTTTCGGGTCAGCACTACGCCGCCCTTGAAGTAGAACGGCGTCATCAAGGTCACGACCGTGCCGTTCACATGGTGAATGGGAAGGACGCACATCAAGCGGTCGGTTGCGCCGAATCCATGCCAGTCGGTGATCGCGTCCGCGTCGGCCAAAAGATTCCCGACCGTCAGGACGACTCCCTTGGGCGCTCCGGTGGTTCCCGACGTATAGACGATGAGCGCCTCGTCGTCCAATGCCCCGGGATGAGAGTGAGTGGTCGGCACACGCGACCTCGGCACAGGGCGGTTGTTCGCCTCAACCGGCCGGAATACACCGTCCCTGCCGACGGCAATGACCTGCCGGAGCGACGGGATGCTCCGCTGCAACTCTATGAGCTCTCCGACGAATTCAGGCCAGCAGCAGACCGCGTCGGCCTCCGAATGCTCTAGGATGAAGCGCTTTTTGTCCGGTGATTCCTCGACGTTGATTGGCACGACGGTGACCCCCGTCACCCAGGCGGCAAAATAGAGAAGGACCGTGAGGTCGTGGTTGAACAGCACGGTCGCCAGCCGATCACCTGGCCGAAGACCGGCAACTTCTAAAAGAAACCCGACCGCCTGTTGAACTGCCTCGCCGAATTGCGCATAGGTGTAGGTACGGCGCGCGGCGCCGTCGTCGTCATGATAGGTCAGAAAGACGCGCTGCGCCGCTGCCGGATCGCCGACGCGTGACGCAAAGAACTCGGCAAACGAGCGCCACGGCCAATCGGGACAGAGTCCAGGAACGTTTCTCGCCTCCGCGATATGGTCAGGTACGGCGATCAATTGGGAGATACTCCTTCTTTGGGGGGCCCGTGTACGCCGCCCGGGGCCTCATCAACCGGTTATGGCCCTGCTGCTCGATCACGTGTGCGCACCATCCGGTGATGCGCGAGCAAACGAAGACGGGAGTGTAAAGGGTGCGGGGGATCTCCATCAGCAGGTACGCCGCGGCCGTATAGAAATCTAAGTTTGGGTGGAGCCCTTTTTCGTCCCGCATCACCCCTTCCACTGCCGTCGCAATGTCATACCATCGATGGTCGCCGCAGATGCGGCTCAACGCTTCTGCATGCCGCTGGATGATGTCGGAGCGGGCATCCCCCTGCTTCAACACGCGGTGGCCGAAGCCCATGATCCGGCGCTTGTTCGCGAGGGCGTCCCG
>JBKPSD010000022.1:0-8264 GCA_046734935.1 Nitrospirota bacterium
CTCCATCCGGAAATCGGACATCTGCAGGTCGAGCGGCGTGACGGTGATTCCTTTCCCGGTATCTGTCCCTTTCATGGAAACTGTCTCGAAGGATTGGCTTCCGGGCCGGCGCTGGCGAAACGTTGGGGTTGTCCTCCGGAAAGCCTGCCGGCGACTCATCCGGCGTGGGACCTGGAGGCGCAGTACCTCGGCATGGCCCTCTGCACGCTCGTCTGTACCCTGTCTCCCCAACGGTTCATTCTCGGAGGCGGTGTCATGCAGCAGGAGGGGCTCTTGCCGGCGATCCGCCGGAATGTCGCGCGTATTCTCAACGGTTACATCGATAGACCGGAGCTGCATGACGCCATCGATGGTTACATTGTCCCACCCGGACTGCGCAGCCATTCCGGGGTGCTTGGGGGAATATTCCTGGCAGGACAACTCCTGCAGCGTCTCAAGCAGTGATGCCTGAGCGCTTCGCGAGAGGATGTGCGCCGCGTTTAAGACTGAGCTGACTCATGCGGCGCGAGGAAGGGTGACCGAGTACTCGCCGGCCTTCTTAGAGACTAACCTCAGTTCGCCGGTTCGGCTCATACGGTCAACTTCCAAGAAGACCTGCGTCCACGTGTACGACGTGCATTCCTGTAGCAGTTCGTCAAGATCACAGGTCTTTTTCCGCTTTAGAATGCGGAGCACCTGGTAACTCAGTCCGATCTGTCGAGGGGAACGGCGTGCCATTCTTCCGCTCCTTGCCTCTGGTGCTCAGGCGAGTCGCATTTGAGCAACCGAAGCGAATGCCAGCCCGCCGCTGATGTCGGGCTTGATACTCAGCTCGAGCGTCGTCACTGCCGGGATGGCGACCTTGTGATCCTCAATTTCGTTCGTGGCATTGGGAGGAGAGAAGTTCCACTGCTGCCGGACGATGTCGTGGTACGATCGTCCGTGGTCCGATGACCAGCGCAGAACATATTCTTGCGTCCGTTCGAGTTCCGGCTCCAGGAAACTTATCCAGATTCGCCGGAGCTCTTGCGGGTGGTCGAACTGGAAGCGAATGGTTTGAACGCCCGGCTCAGCGGCCCGCCATCCGGAGGTGCCGCCAGGCAGCAACGCCGACTCGATCGGATGAGCGCTGTCTTCGGATGAGAGTTCCACCTCGGCCAGTCGTTCGACTTCCAGCCATTCCTGCTCCAAACGAATGCGATCCGGACTGCAAATCATCAGTCGCTTCCGCATGGGTGCCTCCAAAGTTCGAACTGGGTTCAGGTCCCAGCGTCTACTTGATACCCCACGTATGAATCGATGTGCCTCGGAAGTCCACTCGGGAAATCCCCCAGGGTGCAGCGTGAGCCCGGTCGAGATTTTTAACCGTCCCTGCTGAACGGGGGTACCTTTGCGGCGATGCAGGCGAAACGCTAGTAAGTTGAAGCGTCAAAGGAGCGAACAAAACAGCCCGCGGGGATTTTGAAGAGATGTGGCGTAGGACGTTTAATCGTCAGTTTGACTCGGGGGACGGCAGAACCTCCTCCAATGCCAGCCCTAGTTGATGCAGTGAAAATCGCTTTTGTATGAAGGCCGTGGCGCCGCCGTTCAGCACCTCTTCCTCAACGGTGTCTGTGCCGTATCCACTAAAGACCACGACTGGTAATGAGGGGTGGAGTGTCCGCAACTGCTGGAGGACGCTGCGACCGTCTAATTCAGGCATGCGGAGGTCCAACACCACAGCATCAGGCTCTTGCCGGTGACAAATCATCAACCCGGTTCCACCATTCTCTGCCAAAATCACTTCATACCCTCTTTCTTGTAATACAGCAGCCAGTAGCTCCCTATCTTTGGCATCGTCATCTATGACGAGAATCTTGGCCATATCGGACTTCTCGAATCCTTGTTGTCAGGCCAGTCGAGAATACCAGGCTTTGCCTGCTTGCTCCAGAAAGTGAGGGAAATTGAACGGCTTCGACAGAGGCGTAGAATGCCTTGCAGCCGAACCGCCCTAAACCAATCCCCAGGGATCATCCAAGTCGACCGGGGCGTCGAGCTCACGACATGCGGAGTTCCATAGAGCGAAGGTGAAGGCCTTTGATACGGGTCTCTACGGATCTATCCCCATCCCAACGCCAAGTCCGATTCTCGCTCTCAAGAGGTCATGGCGCGTCACTGAGAAAAGCACTTTTCCGTCTTTTTCGACGGGGAGACTCAGTACATGATGTTCTTCCATCGTCTTGGCGGCATCAGGGATCGGCGTGCTCTCAGTTACCGTGAGGCGCGCCTTCCGCATAATATCCTTTGCCTGTAACCTGCTTAGATTCTTGCCGTCGTCCAGCGCGCGCATGACATCGAACTCATTGATGAATCCCAAATATCTCCTCTGACCGTCCACGACCGGCGCGCCGGCTGTATGTGTGTCTAGTAAGTCAAGCGCAACGCTCAAGCCGTTTCGGTTGTCCTCAAAATACAGCATATTCGTGGCGTCGATCTGTCCTATCCTCTTAAAGCCTCCGACTGGAACTCCTGGTTGGTTGTAATCGCTCATCGCTCCCTCCTTGCATGTCTTGCGCTTTACCGCTCGTTAAAGATTCTTTCTTAATCTGACGACTTTACCAACGATAACGTCTCCTTCTGCTAACCACGCGTCTTCATACCGCCAATTCAGTGGATGAAGCATGTATTGAGTCCCGAGGGCGTTCAATTGTCGAAGTATTGTCGTGGCCATGCCCATGCTATGGTGAACAGCAATGACATAATCTCCCGGCCCCCTTTGTGCATCGGGATTGATAAAGATCATTTCCCCTTCACGAAAGATGGGTTCCATCGAGTCGTCTTGTACTTTCAAGGCGAACGCCCGCGCCCCTGCAACGTCCGTCGCTTCCACCATTGTTTCAGCATGGATCAGATCAGGAAGGCTCTCTCTTTTGTTCAAGCGACACATGTGTTGCCAATTCAGGAGCGGAATTCTGCGAATGCGGCCAGCAGCCGAACGAGTTGTTGACTCGCCGGTGCGGAGAAACTCCGCATCGATCCGAAAATATCTCGCAAACTTCTCCCAGACAGCACGACTTTGAGGAGGCTTGCCGGTCAGAATATCCGTGAGCACGCGCCTAGAGACTCCAACCGTCGATGCGACTTGCTTTTCGGTCATGCCTTCAGTGATTTCGCGACGAAGTAAGTTGTGAAGATCCACGTTGATATCGCCGATTTGCTAATTGCGGTTGACGTTAACATCCTTGAGGAGCCCGTCTTCCCTGCTCGTGTCTTTGCCCCTGTGATGGCAACTGTAACGTTCAAAGATGAAGTGTTTGTGAGCAGACGGTGAAGAATCCTTCATGTAGAGCCCAGTGCAACTCACCATTAGAGCTTCTTCATAGGCGCTTCATCACCCTTTCATGCTTGGTCGCTATAAAGTGGAAGGCTTAAAGAACAGAGGTTTCGACCTTCAGAGGCGCAAAGATCCCAGATAAAAGGAGAACCGCTCGTGAGTACTGCGACAATAAACGCCGGCAGAACAAGGCGAAACAAGTATCGGCGAATACCATCTGAAATCATCGCCGCATACCTCCTTATCCTCCTCGTGCTGCTTGCGGTGGCCCTGATGTTGGCGTGGGGAGCCTCCGTGCTGAGCCCATGATTTGAAAGGGCTTCTGAGCAGACTGCTGGACAAACTCGTGGAGTGACGATTCCAATGACGCAGTGTCATAATATCGCTTCCGGTGAAGCTCGCTGGTTCGGAGTTGGATCGGCGTGTGTTGCCGGCAGACTCTTTCATGAGTCGGAAGCAACAGAGCCCATGCGGATCCTGCTGGTAGAAGACGATCTCGACCTCGCTCAGTTCATCCGAAAAGGATTAAAGGAAGAACAGTATGCGGTGGACTTCGCCGCGGATGGCGAAGCAGGAATGGACTTAGCACTAGCGAATCCCTATGACCTCGTCATTCTGGACATCATGCTGCCGAAGCTCGACGGCTTGACTGTGTGCCGGCGTTTGCGCGCTGCCGGGAACATGGTGCCGGTGTTGCTCTTAACGGCGCGCAATACCGTGGAAGACAAGGTCTCCGGCTTTGAGACGGGCGCCGACCAATTTCTCACCAAGCCCTTTGCCTTTGCCGAACTAGTGGCTCGAGTGAGGGCGTTGCTGCGACGGGGAGGACCACAACCACAGGCTCATCTGAAAGCAGCCGATCTGGAGCTGGATCCGACGTCCCATCGCGTGTGGCGGGCGGGAAAGGAAATTCTCCTGACCAATAAAGAGTATGCGCTGCTGGAATTTCTCCTGCGCAACAAAAACCGAGTGTTAACGCGCACGGCGATCATCGAACACGTGTGGGACATCAGTTATGATCCCATGACGAACATCGTCGATGCGCACATTCGAGCCCTGCGTGCCAAGATGGACCGGGAGTATTCTCCACCGCTGATCGCGACCGTGCGAGGCGCAGGGTATATGCTACAAGACCCGGAACCGGTCACATGAAGTCTCTGCGTGGCTTGATCCGCCACTCCGGGCTGATTCTCCTGGCAGGCCTCCTTCTTTTCTTTTCATTGTTGGTGTACGCCGGCGGCGAGGCCTTATTGCGCCGCTATGTGGATGGCCGCCTGTTGGGATTGGCGCAGACACTGGCCAAGATCGTTGAGCAGCATCCCGAACTCATCGATAGTTCAAATGATGAGTACGCGCTCGCTGCCGAGGTCGCCGGAAATGACAAACATCAGCGCGAACTGCAAGAGGTCGCTCATTCCCTGATGATTTTCTCCCCTGACGGCCGAGTGGTATGGAAAGGGCCCCAAGCAGTAGCAAGGCACCCGCTTCCCGGCGACACCGTCTTGCAACGGCTTCGTCTCGGACATACGGTGTTTGAGACGGTTGAATCGGTCGAAGGCACGCCCATACGGCATTTGTTTCTTCCCATTCCACCTGAAGGCCGGTTGCGGTACGTGCTGCATGCGGAAGCATCCCTCGTATTTTACCGAGAATCCCTGAACGGCCTGGTGATCCTGCTCCTCGTGGGTTCGGGGATTGTCCTGGTCCTAGCCTGGACAGCGAGTGGGTGGCTGGCCAACACAATTCTGACGCCGATCGAACGATTGAGCGCTGGCTCCGAGGCGATGTGCGCAGCCGACTTGGGGAAACGATTGGTTCTGGACTCACCGTATCAGGAATTTCGTCGACTCACGCAGGCGTTCAACTCTGTGATGGACCGTTTTCAGCGGGGCGTAGAAAGTCAACGTCGATTTGTCGACCATGCCGCTCATGAAATGCAAACGCCATTGACTGTCTTGCAGGGCCACCTGGAGGTTGCGCTCCTCAAGGCCCGGACCGCTGAGGAGTATCGCGAAGTGCTCCTCAATAATCTCGAACAAGTGGGGCGACTCATCGCGCTGACGCGATCGTTGCTGACCTTGGCAAAGTTCACGAGCGACAAACCTCCTCTCCATGTGACACCACTTTCTCTGGACTCTTTAATTAAGGATCTCATTGCCGAGTTGATGATCCTTTTTGACGAGCGCCACATCAGATTGAGCGTCGATGTTCAATCTGTTCCGCTCATCCAGGGCGATGCCCAATGGATCAAGCAGGCGTTGATCAATTTGCTCGACAATGCGCTTCGCTATACCCCGTCGGGTGGGACAGTCACCGTGCGCGTGCAGACCGAGGGCCAGTGGGTCAACGTGACGGTCGAGGATACGGGCCACGGGATCGAATCAGAACACCTGCCTCATCTGTTCGAGCGGTTCTATCGCACTGATTGGGCACGAGCAAAGGATTCCGGCGGCACCGGACTCGGACTTCCAATCGTGAAGGAAATTGTGGAAGCCCACGGTGGAGCCATCTCGGTAATCAGTCAAGTCGACCAGGGGTCCGCTTTTGTCCTGCGTTTCCCATTTGCGGAAGCGCACGAGTCATCGCTCTAGCCTCTGGCACTCCTCTTCCGTCCGGCCAGGTCGGGCTTTACCGCACCGGCCTCCTTTCTTAAGCGCCTCGCGAGAATGAAGAAGTCTTCACTATCCTTTCATGGAAGCATCATCACGCAAGGTTATCCTCCCAGTACGGCTAAGGTTTGTTGAAGCCTTGGCGTCAACTTACTGAGGAGGTCTGTCATGGCTCATCATTTTCTTTCAATAGGCGTACTTGGTCTCTCGCTTATCATGACTGGTTGCACACATTCCACCCACACGCAGTCTTCGCCTCACGAGGAGACGGCAAAGATGGTGCAGACAAGGGAGGCGCTCCGCGATCTCTGGGTCAGTCACATCTTCTGGATCCGGAACGTCGTATGGGATGACGCGATGAATAACCCGGCGGCGCGCGATGCGGCTGAAAAAGAAGTCCTGGCGAATGCGAAGCAGATCGCGAATACGATACAGCCGTTCTACGGCGACGCTGCATCAGAGGAACTTTTAACGTTTACTGGCCGATCACTATGGGGCAGTCAAGGCCTATTCAGAGGGTAGCGTCGCCGGTAATTCCCTGCAGCAGGAGGCAGCACTTGCTCAATTGGCGTCCAACGCCGACGACATTTCCGTATTTCTCAGCATTGCGAATCCGTACCTTCCTAGAGAGACGGTTCGTGGCCTGATTGCGGCCCATGGGGCCCATCACATCGCGCAAATCACGCAGTTTCAGGAAAAAGATTATGCCGACGAAGGAAAGACCTGGGACGTGATGCGCCAGCATGTCTATACGATCGCGGATGCCCTGACGACGGCGTTGGCAACGCAATTTCCGACCAAGTTTTCGTAAGGCGACGGCCCGGCGATCCTCCACCCCTTCGGAGGGTGGCGGATAGGGAGATCTCTAGGATGTCAGCCAGCAAGGAGGTGAGGCGATGAAACTCTATTTAGACACTGCCAGTGTAAAAGAACTCCTGGAAGCATCAGTGCTTGGCATACTGGACGGTGTGACGACGAATCCGTCGCTTGTGGCCAAGGAAGGAACCAATGTTCGCGAGGCGCTTCAAGAGATCTGCGCCATCGTGGATGGCCCGGTCAGCGTCGAGGTTGTCGGTGTCGAAGCTGAAGAGATGGTCAAGGAAGGGAGAGAACTGGCCAAAATCCACAAGAACATCGTGGTGAAGGTCCCGTCAAATCCAGAGGGACTCAAGGCGACGAAACGGCTGGCGGCCGAAGGCATCAAGATCAACGTGACCTTGTGCTTTTCGCCAACACAAGCGTTGCTGGCTGCGAAAGCCGGAGCGTGGTGCGTCTCTCCGTTCATTGGCCGATTGGATGACATTAGCTCGAACGGAATCGATCTGGTACGTCAGATCGTGAGGATTTACCGAAACTACGACTTCAGGACCCTTGTACTCGTGGCAAGTGTGCGTCATCCCCAGCAGATCGTTGAGGCTGCCTTAACCGGCTCCGATATCTGCACCATGCCGTTCAAGGTGTTCCAACAGCTAATCAAGCATCCACTGACCGATATGGGCGAACAAAAGTTTCTCGCGGATTGGAATACTCAACGTCACCAATGAGTAGAGAAAGATCGGCGTCGGGATTGAAAGGCTTGTTCCTCGAGACCTCGGAGTTGCCGCAAGGTCGGCTGGCAGTAGACATGACTGTACACACTCTATGTGACAAGGCTCATGACGTGGTTAAAGAAGAATGTTTGATACGGTTTTGATGAACAACTCTTCACGATCCATTCACGACGGCTTCATTTACCTCTGTTACCTTCCTACCTAGGCACACGATCGAAGGATATGAAGAAAGTTTCTTGGAAAGGAAGGTGAACAGATGGCGGACATAACCGTAGTCCTGTTGTTTCCGGTCATCATAGGAGGAATGTTGTTGGTCATCACCTGGGCCATGAACTCCGTGTCGTAGCTGTGTCTATAACTGAAAGAACTTTGAAAGGACGGCTCGAAACCATTCATGCGAGTAAGTGGCTTATAGGCGGCACTGGACGAAAGGATGGTCGCCTTCAAGGAGGAATTATGGCAGTTGCAACGCCAACGACAAAAACACCGATCTATACGGGACCAGAAGACTTGACCATCGAGATGCCGGAAAGCATGTGGCAGCGAATCGCGGCGGAGGCCTATGCGCTCTATGAGAAGCGAGGGCGCCGCCAAGGCTACGCATTGCGGGATTGGCTTGATGCCGAATTCATCGTGAACGAGGAGATCTACGAAACTCATTAATAACACCGTAACCGAGCGACGTGAGGTTGATTATGGAAAGAAGCATGGAGTCAAGAGAAGGAATGCGAGAAAGAATTGTACCGGAGAATGAACGGGCCATGCGGCTTTTTCCCGGGGACGCGCAGTTCTCCACGGATGCATGCCCTCGTT
>JBKPSD010000023.1:0-23447 GCA_046734935.1 Nitrospirota bacterium
GCTTCCATCCATAGGCCGGCCCCAACACCCCTAGCTTCGACATGAGACGCGAACGCGCTCATGACTGCAACGTCACATTCACGTAAGCACAGCGCATCGCGATGACGAGAGTGCATATAGCGCATATCGCCGGAAAAAGACGACCACGCAGCCAGACTTGATCGTCGAGCACCCGATTCCGTACACACATAAAACCGGCGCGTATGGCGTCTCAATACCAAGAGCAGGTGGTCACCATTACGGGAGAAGGCATCTCTCTTTCGGGTTTTCTCGGGATGCCGCCCAACGCCACGGGTATCGTCCTTTTCGCACACGGGAGCGGAAGCGGACGGTTCAGTCCGCGAAACCGCTTCGTCGCTTACCATCTTCAGCAGGGAGGGATCGGCACCCTATTGATCGATCTATTGATGAGTGACGAGGAGCACGATCGGCGGAACGTGTTCGATATTGATTTGCTGGCCAATCGCGTGCTCGTGGCCAGCGCCTGGTTGAATAAGCACGGATCGACGAAACCTCTGCCTCTTGGCTATTTTGGCGCCAGCACAGGCGCCGGCGCAGCCTTGCAAGCAGCCGCACGCGCCCCCTCTCAGGTCGGCGCCATCGTGTCGCGCGGTGGACGTCCCGATCTTGCGGAACGGTACTTACCTGACGTGGCCGCGCCCACCCTGCTGCTGGTCGGCGGGGAAGACGAGCCCGTCGTCGAGATGAATCAACAGGCGTACCGGCTCCTCCGCTGCCCTAAGCAGCTCACCATCATCCCGGGAGCCACACATTTGTTCGAAGAACCGGGAACGCTTGAACAAGTGGCAGAGCAAGCGCTGCAATGGTTTGCACGCCATCTCATTGGGGCCGCCTAAGCGTCAGCAAACCGTTCTCGGACTATCTCACAGATCTGTTTTGCCGCCTCCAGAGCCGACACTCTCGTGGTGTCGATGCGCAGATCGGGATTCGCTGGCGATTCGTAAGGAACTTGCAAACCGGGAACGGTGCTGGATTCGCCGCGCAACCCTTTTTGATACGTGCCTTTGCGATCCCGCTCCATGCACACCTCGAGAGGGCACTCGACCGCCACCTCGAGGAAGCGGTGAATCATGCTGCGCGCCAAATCGCGATATGCTTGCCGGACGGCCGTCGCGTCGAAGACAACGGTCACGCCATGGTCAACGAGGCGTTGACCCGTGAAGGCCAACGCCCGATAGAAAAGATCGCGTTCCTCCGCTGAGTAGGTCGCCTGCGGCGTGAGCAGCCGCCTGACTTCGTCGGATTCCAAGATTTCGACGGTCAGACCGAGCGCCTCGAATTCCGACCGCAAGGCCTTGACGATCGTGCTCTTTCCGGACGCCGGCAATCCTGTGATCCAGATCGCAAATGCCTTCGAGTGATCCATGGATTGCCCAATGTGAGATCAGATACCGCAATACTCGTTGACGAGCGCGGGATCGAAGCGCGGGTCACGAAGCACATTCTCCATAAACAGAAACAGCCTTTGCCGGACCTCCATAGGAAGCTTCGGATACCAGACTGGACTGGCGATCACTAACCCACGAAAAGCAAAGAACGGCGCGGCCGCCATGGTAAGCTCCTTGTCCCCGCTCCGCTCTAAATACGTGTCCCAAAACAGCCGGAACAGCACCTCAAAGCTGCCCTTCAGGCGGCGATGGAGGCAGAGAGACCAAAATACATAGTTGATCGTCATGGACGTCACGTCGTCGGCCGGCTCTCCCCACTCGCCCCGCGATCGGTCCAAGACGGAAAAATCCGTGTTCTTTCGAAAGAGCACGTTCCACGGGTGAAAGTCACCATGCACTTGCGAAAGTCGATGTGTCCGATCACGCAGCCGCCACCGCCATTGATTGCAGGCTTCCTCTATCCGCCTCAGCACATCCTGCGTGATGAACGCAAAAGGGAGCGGATAGCTGTCCGTGAGGCCCATAATGCACTCGCCATGACCGATCAATTCGCGAAGCCGGCGGCGATAGAGAGCAGGATCCCGACGCTTCCGCCGATGGATCGTGGCTAAGTACGTGGCCAGTGCTTTCGTGCGTCGCCGATCGAGCGTTCTCAACGCGCCGCCGTCGACGAGACGACGCAGATCGTCGTAATAGCTGGCTCCTTCAACCCATTGTGTGAGCACGAAAAATTCGCGCGCCTTGGCGACGGAAAACAGCTCGCGACGCGCCGTGAAGGCGCCCACATCGAGCGCTTCTACATGGCCAGGCAGCCTGCCGTAGGTGTCATAGTCCCACAAGACCGCCTGCGCTCGGTCCGCCATGTGCTCATGCCCGAAAGGGCCAGGGCTCATCGTTTCAAGGACGGCAGCTCGACGGATTCTTCCCACGCGAAACGTCAACTTGACCGGCGATCCATAGCCATATCGTTTATACGTTCCCTTCGAACTTTCCTTTCCAATCGGCCCATAGGAGATCAGCGCCGTCTTTGGGCCAAAGCGGCTTCGGAGATACGCGTCAATGGATCGTTTCTTAAGAGCGGGCATCGTCGTTCGGTACGCCAACCCTATGCCAATGGTCATCGATCTGGCAACCTCTAGCTAGATTGCCGTCCGCTTCCCACTGTCGCGTTCGGCTGCAGTGACGGACCCGGGATGAGGGAAAATGCGTCACCGCCGGCAGGAATACGGCCGGCCGGCGCAGCAAGACGCCGGATATACGTGCTCGAGCTTGTTTGCAAGCCTTTCTCTACGAGAGGCATGTCGTTTGCTGAATCCCACCAGCAAACACCATGAGGGAGGACATATGAAAGTCGCTATTGAGAGCCGCAACGTCGGTATGACACCACGCTGGAAAAATGAAATCGAGGCGCGCATGGCCGACCTCCAGCGAGGCTGTGAGGACCTCACGCATGGGCGCGTCACATTGACCAAGAATCCGCATCACAAGAAATCGTCGAATGTCGCAGAAGCGCTCGTTGTCGTATCGCTTCCGGGTCGGCACACGTTTACCGCCCGGAAAGAGAACAAGACGTTCGAAGAGGCGATTCGCCAGGCCTTTAAGGCCGTGTCCCTTGAACTTCGGAAGTTTCGCGGGAAGCGCGCGAACACGAAAGAGCGGCCCTCGCCGGTCCCGCCGCTCCGCGGCGTCATCAGCAAACTGTTTCCAAAGGAACAATACGGGTTCATTCTCAAAGAGGGCGGCAGCGAAGTGTATTTCCATAAGAACGCGCTGCAGGGAATGCAGTTCCGCGAGTTAGAAGACGGAACCGAGGTGATGTTCAATCTTGAAGAAGGCCGGAAAGGCCCGCAAGCGACCGTCGTCAGCCCTCTCTCCGGCACTGGCGGATAAGTATGAAGGCTCCTCGAGCGTCAGCGACGGCCGGCGGCGGCACCACCGAGGCAACCATGGCGAACCATGCAGCACCGCCGTCGAAGCGCTGGACTCAACGACCGCCCCTTTGCCTTGGACGGCTTGACCCCATTCAAGATTCCTGGCGCTCTTTTGTCCAAAACCAATTTTTAGAGGCCTTTAAATAGCCGAACAGCAAGTCTCGCCGAGCCAGGATGCCAACCAATTTCTTGTTTCGGACGACGGGAACTCTTGTGATATAGCGATCCTGGAAGAGTTCGGCCACCTGCGGCAACGTTTGATCCTCGGTCACCGTTACCGGGTGAGCCGACATAATTTCGGTTGCCATAATCTTATTCAGATCACGGCCCTCGTTCATCGCCTGCAAAAGATCATACTCACTCACGATTCCGACAAGCGTCCCGTCGGATTCTACGATAGGCATACTGCCGAAGTTACGGCGTGTCATCAGACTGGCAATCGTTGAACCATCGGTGCGTGACGTGCAGACCGTGACGGCGTCCTGCATGAGCTGTCCGACCGTCAGCGTTTTGGGATCGCACTGACTCATGTAGAATTCTGTTTGTCGCATGGCTGTTTCTCACTTTCTTTTTGCCGAACTGCCGGACAGGTATACCCGCAGCAGATCGCGCCTGGCGATAATGCCGATCAGTTTGTTGTTGGCATCGACGACGGGCACGCGGACGAGGTCGCTGGCGCGGAGGACATGGACGAGCGTGCCGAGCGTCGTTTCGAGCCGCACTGAATACGGATTGCCGGTCATCACGTCGGCGGCGGTGACGCGGCCCAACTGGTACCCGTCATCGATGGCGGCAAGCAGGTCGTGCTCACTGACGATGCCTGCCAGCCGTCGTCCGCCGTTGACGATGGGCACAGCGCCGAATCCTTTCGTCATGAGGGAAGCGACCACATCTCCTTTCGTGTTCAGACGCGCATACTGCACTTGCTTTTCCATCGCATCCTTGACCGTTAAAGAGGCAAAGTCCGGAATCGACTTTTTGGCACGTATCGTCTTCGTCGCCATTTCTCCTCCTACGACAGCGGTGGTTTGGGCAGATCGCTATTCCTTCGATAGGTTGACTGTCGCGCCTGCGTCTTCCGGCCAACGCAAATACAGCGTCTTCTGTTTTCCTGTGACGAGCTTCACGCCCTTCGCCGACCGCTTCAGCGTGCCATACGTCGCCGTGATGTCATAGACTCCGGTGGGAAGGTCGACAAACAACCAGGGTCCTTCAATGTGTTCCTTGGGAATACTGACGGCGGTTTCCCCCTGCGAGATCCGAATGCTCACCTCGACCCCGGTCAAATAGGGTTTCCCGCCCGCCGTGAAGACGAGCTTCAACGAGAACGGTGGATATTCCGCCCCACGTTCTTCCAACCCGACACCGGCGCTGAAATAGCGGATCTTCCCACTCTGATGAAGCGGGAGATAATCCTTCACGATCTGTCCGTCACCTGACCGCTGCAGCTCCAAAAACTCGCCAGACGGAGCCACCCGCGCTATCGAGGTCTCTTCAGCGTAGATCGGCCCTTGAGAGAGGGAAGCCCAGAGAGTCGAGACAAGCATGATGTGCTTGTACATAGTCAACCTCTTTGGATTTTTCATCCCCCCACCGCCTCCATCTTCCACGAATGATTGACGCCAATCACCCCAGCACGTTCCCCCTACTGCCGCAAAAAGCGACAACCGTCGTCGGTATGGCGGATGGGTCATCTTGAAACTCCGCGGTATTGAGCCCTTTTCCTTGTCCACAGCGATGATGACGAGGCACGTCCAATGCAACCACTGTGCGCGGAACGGCAATCAGGAGGGCCTCATGCGGATCATCTGTTCGGTCGATGGGTCGGAATATTCACACTGGGGCGTCCAGACACTTCAAGCATTCGCGGAGCGGGAACCTAAGCATGTGACGCTCATGCATGTGGTGGATGGGAAGTCGCGGAGCAGCAAGACTTCCGCTCTGGATAAGCGGGCGCTCCGTGCGATGGAAAGAGCCGGCCGACTTATTCTTCGCGACGCGGAGCGAACGGCGAAGGTCGCGCTCGGACAGGCGGGGACCGGTTCTCGAACAGTGTTCCATCGGATCTTAACGCACGGTCCGATTGCGCCGGCGATTGCTCGAGAGGCTTATCGTTCCCGAGCGGATCTCGTCCTGATGGGGTCTCGAGGATTGAGCGACATCAAAGGGTTTTTGCTGGGCAGCACGTCGCGGCGGGTCACGGCAATGGCTCCCTGCTCCGTCTTCGTCGTCAAAAAAGCACTCTCGAGCCTTGGCCGCGTGACGCTGGCGGTGGACGACTCGAGACCCTCCCGCATCGCTGCGCAGTTTCTGCGCTCTCACATTCTTTGCGATCCGGCCAGGGTGACCATTCTCTCTTCCGCGGAAAGCCCCGTTTCGGAGTTAGCCGCTCGCTATTTGTCGGCATCGCAACTTTCCGCGCTGATGGAACCAGTCATCGAGCGAACAACCCGCATGATCAACAGCCTGCGTGACGACTTCATCAAAGAGGGATGGACGGCGACGACGACGGTGAAAATGGACCACGTCATCGACACGATCATCAAGCACGTAGAGGCGGACGACACCGATCTCCTTGTCGTCGGCTCGCGCCGCTTAACAAGGAGCGAGCGGCTGCATCTGGGGAGCGTTTCTGAAAGTCTGCTGCGTCACGCACCCTGCTCGGTCTTAATCGTGCGAGGCGGGCGTGCCTGAATTTGGGTACCACGACATCCACCGCCTGTCGGCGGATGACGTCCTCAAACGGCTCGAAACGGTCGACGGCGGACTGACGACGGCAGAAGCCGGGCGCCGGTTGAGAGAGTTCGGTCCAAACGTGTTGGCGGCGCCGCACCGGTATTCGGCGCTGCGGGGGCTCATCCGCCAATTCACCCACTTTCTCGCTGTGCTGCTGTGGATCGCAGCCGGACTTGCGTTTGTCGCCGAACTCATGAAGCCGGGTGAGGGCATGGCGACGTTGGGGTGGGCAATCCTCGCCGTCATCGCGGTCAACGCCGTCTTCGCCTTCCTGCAGGAATATAAAGCGGAACAGGCTTTTCAAGCGCTGCGACGCTTACTGCCGGAGACGGCGTGGGTGGTGCGCAACTCGCAATCGGTTGGCATCCCGAGAAGTGAGCTGGTTCCCGGCGATGTGCTCCTTTTAGAGGAAGGAGAACGGGTACCGGCCGACGCGCGCCTCATCGAAGTCGCCGGCATACGAGTCGATACCGCTGCCCTCACCGGTGAATCGAAACCCAAACGGCGCACCGCCGACCCTGAAGAGAACGGCCACTGGCTCGATCTGCCGAACCTCGTGTTCGCAGGAACAACGATCCTTTCCGGCCATGGTCGCGCCGTCGTCTTCGCGTCAGGGATGCGCACCGAGTTCGGCAAAATTGCCCATCTCACCACGACCGTGGACACCACGCTTAGTCCGCTTCAGAAAGAGATCGCCAAGGTCACCCGCATCGTCGCGGCCATTTCGCTCGCGATGGGAACGGCGTTCTTCTCTATTGGCCTGCTGACGGGGCTGAGTTTTTGGATCAGCGCCATTTTCGGCATCGGCATCATCGTCGCCAACGTGCCGGAAGGACTGCTTCCGACCGTCACATTGTCGCTGGCAATGGCGAGTCAACGCATGGCGAAGCGTCATGCATTGATCAAACAGCTGGCCTCCGTCGAAACGCTCGGCTGTACGACGGTGATTTGCACCGACAAGACGGGGACACTGACCGAAAACCGCATGAAAGTGGACCGGTTCTACATCGACGGGCTTGTGGTCGAATCACGCGAGAGCTGCTTCTTCACGCGGGGCCGCATCGTCAACGCCGGCGATGCCGAGCCGTGGCAATTCTTTTTTGACGCTCTGCTGCATTGCCATAGCACAAAACGTGTCCGCCGCCCCGACGGCCGCTTTGTCCACATCGGAGATCCCACCGAGGTCGCCTTGCTCGACTTCGTCATGGAGCACGGATTGGCGCACGGGCCTCCTCTGCGTCGCCTGGGGGAGCTCCCGTTCGACGCGGACAGGAAACGAATGAGCACCCTGCATTGGTATGAAGGCGGGGTGATCGCGTTTACGAAGGGGGCGCCGGAGTCCGTCGTGGATCTCTGCAGCAGGCTCCAACGACAAGGCGCGACCGTGCCGATGACGCCGGACGAGCGGCGCCGGATCCTGACCGAAAGCCGGGCCTTCGCCGAGCAGGCGTACCGTGTGCTCGCCGTAGCCAGGCGAGAGGTGGCCCACCAGCCGGAACGGATCGAGGTCGAGACGATCGAAGCGGAGATGACCTTTTTGGGGCTGGTGGCGATGATGGATCCGCCGCACCGTGAGGTCCCGGAGGCCGTGGCCAAATGCCGCCGGGCCGGCGTCCGCGTGGTCATGGTTACTGGGGATCATCCGGACACCGCGCTGGCGATTGCGCGGAAGATCGGTCTGGCGCCGAGGCGCGGCGCGCGGGACGCCACCGGTTTTGTACCCGTCGTTGAGGGCGCAGACCTCGACCGGATGGGTGATGAGGCTCTGCGCCAGCTGCTGACCCCTTCCCTGACGCGGGAACCGGAACCGGTCTTCGCCCGAATGGCTCCCCGACACAAAATGCGCGTCGTCTCTGTGCTGAAGGACATGGGCGAAGTCGTGGCGGTGACCGGTGATGGAGTCAACGATGCCCCGGCGCTCAAGAAGGCGGACATCGGCGTCGTCATGGGCGTCGCCGGGACGGACGTCGCCAAAGAAATCGCCGACATTGTCCTGCTGGACGACAATTTCGCCACGATCGTCAATGCGATCGAGGAAGGACGCGCCGTGTTTGCCAACATTCGGAAGTTCGCGACGTATGTGCTTGTCAGCAACGTCCCTGAAGTCGTGCCATTTTTGGGATATGGTTTTTTCGGCATTCCACTGGCACTGACCATCCCGCAAGTATTGGCGGTCGACCTTGGAACCGATATGGTGCCGGCCATTGCGCTTGGCGCAGAGCCGCCGCATCCTGGGATCATGGATTTCCCGCCGCGACCGCGAACTGAGCGCTTGCTCAGCAAACCACTGTTGCTCAGAGCCTACTTGTTCTTGGGCCTGAATTCGGCCC
This sequence comes from Nitrospirota bacterium, assembly GCA_046734935.1. Taxonomy (GTDB): domain Bacteria; phylum Nitrospirota; class Nitrospiria; order Nitrospirales; family Nitrospiraceae; genus Nitrospira_C. The sequence goes on from JBKPSD010000023.1 coordinate 8,407, forward strand.
TCTTGGCGATGGGAGGGTTCTTCCTGTATCTCTTCGCCAATGGTTGGAGCTGGGGCGCGCATCTCGAGTGGTCTTCTCCATTGTTGAGGAGCGCCACTACCGTGACGCTCGCCGGAATCGTGTTCGCGCAGGTGGCCAACGTTTTTGCCTGCCGTTCGGCGAATCTTTCCGTCTTCACCATCGGCTGGTTGACGAATCCGTTGATCTATTGGGGGATCGCCGTCGAGTTGATGCTTCTGGCACTGATCAGCTATACCCCAGTCGGCAACAATCTCTTCGGCACCGGTCCGCTGCCGTTGTGGATCTTTGGTCCGCTGGCGCTGGGAGCATTCGTGTTACTGGGGGCGGAGGAGACCCGGAAGCTCATCGCCAACAGGTTCACACACAGATCCTCACCGGAGTTACTTCGAGGCTAATTCACCATGAGTGCTGACGCCCCCGACTCCCCCCCGCAGCAGCCCTTGACCGAGATCGTCCCCGCGTATCCCACGAATCTCGTCCCTCGTCAGTCTGCCGGCCATCTCGCGACAAACCAGAGACGCGCAGCAGAAACGCGAGGGATATTCTATTCTCCACAATCCACGGGGAATATTGGGGTTTGCCTTCGTTCCCATGGCTTCATGGTTGAGACTATTCCACCCGCAGCCTCTTCATCTCCGACGCAAGAAATGATAAACAGGCGGCAAGTTACAATGGCGGCGCATTCCCACTGTGCTAACTCAAGGAGGAGGTGCCCATGTCAGTTGCCAAAATCATCGAGATCAGCTGCGAATCGACCAAGAGCTTTGAGGACGCGATCCAAAGCGGCATCGTCCGAGCGTCTAAAACGATTCACAACATCAAAGGCGCCTGGGTGAAGGAACAACAGGTCGTCATCGAGAACAATAAGATTTCCCTGTATCGCGTCGATCTGAAGGTGACCTTCGTGCTGGATTAGAACTGTCGTGACCATGCATTCAACGTTGCATGACGTGCGAGGCGGCGCATGGCGAAGAGTCGCGGCGGCCGCTGCTCTCGCTGCTTCGCTGATGGCCGTCGTTCCACCTCCGAACACACTATGGTCGGAAGAAGACAAAGCTGAAACCCCGACCGAGGCAGTCCGAGTGGTCCTGACAGAGGTCTTCCGCATCCTCGAGGAGCCCTCGCTCAAGGCTTCCTCCCAACAGGCGGAACGCCGCCGACTGTTGGAAGAGACCATCAGCCGCCGGTTTGATTATCGCGAAATGTCCAAGCGCACCCTCGCTTCTCACTGGAGCCGCTTGACGGACGCCGAGCGCGAGGAATTTGTGGATTTATTCAAGAATTTTCTCTCCGATCGATATGCCGGAAAGATCGCAGGCTACTCCGGAGAGAAAGTTCACTATCTCGGCGAACGCCTGGAGGGCCAATTCGCCGAGGTGCGCACGAAGTTGGTGTCCAATAAGGTTGAGATTCCGATGGATTATCGCCTGATCAATAAGGATCGTCGCTGGTATGCCTACGACATCATCGCCGATGGGGTGAGCTTGGTGAAGAATTATCGGAGCCAGTTCGACAAAATCATCGGCTCAGAATCTTATGCGGAATTGACCAAGCGATTACGCAATCGCACAGTCACCGAAGGCGTAAAGAAGAAGCGGGATTGACCGCAACAAAAGCACGGTTATCTATAAAGTGAGCGGAGGCCTCGGTGAGAGGAACACTCCTGAGAGAGAGGCCGAGCGCAGGGGCGGTGAGCACGCCCGCCGGAACGAGCGGGAAGCCTAAAACCCCTCCAAGGCTTCAAGACTTGAGCGAAGCTCTCCAGACCCGGCCCCCGCTCCTCCTATGCGCTTGCCGTCTGACGAAACCCCGCTATTTACCCAGCTCTTTTTTAAGACCAATAGTTGCTTCCGGCTCCAGGTCTCTCGAATTCATAAGCGGACATGGCTGATTCGGGCCGCGCACCGCCCTGCTGCGATTCTCCACCGCTAGGCCCCCATGCTGCTGATTTTTGCCACAGTCGGATGATCGCTCAACGCTCTCGAACGTGTGGGACTCCTAGATTCAACAAGCGAATCACTGTATGCCAGGCCAAGCGTTGACGGTCGGTCTCTACCTTGCAGAACCCATGCTCGTACTCACAGTGCGCCATACAGGAGGAGGCCAATTATGAACGCAGTGTTGCTCCGACTCGGATGTCTTATCGTGTTCACGGTGTGCCTATGTGTTGGGCTGCCAACAGCAGCCGACGCAAAAACGCAGTTGCTGGCCGGCGTGATTCAGGAGGTGGATTCAGAGACGCTCAAGGAGCTCGTGTGGACGTTCGAGGAGGCAGAGCACGCCATGCAGGCGCGCGATGTCGATAAGATCATGGCGCTGTATTCCGACGACTATCTGTACCATGGACTCAAAAAGGCCGATGTTCGGAAGATTTGGAAGCAACTCTTCGACCACTACAAGGAACTGGAAAGTTTCCATACATTCTCGGTCGTCCGCATGGTGGGAACCGGCGGAAAGCTCATCGCCGAGATGACGTGCTCAGGTGTCATGTGGGGCACGTCCAAAGATACGACGCTGCGCTCACCCGTCGACAGCTGGTATGAGGAAATTCACTATCTGCGGAAGGAGAACGGCCGTTGGCGGATTGTGGGCAACATGGGCGGGGAATCGATTCCCGTCTTGCAATTCGGCGTCGCGCCGCACCCGCTCTTTTAGGCGCAAGACACCCGCTGAAAGCGCGGAGCCGCAATGTATGGCTGAACCATGCAATCGCCGCCTCTTGTTCCCGCAGACCTGGCGCGGCCTTGAAGCGTTCTGTCAATCACTCACCCAGTTGATTTTCTTCAATGAAAAGCGTATTTAGTTTTGCTTTCGATCACCGTTGCCGCTACCTTTCTGCTTTCGGGATTTGATGACGACGCCTAGCGAAACCGGCAAAATCCTCGTGGTCGACGACCAAGCCGACATGCGTAGCTTGTTGTCGGACGTCTTGGAAGGAGAGGGATATCGCGTCGGTACAGCCGAGAGCGGAGAGAAGGCTCTCCAGGTGCTGGCCGAGGAACAATATGACCTTGTGCTCACCGATCTGCGCATGAAAGGCATGCTGGGGACGACCCTCCTCAGCGAAATCAAACATCGGTACCCGGAAACAGGCGTCATTCTGATGACCGCGTTCGGCACGATCGAGACCGCGATCGAGGCGATCAAGGGCGGTGCAACGGACTACCTCATCAAGCCGGTCAAGACCGAGGACGTCCTCCGAATTGTCGGACGAGCCGTGCGGGAAGTGCGGCTGCGACGTGAAGTGACGCATCTCCGCCGGGAGGTCTACAAGGAATACAGCTTTCATCAAATCTTGGGAAAAAGCCGGCCGATGCAGGAGGTCTTCGAGTTGATCCGCCGGGTGGCCGACAGCCCGAGCAATGTGCTGATCACTGGCGAAAGCGGAACGGGAAAAGAACTCGTCGCCAAGGCGATTCACTACAACAGCGACCGGCGCGAGAGCCCCTTCGTCCCGGTCAACTGCGCAGCCATCCCGGAACAGTTGTTGGAGAGCGAGTTGTTCGGGCATGTGCGCGGGGCGTTCACCGATGCGAAGGCCGATCGGCTCGGTCTGTTCGAAGAGGCCCAAAAGGGCACCATCTTCCTCGACGAAATCAGCGAGTTGCCGCTGATGCTGCAGGCGAAGCTTTTGCGGGCCATTCAAGAACGCGAAATCCGCCGCGTCGGGTCCACCAAGTCCGTCGCGGTCGATGTCCGTATTATCGCCGCAACGAATCTGAATTTGAGCGACGAAGTCAAAGCGAAGCACTTTCGGGAAGACTTGTATTACCGGCTGAACGTGATTGAGATTCGGCTGCCGCCACTTCGAGAGCGTCGCGACGACATCCCGCTCCTGGTCGAAAGCTTTTTGCGCAAATGCACGAAGACAAACCGAAAACCGCTGGAAGGTGTCAGCGAATCGGCCCTTGCCCTGTTGATCGACTATCCTTGGCCCGGCAACGTGCGCGAGCTTGAAAACATCATTGAGCGCGCCGTGACTCTGGTAAGAGGGGAAAAGATCATGCCCGAAGACTTACCAGCGACCGTGCAAGGCTCCCGGGGAGACCGCAGGGTCCTCGACGATGCGGCCGAGCGGACCCTGCCGCTGCAAGAGGTCGAATGGGAGTACATCAAAAAAATCCTCGAGAAAACAGGCGGCAATAAATACCAGGCCGCCCAAACGCTGGGCATTGATCGAAAGACCCTCTACCGTAAGCTTGCCGAAATGGAAGGTCGTCACACCGACGAGACGATCAAAGACTGACCATCGGTGCCCGGTGCCAGAGTTCCGCTTACCAGAAGAGCCTTTCCGCCTCGCCGTCGAAGCCTCGCCGAGCGGGATGCTGATGGTCGACAGTCACGGGATCATCGTGCTGGTGAACCGTCAGCTTGAGCAGCAGTTCGGGTACCATCGCAACCAGCTCATCGGCCAATCGATTGAAGTCCTCGTCCCCCCCAGATTTCGTCCTCTCCATGTCGCCGACCGCGAACGTTACATGAAGCTCGCCAGCGCAAGACCAATGGGCAAGGGAAGAGAGCTCTACGGCTTGCGGAAAGACGGCTCCGAATTTCCGATTGAAATCGGCCTGAACCCGGTCCAGACCGATGACGGCACGGTGGTCCTGGCTTCCGTGGTGGACATCACCGAACGGAAGCGCGCGGAAGCGGAATTCCGCACCGCCGTCGAGGCCTCGCCGAACGGCATGCTCATGGTGGACGCATCGGGTGTGATCTTGATGGTCAACAAGCAGGTCGAGAAAGAGTTTGGGTATTCACGTGATGAGTTGATCGGAAAACCTGTGGAGATGCTGCTGCCCCATGGCGTACGAGAGAAGCATCAAATGCATCGCGCCGACTTCTTTGCCCGACCTGAGCCTCGCCGCATGGGAGAAGGCCGAGATCTATTCGGCCTTCGCAAAGACGGCGTTGAATTCCCCGTCGAAATTGGACTCAACCCCATTCACACAGAAGGAGGTCTGCGGATCCTGGCCTCCGTCGTGGACATCACGGAGCGGAAGAGAGCTGAGGAGCAGTTCCGCGTCGCTGTCGAAGGTGCTCCTCACGGCATGCTCATGGTCGATGAACGTGGGACGATTCTGCTCGTGAACGCGCAAATCGAAAGGCAGTTCGGGTATTCCCGGGAAGAGCTGCTCGGAAGATCCGTAGAGGTCCTCGTACCGGAATCCTCGCGAGCCGCACACCATGACCACCGCGCGGAATTTTTTGACAAGCCGGAGCCGCGTCAGATGGGGGCCGGACGTGAGCTGTTCGGACTACGGAAGGACGGTCAGTTGATCTCCGTGGAGATCGGTTTGAATCCTATTCGGACGGCGGCGGGAACACGAGTGCTCGCGTCGATCGTGGATATCACGGATCGCAAGCGGATTGAGGAACAGCTACGCCGGACCGAGTTGCTCGCCGAGTTGGGCACGCTGGCATCCGGAATGGCGCATGAAATCGGGACGCCCATGAACGTCATTCTAGGACGAGCCGAGTTCGCCATGCGCCGGATCGAGGATGCACGGGCGAAGCAGAGCCTGCAAACCATCGTCACGCAGGTCGAGCGCATCACCAAGATCATGAATCAATTCCTGGTATTCGCACGCCGGCGACCGGCGGAGCGGCGCGCGGTGGCCGTGAGGGACATCGTTGAAGACAGTCTGGAAATGCTGCACGAACGGATGGCCCGCCATCAGATCCAGGTGACGGCGGAGGTTCCCGACGATCTGCCGTTGGTTCACGCTGATCCCGATCAGATCAGCCAGGTGCTTCTCAACCTCTTTATCAATGCCCTGCATGCCATGCCTGAGGGCGGGACCTTAAACGTCAGGGTCAAGCCACAAGCCAACGTCGTCGCGCTGGTGATCGCCGATACCGGCCATGGCATCCCCCGCGAACATCTCGGCAAGATCTTCACGCCATTCTTTACCACCAAAGAAGTGGGGAAAGGGACCGGCCTCGGCCTGACCGTCGTGCACGGGATCATCGAGGAGCACGGCGGCAGCATTACGGTCGACAGCGAACCGGGCAAAGGCACGACTTTCACGATTCTTCTGCCGACCGAACGCGCCTAATCTTAACCTGTGGCATCCTGCGCCAGTATCGCTTCCATCATGAGGACTTTCTCGCCACTTGCCGCGCGTTGACCTCATCTGTCTGGCCTTATTTCTTCACTTAGCAGAGCCCCCTCTCGGGTATGGCCATTGCTAATGTAATGGGCATTCGCACAGATAGAGAGGCTCATCTATATGAAAAATACGGAAGTCGGCGTTGTCTTGTTGTTGGCGGAGGATGACCCCGATATGCGAAGTCTTCTCTGCGATGAGCTCTCGGAGATGGGCCTTCGTATCGTCGAAGCGGGCAGCGGCGACGAGGTGCTTCGATACATCACGGATCAAGCACCTACACTTATCCTCACGGATCTTCGCATGCCGGCTGGTGGCATGAATTATGTCTCTCGTCTTCGAAAATGTGCCCCGGACGTCCCAATCATTCTCATGACCGCCTTCGGGGACGCGAAGACAAAAGCAGAGGCTCTGGGCCTTGGTGTGGCGGCCTATTTTGATAAGCCTGTCCGTATTTCAGATCTCAAACAAAAGGTTCAGGAGCTGCTCAGTCCTGCCTGAGGTTATGGCCTTGGCACTCGCCTCGGTTGATGCATTTCCTCTTCAAAGCTCTCGACGCCTCCCATATCAGCCGTTTGCGGATGTCCAGAGTGACGAGCCCACGGAGGGCCGACGGCATGCTTAGGCTCTCCCATTACGATAGAAGTGCGCCTTAGCCATTTCCGCCGCTAGCACATAGCCGGCGAGGATCAGTCCAAGGACCATCATGAACAAGGGCGGCAACGGCGTGAGCCCGAATGGCGCAGCGACGGGTAAGAATGGGAGCGAGATCGTCAGGACGATGACCGCACCGGTGGACGCGACAAGAAAGGAGCTTGGAGGGCTCGTCAGGAATGGTCGCCGTGTTCTGATGACCAGGACAATCATGGACGCCGATACCACGTCGACGAACCATCCGGTTCGAAACTGTTCGGGAGTGGCTTGGAAGAGCCAAAGGAGCGCCCCAAACGTCAGATAATCGAAGACCGAACTGATCAGGCCGAATGTCAGCATAAACTTGCGAATGAAACCGATGTCCCAACGCCGAGGCCGATCGATCAGCTCGACGTCCACCCGATCGGTCGCGATTGTCATCTCCGGAATGTCGGTCAGGAGATTCGTCAGCAAAATCTGCTTGGGTAAGAGCGGAAGGAACGGCAGAAACAGCGAGGCACCCGCCATGCTGAACATATTCCCGAAGTTCGCGCTCGTGGCCATGAAAACGTACTTCAGGGTGTTCGCAAAGGTCGTGCGTCCCTCCCGGACGCCGTCCACCAGCACGGCCAGATCCTTTTCCAGCAGAACAATATCCGACGCCTCCTTGGCGACGTCGACGGCACCCTCGACCGAGATACCGACGTCCGCGGCATGGAGAGCCGGCGCATCGTTGATCCCATCACCAATGTATCCCACGACGTTGCCGGCCCGTTTCAGCGCTTGAATGATACGGTTCTTTTGATTCGGTTCGACTTCGGCAAACACATGGACGCCGGTGCCCCGATGGACTAGCGCATCATCGGTCATGTGGCGAAGCTCTTCGCCGGTAAGCAGGCCCCCATCGTCCAATTCGACCTTGCGAGCCACATGGGAGGCCACGAGATGGTGGTCGCCGGTGACGATTTTGAGCGCGACGCCATGACGCCTCAAAGCCGCGACCGTCTCTGTGATTCCTGCCTTGAGTGGAGCGGCTAAGACCACGATGCCGAGGAACACCATCTCGGCCTCATGTGATTTGTCGATACGCTCTAACCGGTTCATATCTCGATACGCAACGCCGATGGTGCGGAATCCCTGGGCATTCAGTTCGCAGACCTGCTGACTGACGGCGGTCGCTCCGCTGTCCAACGGGACGACCCGTCCTTCCGGCGATTCCATGTTCGAGCAGGCTCGAAGCACGGAATCGACCGCCCCTTTGGTAATCAGGAGATGCGTTTCCGGCGTCGCGACGAGAACAGACAGCCGTTTTCTGACGAAATCGTACGGCTGCTCGTCCAGTTTGCGATAGTTGGACGTATCACAAGCCGGATGCTTGCGGAGGGCTTCATCCACCGGATTGCTGTAACTCGTCTCAAAAACGGCGTTCAAGAACGCATGCAGCAAGACCCGGTCGCTGGAATCACCGGCCACGTTCAACCCCGCCTGGACCATCATCGTTCCTTCGGTCAACGTCCCGGTCTTGTCGGAGCAGAGCACGTTCATGCTTCCGAAATCTTCGATACTGTTCAAGCGCTTCACGATCACCTTCCGGGCGGCCATGCGCCTCGCGCCATAGGCGAGATTCACGCTGATGATGGCCGGCAGCAGCTGCGGCGTGAGGCCCACCGCCAGCGCCATGGAAAACAGCAACGAATCGAGCACCGGCCGCGTGAGCCAGACATTGATCGCGAAAATCACGAGCACCAAGACCAACGTCACTTCGAGGAGCAGATACCCGAAGCGCCTGACGCCGCGTTCAAACTCCGTTTCAGGTTCCCGAGACGCGAGGTGACGCGCGATGCGGCCGAATTCCGTGTCGGTGCCAACGAGGACCACGAGGGCCCTCGCACAGCCGCTGACGACATGTGTGCCCATGAAGACGGTGTTGCTCCGCCCGGCAAGCGGCGCATCCGCGGTCAGCAGTCCCTGAGATTTCTCGGCTGGATAGCTCTCGCCCGTCAACGTCGCTTCGTCGATGAACACATCTTTCGAGTCAATGACCACGGCGTCGCCCGGAACCGTGGAACCAGCCGACAGTTCGACCACGTCTCCGGGCACAATGTCTTCAACGGGAACCTCAATGACAGTCCCATCGCGCCAGACATCCGCCTTGATGCGGACAAGCGCGAACAGCGCAGCCATGACTTTCGCGGCGCTGTGCTCCTGCCAGAATCCCAGGAGGCCGCTCAGGGCGATGATTGTGAAAATGATCAGCGCATCGGTGCGGTCTGCCAGAAACAGGGAGAGCAAGGCGGCGGAGAGGAGGATAACGACGATCGGATTGCGGAATTGTCGAACCAATAGGCGAAAATTACTCCCATTGCGGGGAAGCCGCATATACCCCGCAAAAGCCGCTTGCCGCTCTCGCGCCGCTTCTGCACCGAGGCCCTCCGGCTTGGAGTCAAGGAGACCATATAATTCGTCGATGGGAATGGACCAAAAGGGCCGCGCGATCGATCGCATGCTCATCTGGTCAGGGTTCACAGGATGACGCGCTCTCCCCATTTCGGCATGGCCGCATCGATTCCGTGGCATCGGCGCAGGGCCGATGCGAGAGCTGCCATTTTCTCCGGCTCACCATGCACCAACAATATTCGCGGCCTGGGCGCCTGGAACGCCCCAACCCATTCCAGCAAGCCGCCCTGATCGGCATGTGCAGAAAGGCCGTTAATGGTATGGACCTTGGCGCGCACGTCGATGATTTTTCCGTGGATCGTCACGCGGGGGACGCCGTCAACCAGCCTGCGCCCCAACGTCCCTTCCGCCTGATAACCCGTCACAATCACGCTGCAGTCAGGATCGGGCAGGCACCGCGCCAGATGGTCCTGAACTCGACCGCCTTCGCACATGCCGCTGCCGGCCAGCACGATGGCCCGGCGGATGCGCCCGATGCTTCGCGAGGCGGCCACGGTCTCCGTGAAGGTGACCTGCGGGGCGCGTGGATTCTTCGGCGGTTTTCGAATGAGATTGGCAGCCTCTTCGTCGAAGGCCTCGATGTGCCGACCATAGACTTCGGCCGCGCGGATCGCCATCGGGCTGTCTAAGAAGACCCGTGGCTTGTCAAGCACGCCGCTGGATGTCAGCTGATAGATCACATAGAGAATATCCTGGCTTCGCCCGATCGCGTATACGGGCAGGACCACCGTGCCGCCGACGTTTTGGGTCTCGCGGATGACGCGGCCGAGCTCGCTGATCGTGTCCGGTAGCGCTTTGTGGTTCCGGTCGCCGTAGGTCGATTCCAGCACCAATGTGTCGGCAGCTTCAATGATGGTTGGATCGCGCAGAATCGGCTTTCCACGGTGGCCGAGATCGCCGGAGAACACGATCTTCCGACCGCCCAACCACAGCTCAACGATGGCAGAGCCCAGAATATGCCCGGCGTCGGAAAATCGGACGCGACACGATGCATTCAACTCAACCATTTTCCCATATCGGTGTCCTTCACAGCGGGCGATGGCGTGATTGACATCGGATTCCGTGTAGAGCGAATCGTCTTGGATCCGGACCGCGTCCTCCCAAAGAATCGGCAGCAGTTCCTTGGTAATCCCAGTCGTAAGGATACGGCCGTGGAATCCCTCGGCCACCAGCCTCGGCACAAGCCCCGTGTGATCGAGATGTGCGTGCGTCAGGACGACGGCGTCCAGCGCCTTCGGATCGAACTCAAATGGAAGGCGATTTCGGGCCGTGAGTTCCGTCTGTCCTTGAACCAGACCGCAATCGACAAGGACGCGCTGTGAATCGTTCTCGACGAGAAAGCAGGACCCCGTCACGGTCTGGGCGGCGCCGAGAAAGCGGATGCTGAGCATGGGCGTCCGGAAGGCAAGACAAGTGCCCGCGTTTCAGCCCTAAGCAGGCCTGCGCGTAGGAGTTGTCTCAAGGCATGCCCCGTTCTGCCACAGAAGCTTGTCTAAAACTGTGGAATTCAGCCTCGTCATTCGCCCAACACCCTCGAAAAGCGCCTGGAAATTGGCCCTCCGTCGGGGCATCGGGCTTGCTGTGTCAGGTCACCATGCAGGACCGTTATCAGATCAATGCCCTCGCGAAGGAAGAATCGTGGCGGCTGTTCCGCATCATGGGAGAGTTCGTCGAAGGGTTTGATGCCCTGCCGCGCGTGTTGCCGGCTGTGACAGTCTATGGCAGCTCCCGCTCGAAGCCCGGGTCGTGGTCCTACGAGACGGCCTTGTCTCTGGGTGCTGCGCTGGCACGAAATGGCTATTCCGTCATTACCGGCGGCGGCCCTGGCGTGATGGAGGCCGCGAATCTTGGCGCCTTCGAGGCGGGCGGGCAATCAGTCGGCCTGAACATCGATATTCCGCTCGAGCAGCCGACCAACATTTGCACCACTCTTGCGCTGAAATTTCATTACTTCTTCGTTCGCAAGGTGATGCTCGTGAAGTACGCGAGCGCGTTTGTGCTCTTTCCCGGCGGATTCGGCACGCTGGACGAACTCTTTGAAATCAGCACATTGATGCACACCCAGAAGCTGCAACCGTTCCCGATCATTCTCATGGGAGCCGCCTATTGGACCGGACTCTTGGAATGGTTGCGGACCGATGCGGTCGCTCACGAGCGGCTGGACGCCGAGGCGCTGGATCTCTTTCGGGTCGTCAACTCAGTCGACGAAGCCATGGCGGTCATTCAGACCTGTGCAGCGGAGAGAGCCTTGACAGGCCGGTGAACCACTCCCTGCGAAAGAAAGGATGGGAATTATGACTGTGCGCACTCGGATGAAACAGTTCATGACATCTCTGCTGCTCGGATGCCTTCTCGGTGCGGCATGGACGCCGGCGGCCGGTGAGACCGAGCAAAAGGTGGAGGTGACGATCAAGGATTCCACCTTCGTGGCAAGCGGCGTCACGCTGATGCCCGGCGTGCCGGTCATGGTGACGATCGTGAACAAGGATCAGATCAGGCACGACTTTAGTTCCGTCGTGCTGCAGGGACACTTGACTCAAGTCGAAGGAAACGGAGTCATTACGCACGGACGAGGCATTGAAGGCGCCTATCTCGAGCCAGGGAAGGACGCCGTCATTCGATTTACCACGGAGCGGCCAGGACGGTTCGAATTTCGCTGCACCATCCATCCGACCATGAGGGGCGAGCTGCTATTAATGAACGTCGGAGCCGCATAACCATCCATTCTGTTGGTTGCACAAGGAGAATTCATGACACTCGCTACGACAGGAGAACGGCGCGCGAGGATGAGAACATCCAGGGCCGTCAGCGGCAACCCACTGAAGGAAAGACCTGTGTGGGTGGCGGAAAGCACTTGGCAGCGAATCGCTGACACGGCCTACGAGCTCTATGAGCAACGCGGACGCGCGACGGCTACGCCCTGAAGGACTGGCTCGAAGCTGAACACGTCGTGAAGCAGGAATCATACGAAACCCACTAACCGGACGATGTTCCGATCGGGAGTGTGAAATGGACACCATGCGTGCGCACGTCTTTCATGGCGTTGGGCGGACGGCTATTGAGCAGGTACCCATCCCGAAACCGAGAGCTGGGGAAGCCTTGGTGCGTGTCACACTGACGACGATCTGTGGGACGGATTTGCATATCGTGCGCGGGGAATACCCGGTCAAGCCCGGCCTCGTGATCGGTCACGAACCGGTCGGCGTCATTGTGGAGCTGGGAGCGGGCGTCAATGGGTACGCCCCCGGCGAACGCGTGTTGATTGGTGCCATCACGCCCTGCGGCCAATGCCGCGCCTGTCTCTCCGGTCATCTTTCTCAATGCGGCCATGGTGAAGGCTACGAAGCCCTTGGCGGCTGGCGGTTCGGCAACACCATCAATGGCGCACAGGCGGAATACCTCATCGTGCCGGCCGCGCAAGCCAACCTCGCCAAAATTCCGGATGCGCTGACCGATGAGCAGGTTGTGCTGTTAGCGGATATTGCATCAACGGGTATCAGCGGGGCCGAATCGGGGGACGTCCGCGTCGGCGATACCGTTGCGGTGTTTGCCCAGGGTCCGATCGGCTTATGCGCAACCGCCGGCGCAAAGCTCATGGGCGCTGCCCTGGTGATCGGAATTGATCGCAATCCGAGACGGCTTGAGGTCGCGCAACGCATGGGCGCGGATGTGGTGCTGGATCCTGGAGAATGCGATGTCGTAGCGGAAGTGCGGCGGTTATCCGCAGGCGGTGTGGACGTGGCGATCGAAGCGCTCGGCTCCCAGACGACCTTCGAAACGGCCTTACGAGTGCTGCGGCCGGGCGGAACACTCTCGAGTCTCGGCGTGTATTCAGGCAAACTTCAGATTCCCTACGAGGCATTTGCGGCCGGCATCGGCGATCACCGCATCGTCACGACGCTCTGCCCCGGCGGAAAAGAGCGTATGCGCCGACTGATGGAGATCGTCAGGCACAACCGCCTCGATCTCACACCATTACTGACGCATCGTGTTTCTCTGGATGACATCGTTGAAGGGTACAGGATCTTTGGCGAACAGCGAGAGGGGGTCCTGAAGGTCGCGGTTAAGCCCTGACGCGCCTCCCTGGTGCGACTATGTATGATTGCGGTCGATGAATAAGCCGCCAATTAGGCATGGATCCCGCTCAGCCTGACTGCCTTGATACAGGCCGTCGGCAGGCTGGACCGTTGCCCTATTGATCCTGATCCTCTCTTCGATCCCGATGTGGCCATGACACCCTCAGCTTTCCCCGCCGATTCGGCCCTTTTCAACGCTGCATCATCCATCCAGAATTCACAGGGGCTCTCCGAAATTCAAGCGGCCCACCGTCTGGCGGTCGAAGGGCCAAATGTCCTGCCCGAAGCGGCGCCGGTATCTCTAGTTCGATTGTTCGTCGGCCAGTTTTCCAATGTCATGATCGGTGTCCTCGCGGGCGCAGCCCTGATTTCCGGATGGCTCGGCGAATGGATCGATGCCACTGCGATTCTCATAATCCTCCTCCTCAACGGCAGCCTGGGCTTTCTACAGGAATTCAAAGCGGAGCGGTCACTGGCCGCTCTCAAGCGCATGTCGGAGACAAGCGCCTGGGTCATCCGCGATGGACGGCGCCGACGCATCCCTGCCCGCGAAGTTGTGGTTGGCGATCTCATCGAACTGGAAGCGGGTGACCGTGTACCGGCTGACGCGAGCCTGATCTACACTGTTCGGCTGAAGACCCAGGAGGCGCCGCTTACCGGAGAGTCCCTCCCCGTAGAAAAGGCCTGCGAGCCGCTGCCGGCCGATACGCCGCTGGCCGAGCGCCGAAATCAACTGTTTCAGGGAACGGCCGTCGTCGCCGGACGGGCGCGTGCAATCGTGAGCGCAACGGGCCTCCGCACGGAGCTGGGGCGGATCGCGGCGTTGGTGGAGAAGACGAAGCGCGAACCGACGCCCTTTCAGCGTCGGTGGGAAGAACTCGGCCGTGTCCTGCTCGTGCTCACGCTGATGGTGTCGGCCGCCGTATTTGCGCTGGGGATTGTTCGTGGAGAACCGATCCTGGGGATGTTCTTGACGGCCGTGAGCCTCGCGGTGGCAGCGATTCCTGAGGCCGTCCCCGCCATCGTCACCATGTCGCTCGCGCTTGGAGTCATCAAGATGGTCTCCCGACATGCGCTGATTCGCCGTCTCCCCGCCGTGGAAACCCTCGGCGCCACGACAATTCTGTGCACGGACAAGACCGGCACGCTGACCAGGAATGAGATGACGGTGTTGAGCCTGTTCGTCGGAGGACGGCAATTCGAGGTGACAGGCGACGGATATGTGGCGACCGGTGACATTCAGGAGGCCGCTAGCCGACTGTCCGAGGTTCCGCTCCCGGTTCGTGCGCTTCTCACAGCCGGCGCCCTGAGCAACCACGCGTCGCTCTGCGAGCGCGAGGGCTCATGGGACATCGACGGCGACCCCACGGAAGGGGCCATCCTGGTCGCGGCCGCCAAAATCGGGCTGTTAAAGGCGCCATTGGAAGCGGAGCACCCGTTCGTTGACGAACTCCCGTTCGATTCAGAACGCAAAATGATGACGGTCGTACGGCTGACGCTGGGCGAGACGGAGGCATATGTCAAAGGTGCGACCGGCGCAGTACTACAACGCTCGACACACTATGCGGCCGACGACGGCTCCCTTTTGCCGCTCGACGACAAGTATCGCGCACTCGTACGGGACATCGAACGCAGCTACGCGAAGCAGGCGCTGCGCGTGCTCGCCGTCGCACGCCGGACTTTGCCACCGCGCCAGGGACGGATTCAGCCTGAGATCGAGCGCCATCTCGTCTTTCTCGGTCTCATC